>JBDSVW010000050.1:0-9813 GCA_039927015.1 Gemmatimonadaceae bacterium | reverse complement strand
GGCCCCTACCTGCGGCGATTCATCAGCAGGCATCATGATAGTCTGCTGGGGGTTGTGGCAGGCAAATAAAGTCGAGAAGACGGAGACGAGAAGACGAGAGGTGAGAAGACGGGAAGACGAGGTTGTGTGTCGGTGAGGTGGGCAGTCGCCGCGCGACGCAGTTACTCGTCTTCTCGTCTTCTCACCTCCCGTCTTCTCACCTCCCGTCCTCTTCTCAGCCCCCTACGCCTTCCTCGCAACGAGCGTCAAAATGCTATACGTCGCCACCATCTCCTGCTCCTGATTCGTCACCACCACATCCCATTCCACCACCCCCTGGGGCACGCCGTCGGTCGGCGTTTCCTTCACCGTCTTCTGCTTGCAGGTGAGCTTCACCTGGATGGTGTCGCCGGCATAGACGGGCTGGGTGAAGCGCAGGTTCTCCATGCCGTAGTTCGCGAGCACCGGACCCGGAGCGGGGTCCACGAACAGGCCGGCGGCGGCGGCGATGACGAAGTATCCGTGGGCCACGCGGCGACCGAACAAGGAGTCCTTCGCAGCCACGTCGTCCATGTGGGCGTAGAAGAAGTCGCCGCTCAATCCCGCGAAGTTCACGATGTCCGTTTCCGTCACCGTGCGGCGATGTGTGGTGAGCGAGTCGCCGATCTCCAGTTCCTCGAAATACTTCCGGAACGGATGCACGCGGTCGGTGGCGCGGTCGGCTCCGCTGCTCCACTCCTTCGTGATGCGTGAGATGGTCTGGGGCGATCCCTGCACGGCGGTCCGCTGCATGTAATGCAGCACGCCGCGCACGCCGCCCATCTCCTCTCCACCGCCGGCGCGTCCCGGTCCGCCGTGCACAAGATGCGGGAGGGGCGACCCGTGGCCCGTGGCTTCCTTGGCCGCGTGACGGTTGAGCACGTAGACGCGGCCGTGATAGGGTGCGATGCCCATCACGATGTCGCGCGCCACGTCATCGTCATTGGTGAAGAGCGATCCGCATAACGAGCCCTTGCCGAGCCGCGCCAGCTCTACCGCTTCTTCGGCGCTGGTGTACGGCATCACCGTGTTGACGGGACCGAACGCTTCGATGTCGTGCGGCTGCGCGTTCCTGAACGGCTCCGCGCAAGCGAGAAGGCTGATCGGGAAGAAGGCGCCCTTCTCGGGATCGGCGTTGATGAGCTGGTCGATGGCGCCGCCGCCGTACACCACTTCGGCACCCGCGCGAATGGCGTCGAGCGCCTTGCGCACTTCGCGCACCTGCGCGCGCCCCGCGAGAGGACCCATGCGCACACCCTCGGTGGCGGGGTCACCGATCTTCACGCCGTCCAGGCGCTTGCGCAGCGCCGAGACAACGTCGTCCATCATCGCGTTCGGCACGATGGTGCGTCGGATGGCGGTGCACTTCTGTCCCGCCTTGGAGGTCATCTCACGCACGACCTCTTTCACGAACAGGTCAAACTCCTCGGTGCCGGGCGCCGCGTCGGGGCCGAGGATCGAGCAGTTGAGGGAATCGGCCTCCATGTTGAAGCGCACTGCGTTGTGCAAAATCGACGGCCGCTCTTTCAGCATACGTCCCGTGGTCGCCGAGCCCGTGAACGCCACCGCGTCCTGGCTCTCGACGTGATCGAGCAGGTCGCCGGCGCTGCCGCAGATGAGTTGCAGGCTGCCCGCCGGGAAAATGTCGGCCTCGATCATCATGCGAAACGCCGCCTCGGTGAGGAACGAGGTGAGCGTGGCGGGCTTCACGATGCAGGGCACGCCCGCCAGCAGCGAGGGCGCCAGCTTTTCCATCATGCCCCAGACGGGGAAGTTGAAGGCGTTGATGTGCACCGCCACGCCCTCCAGCGGCACGCAGATGTGGCGTCCGATGAACGTGCCGCCCTTCGACAGCGCTTCCGCGCCGCCATCGACGTAGAACGTCTCGTTGGGAAATTCGCGTCGCCCCTTGCTGGCGTACACGAAGAAGGTGCCGATGCCGCCGTCGATATCGACCCACGAATCGGTGCGCGTGGCGCCCGTGGCGCTCGAGAGCGCGTACAGCGCTTCCTTTCGCTCGCCGAGGTACTTGGCCATCTCCTTGAGCATCAACGCGCGCTGATGGAAGGTCAGCCGGCGCATCGCAGGGCCGCCCACGGTGCGGGCGTAGTGGAGCATCGCTTTGAAGTCGAGACCCTCGCTGCTGGCCTCCGCCACGTGTTCGCCGGTGACGGCGTGAAGGAGATCGGTTCCGGCACCCGTGCCCTGGACCCACTGGCCGAGTGCGTAGTTCTGTAGTCGCATGAGACGAATGTCGGTTGAGTCCGGAAGGGTGCGGAAGTGCCAACCCGGAAAACTAGTCCCTCGACCCGTTCCTCGTGACCTCGCTGTAGCCGCCTGCGAGACGCGTCGCTAATCTCCCGGCATGCGAATCATCTCCCGTCTTCTCTCGTGCTCGCTGGCGAGCTTGGTACTTGCCTCCGTCCCGTTCACCCTCGGCGCGCAGGGTGGCGCCGGGGCCGTCGGGTCGCAACGTGGTGTGGTGGTATCCTCCTCCAGCATTGCGTCCGACGTGGGGGCCGCAATGCTCGCCAAGGGCGGCAACGCCATCGACGCCGCCGTGGCCACGGCATTCGCGCTGGCGGTCACCCACCCATCGGCCGGCAACATCGGTGGCGGTGGCTTCATGATCGTGCGCCTGGCGAGCGGCCGGGCTACGACCTTCGACTTCAGGGAGAAGGCACCGCTGGCCGCCACGCCCACCATGTTCCAGAATGCGGACGGGTCCATTGCCTATGCCCGTACCGATTCCGGCTGGCGCGCTCCTGGCGTGCCAGGCACTGTGCGGGGGATGGCGCTCGCACACCGCAACTTCGGCAAGCTGCCCTGGCGCACCGTCGTGCTGCCTGCCGCGGAACTCGCCGCGCGAGGATTCGTGCTCTCCCCCGCGCTGGCGGAGGAACTCAACTTCGCCCTGCGCCAGTTCATGTTCGCCTTTCCCTCGTCCGTGGCGGCCTATGGTCATCCGGGTGGCGGAACGTGGAGCGGCGGCGACACGTTGCGGCTGCCGGACCTGGCGCGTTCGCTGCGCGCCATCGCGGTCGATGGGCCGAACGCGTTCTACTCGGGCTGGATCGCCGATTCCATCGCGACGCAGATGCGGGCCCACGGTGGACTGATCACCAAGCGCGACCTCGCACTCTATCGCGCCGTGGAGCGCGCACCGGTGCGCGGCACCTTCCTTGGCCACCACATCATCGCCATGGGGCCCCCCAGTTCGGGGGGCGCCGTCCTCGTGCAGACGCTCAACCAGCTCGAGCGCTTCGACATCGGCCACATGGCGCGCACCTCGCCGCAGTTCCTGCACCTGCGTCTCGAGGCGGCGCGGCGGGCGTACCTCGACCGGGCGCGCTGGCTGGGTGATGCGGACTTCGTGAAGGTGCCCCTCACCCGTCTCCTGTCGAAAGGCTACGCGTTGCAGCTGGCGCACGGCATCGATACCGCCCGCGCCACGAGCAGTGTGGCGCTGGGTGGCGCGCTGGTGACCCAGCGCGACGAGACGCACGAGACCACACACTTGTCCGTCGTGGATGGCGAAGGCAACGCCGTCTCGCAGACTTACACCCTGGAAGGGGGCTACGGCTCAGGCGTGGTGGTGAGCGGCACCGGCTTCATCCTGAACAACGAGATGGGGGACTTCAACAAGAAGGCGGGCTACACCTCCACGCGCGGTGACATCGGCACGCCGGCCAACCTCATCGCTCCCGGCAAGCGCATGCTGAGTTCGATGACGCCGGTCATCATCTCGAAGGCCGGCCAGCTCCTGCTCGTCACCGGTTCTCCCGGTGGCCGGACCATTCCCAACACCGTCATCGATGTGGTGCTGGGCGTAACGGCGTTCGGACAATCGGTGCGCGATGCGGTGGATGCCCCGCGCATGCACCACCAGTGGCTGCCCGACGTCGCACAGTACGAAGCAGGGGCGATGAGCGAGGAAACCGCGAAGGTGCTTACGGCGATGGGACACCGGCTGGAGTCGCAGCCGGCCGGCTCGCAGGGTGACGCGCACAGCATCTGGTATCACGCCGCCACGCGCACGGCCTACGGCGCCAACGACCGCCGTTCTCCAGATTCCGGCGCCAGCGTGCCGGCGCACGCACCGCGTTAGGCAGGCCGATGCACATCTGTGTCCGGGCGTCGAGGCTCGCCGCGGCCTTCGCCCTCCTTGCGACGTGCCTCCCCGTGGCACGGGCGGGCGCGCAGCCGTCCGCCAGGCGCGCCATGGCCACGCGCGTGGCGGCAGCCGCCCCGCGCATCGACGGCCGCCTCGACGAGGCGGCCTGGCGGGATGTACCGGTCATCGGCGATTTCTCGCAGCAGCGTCCGATCGAGGGCAGCAATCCGACCGAACGCACGCAGGTGCAGGTGGTGTACGACGCCGATGCGCTCTACATCGGCGCGCGCATGTTCCGCACGGAACCCGGCCGCATCGAGCGGGCCATGACGCGCCGCGACGCGGCAGGCAGCGTGGAACTGCTCACGGTCACGTTCGACACGCACCTCGACCGGCGCACCGGCGTGAGCTTCGCGGTGTCCGCCGCCGGCGTGCGCAGCGACTTTCGCCACACGACAGACAGCGAGCACGGGGGCCGTGAGGCGCAATTCGACCCGGTGTGGGAGGCCGCGGCCGCCGTCGACTCGCTGGGTTGGATCGCCGAGATCCGCATTCCCTTCTCGCAACTCCGCTTCCCGGCGCGTCCGGAGCAGGAGTGGGGGCTCAACATCGCCCGCTGGATGCCGGACAAGAACGAGGAGGTGCGCTGGGTCATGACCCCGCAACGCGAGACGGGCTACATCTCCCGCTTCGGCACACTCCTTGGACTCACCGGCGTCGACGCGGTGCGACCCATCGAGCTGTTGCCGTATGTGGCCGGAGTCGCCACCCGCCGGGCGCAACGCGATGCGGCCGACCCCTTCCAGAAACCGGTGCGGGCGCGCGCAGGCCTGGACGCCAAGTTCGGTATCGGCTCCAACCTCACGCTCGACGCGACGGTGAATCCCGATTTCGGGCAGGTGGAAGCGGATCCGGCGGAAGTGAACCTCACGGCGTTCGAGACTATCTTCGAGGAGCGGCGCCCCTTCTTCACCGAGGGCAGCGAGCTGCTGCGCGCCTCGGGGCCGAACTACTTCTATTCGCGGCGCATCGGCGGTCCCCCACATGGCAGTGCCCGCGGCGACTACGTTGACGCGCCCTCCGCCAGCTCGATTGTGGGAGCGGTCAAGCTCACGGGTCGCCTCAAGTCGCGGCTGTCACTGGGCGGGTTGCTGGCGGTGACGCAGGCCGAGGAGGCGCGGATCTTTTTCCGCGACAGCATGGGTACGCGGCGCGTGCCCCTCGAGCCACGCACCGCGTATGGCGTGCTGCGGCTGCAGAAGGAACTGGGCGCCCAGGCGTCCACGTTAGGCGGCACCTTCACGACCACGCGGCGCGACCTGCGCTCGGCGCGCGGCCTGGACACCCTGGTGGCGAGCGACGCCTACAGCGGAGGCCTCGACTGGCGGCTGCGCTGGCAGCAGGGGCGGTATGCGCTCACCGGGTGGGCCGGATTCAGCCACATCAGCGGCGACGCGGCGGCCATCGGGCGCATCCAGCGCTCCTCCGCGCACTATTTCCAGCGGCCCGACGCCGAGGGACTGCGATACGATCCCCAGCGCACGTCGCTCACCGGGTACACGGCCTCGCTGCGTGCCGACAAGGACGCGGGGCGACGCATCCTGTGGGGCGCGCAGGTCATCGCCGAGTCACCCGGCTACGAAATCAACGATCTCGGGCGCCTGCAGTCGGCCGACGACATCGATTACAACGCCGACATCCAGATCCGCGAGACGCTGCCGGGCCGCTACCTGCAGAATTGGCGGCTGGGGTTCGACACCCGCGGCCAGTTCAACTATGCGCGTGACCATCAGACAAACGACTGGTCGGAAATGACCCGGCTTACCTTCCTGAATTTCTGGAGCTTGAACGTGCGGAGCACGCTGTCGCTACGCACCACCGATGACGCACTCACGCGCGGCGGACCGGTGATGGGCGTCGGCCGCGCGTTCACGCAGGAGCTTACGCTGCTCAACGCCGCCGGCAGCCGCACCGGATGGCGCCTCAACAGCGGCTGGCGCAGGGACGAACTCGGCGGCTCCCGCCGTTCGTATACGAGCGGCATTACGCTGCGGCCCGCGCCGCGCTGGCAGCTCTCGATGGATCCCGGCTACTTCCTCGTGAAGGATCCGCGGCAATACGTGTTGTCACAGAGCGGTGGCCGCGACGCAACCTACGGCGTGCGCTACATGTTTGCCTTCGTGGACCGCAGCACGCTCTCCATGCGCATGCGACTCAACTACGCCTTCTCGCCGACGTGGACAGTCGAGGGCTACGCCGAGCCCTTCGTCGCCAGCGGACGCTTCTCTGGCTTTGGCGAACTGTCCGCACCGCGCAGCCGCGAGCTCACCCGCTACGGCACCAGTGGCACCACCATCGCCGCGGATTCGCTCGGCAACCGGCGTGTGACGGATGGGACGCAGAGCTTCGAGATCGCGAACCGGGATTTCCACACGCGATCGTTCCGCTCCAATGTCGTGATGCGGTGGGAGTGGAATCCCGGCAGCACGCTCTTCTTCGTCTGGCAGCAGAACCGCCGCGCCGTGGATGCCTCGGGACAGCGCGTGCGGCTCGGCGACCTGTTCGAGACGACGCGGGCGGCGGGTGACAACTTCGTCTCGGTGAAGCTCTCCTACTGGATTCCGGTGGGGTGACGCGCGGAGCCGGCTACCCGCCGCTCCCGCGCGTCCAGGGCCACGGCTTCAGCGACGATGTCGTATCGATCACGCGGTCCGCGGGACGCTGGCGCAGCGGTTCCACCGGGCGCAGCGAGGCATGCAGCTGCTCCGGCAGCTGCTGGTAGAGCGCCGTGCCTTCGCTCTTCCACGCCAGCATCTCGTCCGACACGTCCTTCACGATCTTGGCCGGATTGCCCACGACCACCTTCCGGTCGGGCACCTGCATCTCGGCCGGCACGAAACAGAGTGCGCCGACAATGCATCCGGCGCCCACCACGGCGTTGTCCATCACGACAGCGTTCATGCCGATGAGGGAGTTGCGGCCAATGCGCGCGCCGTGCACGATGGCGCCGTGCCCGATGTGCGCGCCCTCCTCGAGCACCACCGTGACGCCCGGGAACATGTGGATGGTGCAGTTCTCCTGCACGTTGCAGCCGTCGGCGATCTCAATCGCCCCCCAGTCGCCGCGAATGGCGGCCCCGGGGCCCACGTACACGTCGCGGCCGATGACCACGTTGCCCGTCACCGCGGCCTGCGGATGGATGAAGGCGCTGGGGTGCACCACGGGGATGATGTCGTTGAAGGCGTAGATCACAGGCGCGGCAGTATTGGTGGACGGTGCGGGCGGCTCTCCAAAGCATAACAGGGATGCGGAATGATCTCGAAAACTGCGCGCTTCGTCCCTGAGCCCCGTCGGCGCGGCGCGGAGACTGCATGGTGCAGGCACATCCGTGCCACGCCTGACTTCCCTCAGGACCGCAGCCATGACCTACTCCCTCGTTCGCGGCCTCCCTCTCCCCCTGCTCGTGCTCCTCTCGCTCGCCCTCACCGGTGACGCGTCGGCACAGTCGCCCGCCTCGGCCCCCGCCCCCTGCGCTGGCGCGGCGCATCGCGAGTTCGACTTCTGGCTCGGCGAATGGAAGGTGCTCAACCCGAAGGCACAGCCCGCCGGCTCCAGCAAGGTTACGTCCATCCTTGGCGGCTGCGTGATTCTGGAGGAGTGGACGGGAGCCCAAGGGCCCTCCGTCGGCAAGAGTTTCAACATCTATGATGCCGCCACCAAGCGCTGGCACCAGAGCTGGGTGGACAATGGCGGCCAGCTCGCCCTGTTCGACGGCGGGCTCGTGGACGGCCGCATGGTGCTCGAGGGACCGGCGATCGCGCCCGACGGACGGCCGCTACGCACCCGCATGACGTTCACGCCCCTGCCCGACGGGCGGGTGCGGCAGCTGTGGGAGAACTCCGCCGACGGCGGCACCACCTCGAAGACCGCCTTCGACGGATACTATTCCCGCGTGAAGTGAGCCGGAAGAACGACTACGCGCGCTCGAGGATCATCGCGTAGCCCTGCCCCACCCCGATGCACAACGTGCAGAGCGCATAGCGTCCGCCCGTGCGCCCCAGCTCCCGGGCCGCGGTGAGGGCCAGCCGCGCGCCGCTCATGCCTAACGGGTGCCCGAGCGAGATGGCGCCCCCATTCGGGTTCACGCGCTGGTCGTCGTCGGCAATGCCCAGCTCCCGCAGCACGGCCAGCGACTGCGCCGCGAACGCCTCGTTCAGCTCGATCACGTCCATGTCGCCGACCGTGAGCCCCGCCAACTGCATTACGCGGCGCGTGGCCGGCACGGGACCGATGCCCATGATGCGGGGCTCCACGCCAGCGGCCGCGTTGGCCACCACCCGCGCCAGCGGCGTCAGGCCGTGTGTCTTGAGCGCCCCCTCCGAGGCGACGAGCAGCGCGCACGCCCCGTCGTTGATGCCCGAGGCATTGCCGGCGGTCACGCTGCCTTTGCCGTCGGTACGAAACGCTGGCTTGAGTCGCGCCAGCACCTCGAGCGTGGAATCGGGGCGGATGAACTCGTCGTCAGAAAACTCCGTGGTCGTCCCGCGCCTGGGACCCGGAACGGTCACCGGCACGATCTCCACCGCGAGACGTCCGCTCTCGCGCGCCCGCGCGGCCTTCTGCTGCGAGCGTAGCGCGAAGGCGTCCTGGTCCTCGCGCGAGACTTGCCACTGCTCCGCCACGTTCTCCGCCGTGTGTCCCATGGAGTCGATGCCGAACTGCTCCACCATCAGCGGGTTCACGAACCGCCAACCGATCGAGGTATCGTAGAGCTGCGCATCGCGCGCGAATGGCGTCGCGCCCTTCGACATCACGTACGGGGCGCGTGTCATGCTCTCCACGCCGCCGGCGACAAATAGCTCGCCTTCCGACAGCTTCACCGAGCGCGCCGCGCTTGCCACGGCACTCAGGCCGGAGGCGCACAGCCGGTTCACGGTCTCACCCGGCACAGTGACGGGCAACCCCGACAGCAGGGCGGCCATGCGCGCCACGTTGCGGTTGTCTTCGCCGGCCTGGTTGGCGCAGCCCATCACGACGTCGGCGATCTCGGCGCCATCCACGCTCGGGGAGCGCCGCATCAACTCGCGGATCACGTGCGCCGCCATGTCGTCGGCGCGAATCGCGCTCAGCGAACCGGTGAAGGAGCCGATGGGTGTGCGCACCCCATCCACGATGTAAGCATCACGCATGAGCAGGTTCGTCCGGAAAGTGTGACGTGTGCGTGCGGTAGGCCGTGCCCCGGAAGAGCGCCACGAGTTCCCCCCGCTGGTTGTGAACATCCACGCGGTAGTACCCCAGCCGGCTAGAGCCGGCTTCCTCCCGTGCGTCTGCGATCAACACGTCGCCCGGGCGTATCGCCGCAGGATAGGTGATGCTGTTGTCGACTGCGACGGTCACGTGGCCATGGGTGTTGCAGGCAAAGGCGAAGGCGGAATCGGCGAAGGTGAACACCACGCCCCCGTGCGCCACGCCGAATCCATTCACCATCTCGTCGCGCACGGTCATGCGGCAACGCGAACGGCGTGGCGCGATTTCAAGCACCTCGAGCCCCAGCCACCGACTCATCGCGTCGGACTCGAGCATCCGCCGCACGATCCGGTCGGCAAATTCCTGCTCCACGTCCGCCGGCACGGTCACAGCGCAAAGCGTTCGTCGTTCCGCACCATGCGCCGGAAGAGCGG
>JBDSVW010000049.1:0-35619 GCA_039927015.1 Gemmatimonadaceae bacterium | reverse complement strand
AAGAGCCCGCGCATTCCGCCCGGACAGCATGAGGTGTTCGATTTTCCCGTGCTCTCCGCCGGCCCGACGCCGCGGATTGCCCTGGAAGACTGGTCGTTCACGCTGCGCGTCGGCCCACGCCCCGTGCGCCGGTGGACATGGGACGAGTTCGCCCTCCTTCCGGCGACCGAGGTCACACGCGATATCCATTGCGTCACCACGTGGTCACAGCTGGACACGCGCTGGCGGGGCGTGCTCGTGGATGACGTGCTGGCGGCGGCCGGTCTGGCGCCGCCCACTCCCTGGGTGCTGGCCCATTCCTTCGATGGCTACTCCACCAACGTTCCGACCGCCGATCTGGTGGGCGGCAAGGCGATGATCGCCATGTCGTTCGACGGACGTTCCCTCGAGGCGGATCACGGTGGTCCCGCGCGTTTGCTCGTCCCGCACCTCTATTTCTGGAAGTCCGCCAAGTGGGTGAGCGGACTGCAGTTCACCGAGCGCGACGAAGCGGGTTTCTGGGAATTGCGAGGCTATCACATGTATGGCGATCCATGGCGCGAAGAGCGCTTTTCCACTGACTGACTCAGGCGGGGCCGCCGCTCGCCCGCTGGTCGCCGCGACGTCGGGCACGTGGCGGCAAGCGATCATCGAGCGGATCGTGGTGGAGACGCCCACGGTGAAGAGCTTCGTCCTGCGCCCACTCGTAGGGGCGCCGCTGCTGCCGGGTCAGCATGTCGATGTTCGACTCACGGCCGCCGACGGCTATCAGGCTCGCCGGAGTTACTCCGTCACGTCCTCTCCGCAGACGATGGGTACGATCGAACTCGCCGTCGAACTGTTGGACGATGGCGAGGTCTCGACCTTCCTGCACACGGTCGCGCAGGTTGGAGACTCCGTGGAAGTGAGCGATGCACACGCCGAGCACTTCGTCTGGCGCTCTGAAGACGCGGGAGACGTGCTGCTGATTGGCGGAGGAGCAGGAGTGGCGCCCCTCATGTCGATCCTCCGTCACCGGGCACAGATCCAGACGGCGCACACGATGGTCCTCCTCTACTCGGCGCGTTCATGGGCAGAGGTCATATACCGCGAGGAACTGCTCGCCCTTGAGCGTTCGCAGCCAGGGCTGCGGGTCATCTTCTGTCTCACGCGGGAACCCGCGCAACGTCCCACCGACTTCAGCCGGCGCATCGACGCGGAGATCGTGCGAGGGGCGCTGTCGTCGCTTTCCTCCCTTCCCTTCCTCACGTTCATCTGCGGTGCGAACCGGTTCGTTGGGGACGTCGCCGACGTGCTGCTCTCGCTCGGACTTTCCCCGTCCAGCATTCGCACCGAGCGCTTCGGCGGAAGCTGAGGAGGTCGTCGCCGGTCATGCCGCAGTACATCGCGTTCCTTCGCGCTATCAACGTTGGCGGGCACACCGTGAAGATGGAGTGCCTGCGCACGTTGTTCGAGTCCCTGGCGTTCACGAGCGTCGAGACGTTCATCGCCAGCGGCAACGCGATCTTCCAGACGACGTCGCGCACCGCCAGCGCCTCGCTGGAGCGGAAGATCGAGCGCTTGCTCGAGGAAGAACTGGGTTACGAGGTGCCGACGTTCGTGCGCACACCGATTGAGGTGGCCACGGCCGCGGGGCTCAAGGTTTTCCGTCCCTCGAAGAATCGAAAGCCCGAGGAGACGTTGTGGATCGGCTTCCTCAAGGCACCCCTGGGCGATGAGGCGCGCGCGCGACTCCTTGCGCTTCAAACCAAGGTTGACGCGTTCGATGTCCATGGCCGCGAGCTGTACTGGCTGCGTCGCCGGCACCTCGGGGAGTCCAAGATCACGGGAGCGAAACTGGAGCGCGCCTTGGGCGGCCCGACCACCATGCGCAACGTCACGACCGTTCGGAAGCTGAGCGACCGCTACCACACGAAAGCGTAGCCGGGGGCAAGCCGCGCCCTGCGGTCCGGAGTCGCACCACGTCTCCCTCGTCCAAACGAAGCGGTTCGAATTCATCAATTGGAGCGATGCCGCACGCGGCATCGACGCCAAATCTTCCCTGGGACGGTTCCCGACGATTCCGCGGCCACACGATGGTCGCGGGCGAGAGGCGCTCCGAGATGACCTCCATCCAGCGGCCACCCCGCGGTCGCGAGGACGTGCCGGTTCAGTTATCTCGGCTCCTGGAGGCGCACGAGGTGGTCCTCGGCGCAACCCGCGCTGGCGCCAGCGCCGACGACGAATCATATGATCAAGGAACGAATGACATGCTCGTGAGCAACGTACTTCGTATCAACGAGTTACAAGTTTGGTTCCTGGCTGAGCACCTCGTGTCGCGCCCGCTCGTGGTGGTCGGCAAGGGCTGAGGAAGGGCGCTGTGCTGGCTTGATGATGGCGTTAGAGGCGCACATGAGAGCCAGCACCGTCGAATGCGTGTCACGATTTCTACCCGGGTAGATTGACTTTCATTCTACCCGGGTGAAATATTGCTCCTCGAACTGACAGGAGCAGATATGACGACAGGTGAATCGACGAGGTGCACCGCATTCGCGGGATCGTCCCGCGTCGCGTCCGGGCAGTTGGGCGATGTCGTACGGAAGGCCAAACGGGTGCTGGACGCTTCGCCACTTACCACCGTACTCATCTTCGAAGACGAGTCCAGCGCTCTCGTGGAGATCGACTTCCGGGGCGATTTGGACGCCGTGCTGCGCGGTTTGGGACAGCCAGCTATCTCGCCGCTTTACGACGCCGCGGCGCGCGGTCCCGGCCGTCCCAGGCTCGGCGTGGTCTCGCGCGAGGTTACCCTGCTGCCCCGTCATTGGGCCTGGCTCAACAGCCAGCCCGGTGGAGCGTCAGTCGCCCTTCGAAAGCTGGTGGAGGAGGCGCGCCGGACGCGCGCTGGCAGTGACCGTGTGCGGCGATCGGAGGAGTCATCCTACCGCTTCATGAGCGCAATGGCCGGAGATCTACCCGGATTCGAGGAAGCCACGCGCGGCCTCTTCGGCCGCAACCGCGAACTGTTCGAGACGTCCACGTCCGGTTGGCCGGCCGATGTGCGGGAGCACAGCATGCAGCTGGCCGCGTCGGTCTTTGAGGACAACAGCGACGCACCGTAGTGCCCGCCGCTGCGCTTCCCCGCCGTAACTCAGAACCGCTCGAAGCTGCGCGTGGGAGCCTTCCGGCTGTCCCCGATGTAGGTCCAGCGCACGTCCCGGATGTATCGCTGCGCCGCTCGTTGGATGTCCTGCGGCGTCACGGCGCGGAGCTGCTGCTCAAAGCGCTCCACGGCCCTGATGTCCCCACTGTAAAGGAAGGACTTGGCCAGGAAATCGGCCTGATCGGCGTTGCTCTCGTTCTCGAGATAGAACTGCGTCAGGAACTGGTGCACGAGGCGCGCGAGCGCATTCTCGTCGATCATCCCTGATTTCAGCGCGGCCACCTGCTGCCGCATGATGTCCACGGTGAGTTCTGGCTGCACCGTGGTCACGTACAAGCCGCCCGCCGCGATAGCACGGTCGATGAACGGCGCGTCCACGGCATACGTCAGGTTGCGTCGCGACCGGATCTCGCCAAACAACTGGCCCGACAACACGGCGGTGGTGATGCGCAGGGCATAGTAGTCCGGCGTTCCCGCCTTCGGGCCCGCGTACCGGCCCATGATGTAGTTGGTCGGAAGTGAACGATTGACGATCTCCGGACTCACCTTCGACCGCGGAAGGGTATCGGGCAGGGTCCACGAGTAGTTGCCCGCTGGCAACCGCCCCAGCGTCTGCGCCACGAGTCGCTCCACGCGCGCGCGCGAGAAGTCGCCAACCACCACAAGCAACATGCGCGACTTCACCATCTGCGTCGCGCCGTACTGCTTGAGCTCCGTGAGTGAAATCTTCGCCAGGGAATGCTCGGTGCCCGCGGGCGGAAGGGCGTACGGGTGCCCGGCAAATGCCACGGAATCGGCCAGATACTCGAGCAGTGCGTCGGGAGAATCCTGGCGCTGGCCGACGCCCAGCAGATACTGCTGTCGCACCAGCTCCACCTCGGCCGAGTCCAGCGTCGGCTGCATAAGCCGCGAGGCAAGAATCGCCCAGGTGCTGTCGAACGTTGTGCGCGTCGCGCGCACGCCGACCGTCGTCCAGTCGGATCCGGCGTCGATCACGATGCGTGTGCCGAAGCGCGACATTTGGCGCCGCAGGCGTTCCTTGGGGTACGCTTTCGTGCCTCGTTCGCTGGCCTCCAGAAAGAGCAGCTCAATACCGGCGTTGTCGTAGGTCACCTGCCGCACCCCGCCCAGCAGGTAGAGGTTCGCGACAGCGATCTCCCCCTCGGCCATTCGGTGAATCACCCGAATGCCGCTCGCCTCGTACGAGGTGGTCCCGGTATCGGCGCCCGCACTCGTCCGGCCTCCGGCCCCGCGGGGCGCCTGCGCGTCCAGCCGCGCGCGCGCGGGATACGCGAGGCCGGCAAGCAGGACGGCAAGCAGGACGGCAGCGGCAAGCAACCGGCACGACTTCTTCAGCCCGCTCACTGGATGGTCCTCGGCATGAGGTCGGCCGGCGTCAGTCCAATGCTCGCCCGCGCCGCCGGCGACATCAGCACGCCTACGATGCGATGCTTGCCCACGATGTACTTCGTCGCGTACCGCTGCAGGTCAGGCAGCGTACGCTCCGCCATGTTGTCGATGTAGCCCATGTAGTACTCGAGACCCGACACGCTCCACCAGAAGCCTAACGTGTGGGCGAATCCGCTCGCGCGGTCCTCACCATACGCCGTACCCACGGCCCGCTGTGCCTTCACGGCCACCAGTTGCTCCTGGGTGATGTACCCCGGTGTGGCGAACTTCGTGATCTCCTGGTCCAGCGCGGCCACGGCTTCCTTGAGGCGCTCGGGCGTGGTTTGCCCGACGATGGAAATGGGACCGACCTGGTCGAGCGTGTAGTAGCCCACTCCCACTGACTGAAAGAGGCCGCTGTCCACCAGCCGCTTCTGCATCGGTGAATCGGGCTGGTTGAGCGCATCGGAGAAGACGTCGGCCGCGTAGGTGGCCTCGGGATCGCGACGCACGCTCGGTCCCTGCCACTCGAGCATGACCGTCACGGCGTTCACGGGCTGCTCTACGACAATGGCTTCACTCTTCGTGAGGGGGGGAATGGGGGGAATGGGATCCTTCACAAACGGATCGTCTCCCTTCTTCCAGTCGCCGAATATCTCTTCCGCCAGCTGGAAGATGCGTTGCGCATCCACGTCGCCGGTCACGATGAGCGCCGAGTTGTTCGGCACGTAATACTTCTTCTGGATTTCCCGCATCTTGTCGGGCGTCACCGTCTGCAGCACGCTGCGCACCCCGATGATGTTCTTGCGGCTCCACTGGCCGGGGTAAAGCAGTTTTCCCATCTGTTCCTGCAGGGCGAAGAACGGCGAGGCCTCGTTTCTGTCGTATTCGCCCAGCACCACCTGCCGCTCGCGGTCGAGCTCCTCGCGCAGGAACTTCGGCTCCCGCAACGCAGCCGCGATGAGCTGCATGCCCCCCGCGACCGAGTCGCTGGGAAGGGTCATGTAGTAGTTCACCCGCTCTTCCTGTGTCGTGCCGTTGAACACCGCGCCGAGCTCCGACGCCCGGTCGATGAACTCGTCGGGCCGTGGCAACTGCGCGTTGGCCTTGAAGAACATGTGCTCGTACATGTGCGCCAGTCCCTCGGAGCCCGGCGGCTGCGTGAACGAGCCGTTGCGTACGTTGATCTCCACCGTGGCCAGCGGCACGCCGTGGTTCTCGGCCACGATGACCTCCATGCCGTTTGCCAGCGTCGTCTGGTGGATGAACTTCTCCAGGTTGGCGCGCTGGCCGAGCGCGGACGCGGGCGCCGAGATCAGCATTGCCGCGGCGAGCCAGGCGGTCCCGGCCCATCCCGATATACTGGCCTTCGTGGAGGGCGAGTGCGGCCGCGACCGTCCGGGAGAACCGGGACGGCCTAACGCGGCATGCCGGTTAGGGGCGGCGCAACGCCGGAAAGACGGGGCAACTCGTGCGGTCATTCGAGGAAGGGCATGCGTAAGTGCGGCGGCGCTGGCGGCGACGCTCGCGGTTCGGTTTCTTTCGCTCGGCCTCAATCTCAACGACCCCGATGACTCACGAGTTCGTCGCGCGTGCCGCGCGCGTGCTGGATCCATCGCGCCTGCGGCGCGACCAACCTCTGGCTCCATACACCACGTTCAAGATCGGCGGTCCCGCCGATCTCATGTACGATGCCACTTCGGCCGACGATCTGGCAGAGGCGATTCTGCTTGCCCGGGCCACCGGCATGCCGTATTTCGTGCTCGGGTTGGGCGCCAATATCCTGGCCGGCGACCGCGGCTTTCGCGGGTTGGTGATCCGCAACGTCGCCCGGGGCCATCGGGTTCTCGATGACGCCCGCCTCTGGGCCGAGAGCGGGACCATCGTCCAGGACCTGATATTCGTCGCGATCAGGAACCATCTCTCCGGTCTCCAGCACTACATCGGCATTCCGAGCACGGTGGGTGGAGCGGTGTGGCAGAACCTCCACTTTCTCTCCCCGGCGCCGGACCGTGAGCGCACCATGTTCATCGCCGAGGTCGTGGAGTCGGTCGAGGTCCTGAGCGAGGCGGGCGAGCGGAAATGCCTCGACAATGCCGCCATGGAATTCGGGTACGATACCAGCCGGCTGCATCATACCAAGGACGTCGCCCTCGCCGTCACGTTCCGCCTAACGCCGGGCGATCGCGGGGAGATGCACCGCATCCTGCAGGAGAACCTGAGCTGGCGCGGGGCGCGGCACCCGTGGCTGGAGATTCACCCGAGCGCGGGGTCGATCTTCAAGAAGATCGAGGGAGTGGGCGCGGGCCGGCTCGTGGATCAGTGCGGACTGAAGGGCTTTCGCATCGGTGACGCACAAATCTCGCACATTCACGCCAACATCATGGTCAACCTGGGCGGTGCGACCGCGGCCGACGTCCGCGCGCTCATCGCGCACGCCCAGCAGGCGGTGGAGCAGAAGTTTTCGCAGCACCTGCAGCCGGAGATCGGCTTCATCGGCGAATTCTGAGGGCGCTGCTCAGCCTCAGCGCGGCCAGCGACGTACGAACTCGCCGATGCACTCGACCGCTTCCTGCAGCTTCGGCAGCGGCAGCGTGTACGAGATTCGGAGAAATTCATTCGCCCGGTGCTGGCCGAAGTCGCGTCCGGGGGTCACCGCTACTCCCGTCGCGCGCAGGAGCTGCTGCACGAACGACCAGGTGTCGTTGGTGAAGTTGCTGCAGTCCACGTAGACATAGAACGCCCCGTCGGGCCGGCATGCGACGTTCAGGCCGTGCGACGCAAGGGCGGGCACGATGTAGTCCCGCCGCCTTCCCAGCTCCATGCGCTGCGCCTCGAAGATCGCGGTGCTCTCCGGTTCCAGCGCCGCGAGGCCCGCCCACTGCGAAGGAGCAGGGGGCGAGATGAATAGGTGCTGCGACATGCGCTCCACGGCCGCGGCGTAGGGCTCGGGCACCACCATCCAGCCGAGCCGCCATCCCGTCATGCAGTAGTACTTGGAGAACGAGTTCACCACGAACACGTCGTCGCCTAACGCGGCGGCCGTCTGCGGATGCGCGTCGTACGTCAGGCCATGGTAGATCTCATCCACCACCAGCGTCCCGCCGCGGCGCCGCACGACTTCGTAGATGGCCCGCAGCTCGTCATCCGGAATGCTCGTGCCGGTGGGATTCGCAGGCGACGCAACCATCACCCCCCGCGTGGCAGGGGTCCAGTGCTCCTCCACGAGGGCGGCCGTGAGCTGGAAACGCTCCGCCTCGCCCACCGGAACCAGGCGCGCGCTGGCACCGCAGTACGTCAGCATGGCGCGATTCGACGGATAGCCGGGATCGGCCATCAGGATCTCGTCTCCCGGATTCGCCAGCACACCGAACGCGAGCGCCAGCGCGCCCGACGCACCCACCGTCACCTGAATCCGCTCCATCGGCACCTCGACTCCATACCGCTCGCGATAGAGGCTCGCGATGCCCGCCCGCAGGGGGGCGATACCAGCGGGTACCGTGTAGTGCGTCTCCCCGCGCCGCTGTGCTTCCACCGCCGCATCCACCACGCGCCGGGGGGTCGGGAAGTCAGGCTCTCCCACGCACATGAGCATGGTGTTTCCCTGCTCGGCCATCGCCATGGCCTCGCGGAAGATGGCCACGGCGTAGAACGGCTCGATCGCCTGCGCGCGATCGGAGATTCGCGGTGGCGACAGGAGGGAAGACTTCGTACCTGAGGACGATTTCACGGCGGTAGGGCAGAGGTCTCGGAGGATCTTCGAAAACAAGTGGGCTTCCGATGCCGTGGCAACCGGCAACCCGCTGTCTATCATTGACGGGATGGACCCGAGGCTCGGCGCACGCCCTGCCTGCATGACTGCTCGCCGGCCCCGCGCGTAAACCGCGTCGGTGCGGCGACTCGACCCGACTGGCAGAGGCTTTACCGGATGGCGCTCCTGACCGTGAAAGATGTAACCGTCGCGTTCGGCGGACCGAGAATTCTCGATCAGGCGACGTTCGCCATCGAGCGCGGTGAGCGCGTCTGTCTGCTCGGACGAAACGGTGCGGGAAAGAGCACCCTCATGAAGTTGTTGGACGGCACAGTCACGCCGGACGCGGGAGAACTCGTTCGCCAGGGAGGCGTCACCGTCGCGCGTCTGGAGCAGGAAATTCCGGAGCATGTCTCAGGAACCATTTTCGACGTGGTGGCTGCAGGCCTCGGCGAGGACGGTCAACTGCTTGCCCGGTATCACGACGCCTCCCGATGCGTTGGGGTGGCTCCGACGGATGCCGCACTTCGGGAGCTCGACCGGCTGCATCACGCGCTGGAAAGCGCCTCCGCGTGGCAACTGCATTCACGGGTCGAGACGGTGCTCGATCACCTCAGTCTCGACCCGGAAGCCATGTTCGCGGCCGCTTCCGGCGGCCGAAAGCGGCAGGCCCTGCTTGCGCGCGCACTGGTGAGACAACCCGACGTCCTCCTGCTCGATGAGCCCACGAATCACCTCGACGTGGAAGCCATCGAGTGGATGGAAGACTACCTCATCGAGCGTGACACCACCCTGCTCTTCGTGACCCACGACCGGGCGTTCCTTCGCCGGCTGGCCACGCGCATTATCGAGCTTGACCGTGGAAAACTGGTGGACTGGGGAACGGACTACGACACCTACCTCGCCAGGAAGGACGCTGCACTTTCGGTCGAGGAGAAGGAGTGGTCGGAATTCGACAAGAAGCTGGCGATCGAGGAGAAGTGGATTCGCACGGGGGTTCGTGCCCGGCGCACGCGCAACGAGGGCCGGGTGCGATCTCTCGAGGCCATGCGGCGCGAACGGAGCCAGCGTCGCGAGCGGGTCGGCGCCGTCAAGCTGCAGTCCCAGGAGGCCGAGCGATCGGGCCGGCTCGTGATGCAGGCGCGCGACGTGTCCTTCGCGCACGGCTCGCGCGTCATCGTTCGCGACCTCTCCACAACGGTGATGCGCGGCGATCGGGTGGGGCTCATCGGGCCTAACGGCTCCGGTAAGACGACCCTCCTCCGGCTCCTGCTCGGCGAGTTGTTACCCGATGCGGGCAACGTACGCCACGGCACCGGACTCGAGGTCGCGTATTTCGACCAGTTGCGCGACCAGCTCGATCCCGAGCGAACCGTGTTCGACAGTATCGCCGATGGGGCCGACTTCATTCGCATCGGCGGTTCCGAGAAGCACGTGCATGGCTACCTGCAGGACTTTCTCTTTCCGGCAGACCGTGCCCGAACGCCGGTACGCGCACTCTCCGGCGGAGAGCGCAATCGCCTGCTGCTCGCGCGCCTGTTCACGCGATCGTTCAATGTGCTCGCGCTCGACGAACCGACCAACGACCTCGACATCGAGACGCTCGACCTGCTCGAGGATCTGCTGCTCGAGTTTTCAGGCACGCTGCTCGTCGTGAGTCACGACCGTGCGTTCCTCGACAACGTCGTCACAAGCACGCTCGTCATGGAAGGCGATGGTCGCGTCGGCGAGTACGCCGGCGGATATGCCGACTGGCTGCGCCAACGTCCGTCGGTCGCCGCGGAGCCCTCACGCAAGGGGCCGGTCGCAACCCGCGCTGCCGCGACGTCACCGCCCGAGGACAAGCCTCGCAAGTTGACCTTCAAGGAGCATCGCGAGCTGGACGCATTGCCGGCACACATCGACGCGCTCGAGCAGGAGAAGCTGGATGTCTTTACGAAGCTCACCGATCCTGCCGTGCTGCGGGACGGCGACGCGGCCGCGAGCACCAAGGCGCGCCTGACGCAGGTCGAAGCCGAGATTGCTGTCGCCGTCGCTCGCTGGGAAGTACTGGAAACGATCGCCAGCGAGAGCTGAGGCCTGCCCCGCGAGCGGCGGCAGGCCTCGCGAGCCTAGGGCATCACCCCGCCACGTCGTGCGGCACGCATCGACGCCAGCACCCCCGTGACAAGAATCAGCGCGACCACGCCCAGCAGCCAGAAGTTCATGCTGGGCCCGATGTACGCCTTCAGCAGGTCGGCGGTCAGCATCTTGATGCCGACCAAGCCGAGGATTGCCGCTAGCGACACTTTCAAGTATCGGAACTTGTCGATGGCGCCCGCCAGCGCGAAGTACATGGATCGCAGGCCCAGGATCGCGAAGACGTTGCTCGTGAAAACGATGAACGGATCGGTCGTGATTGCGAACACCGCCGGAATCGAGTCGACGGCAAATATCAGGTCTGTCGTTTCCACCAGCACCAGCGCCACCGCGAGCGGCGTGAGTACGCGCTTCCCATCGAGTTTTACGACAAACTGCATGTCGTAGTACGTGGGAGTCAGGGGGAAGAAGCGCCGCAGCTGGCGCATCATCAGGCTGTCCGCAACGTCTTCCGTGGACTCAGGCTTCGCCGTCAGCATCTTCACGGCGGTGTAGACAAGGAACAGCCCGAACAGATAGAGAATCCAGTGATAACGCGCGATAAGCGTGGCGCCCACGAGGATCATCACGCCACGCATGACCAGCGCGCCCATGATGCCCCAGAACAGCACGCGATGCTGGTACTGCGCGGGAATGCGCAGATACTGGAAGATCATCGCCATCACGAACACATTGTCCGCGCTCAGCGACAGCTCGATCAGGTAGGCGGTGAAGAACTTCACCGCCGCGAGGTGTCCGGTGTTCACGAGACCGTCCACCCCGTCGATCTGCAATCCCAGACCGAGCCAGTGGTTCTCGTAGCTGACGTAGACCAGCACGTTGAACGCCAGCGCCAGCAGCGCCAGCACGCCGGTGAAGGTCAGCGCCTCTCGAATCGACACCACGTGCGCCTTCTTATTGAGCACGCCGAGGTCGATGGCGAGCACAACAAGCACGAAGATGATGAATCCGGCCCACGCAAACAGTTCCGGCTTGATAGGAGACGCTCCCTTAAACGAGGGTCATGGTAGTAATCGAAATGCTCTCAAGCTACGAAACGGTTTCCAGCGACTCGGCCAGCGCGAGCGCCTCTTCCCACGTGCGCATCTCATCGGCGAGTGAACGCCGCACCTGCGCGAGCTCGCGCGAAAGCGCTTGCGCGTGCGAGTGTCCGTTCTTGCGCGTGTAGAGTCCGTCGTCCGCGAGGGCGGCGTCCAGCTCGGCTGCCTTCTTTTCCAGCTCCGCCACCCGCGCCTCGGCGCGCTCCACGGCGCGCCGCACATCACGCGCATTGCCGCGCGCTTTCGTGTCGGTCTCCGAACGTTTCTTCGCTGCAGCGCGCTCTGAAGCGCGGCGCACAGACGCCTCCTCGGATGCCTTCGCAGCCTTGGCCTTCTCTTCCCGATCCTGCACTTCTTCCCACTCGGCGAATTCGCCGTCGAACACCCGGATTCTGCCGTTCCGCAGCTCCCACACGCGCGTGACAAGCTTCCGTAGCAGTTCACGGTCGTGGCTCACCAGCACCACCGTGCCGGGGAAGGATTCGATCGCGTCTTCCAGTGCCTCGATCGACTCCACGTCCAGGTGGTTCGTCGGTTCGTCGAATACCAGCAGGTTGGCGCCCTCCAGCATCATCATCGCCAGCGCAACGCGCGCCAGCTCACCGCCGGACAGCGTCGACGCCGATCGCTGCACTTCGTCGCCCGAAAACTGCACGCGACCGAGGTGGCCCATGATGGCTCCCCGTTCCCACATCGGCCGCATGTCGGCGATGATGTTGAACAGCGTCTTGTTGCGGGGCACGTTGGCAAAGTCCTGCCGGTACATCGTCGCGTGCACGCCGCCACCCATGCGGATGTCACCACTCGCGAGCAGCCGTTCGCCGAACAACGCCTTCAGCAAGGTCGTCTTCCCTGTGCCGTTAGGGCCGATGAGGCCCACCACGTCACCACGACGCACCCACTCGGTGAAGTCCTCCAGCAGCACGCGGTCGTCGATCTTCACGCCCGCCTTCTCGAACACCGCGACCTGGTCACCCCCCCGGTCGCCCGGAGGAAAGCGCACGCCCATCGCGGATTCGTCATCCGGCGGCTGCGACATCCGCGGCAACCAAACCAGACGCTTGCGGCGCCCCTTTGCCTGCTTGGTGTTCTGCCCGGCGATGTTGCGCCGAATGTAGTCCTCCTCGCGCGCGATGCTCTTCGATTGCTTGTCGAATGCGCGCTGCTGCGACAACCGCCGCTCGGCGCGCTGCTGCACGAAGCGCGCATAGCCGCCATCGTAAGGCGTCGCCGTGAGGTTCTCGAGGTGCAACACGTGGTTTACCACGCGATCGAGGAAGGCACGATCGTGCGAGACGACGAGGATCGTCTCCGTCGTGTTCCGGAGATATTCCTCCAGCCAGCGCGTCGTCTCGAGGTCAAGATGGTTCGTCGGTTCGTCCAGCAACATCACATCGGCGGGAATCACCAGCTGGCGCGCAAGCGCCACGCGTCCCCGCTCACCACCACTCAGGTGCACGAGTTCCTGCGAGCGTGCGGCCGACGCATCGAACCCCAGCCCCTCCAGCACCGCGTCCACGCGCGAGACGTAGGTGTATCCCCCTTCGTGCTCGAAACGCTCGAGATCGTGCGCGTAGCGATTGAGCACCGCCTCGGTCACGTTGGCTCCCGCCTCGGCAATCGCGTCCGCCTGGCGCGTCAGGTCGTGCTCGAGGTCGATGAGGGCACGAAAGGCATCCGCCACCACGCCCCAGACCGTGGTCATACCAGCGAATTCACGATGCTGTTCGAGGACCGCAAAGCTGAGATTCGCCGTCTTGGCGATCGTCCCCGTGCTGGGCGTCTGTTCCCCGGTCAGGATACGGAAGAGCGTAGTCTTGCCCGATCCGTTACGTCCAATGACGCCCCACTTGTCCCCTGCCGCCACGGTGAAGGAAACGTCTTTCAGGATGGTGGTGGCGCCGAACTGCACCCCCACCCCGTTGAAGGAGAATTGCGTCACTTACCTATCCACTCCTTCCACGTCGTCTCTTCCAGTCCTATGGTGAGTTTGTGCTGATAGCGGACCAAAGGTACCCGAAGCATCATCGGTTCATCCACCAACTTCTCCAACCAGCGGTCGTCTGAGTAACGTGCAGGCCCCAGACCCAACTCCTGGAAACGCCGCGACTCCCGATCCACCAACGCCTCCGCGCCGAACTTCTGCGCAAATCGCTTGAGTTCCCCCAACGCCGCCGCTCGCTCGTTGAGATCGACGAAATGCGTGCGCACCCGGCGTTCGGCAAAGAACCGAAGCGCCTTCCGAGTATCCGCACTCTTCTTGATTCCAAATACCTGAACTTCCAAAGTTCTTCTCGTCTTCTCGTCTTCTCGTCTTCTCGTCTTCTCAAAGCTAACCGTGTCCCCCCCGTACCGTCCCGCCTGGTGGATGACCAACCCCCATCTCACGACCATGTGGGGAAAGTTCTTCCATCCCGCCATGCCTCTCGCGTCGCGCGTTGAACGCTGGGACACGCCCGACGGCGATTTCCTGGATATCGTGCGCACCGAGGGGACTGCGGATGGGCCCACCTTCCTCTTGTTACATGGACTGGAGGGCACGCACCGGTCGCACTATGCCGCGGGCACGCTGCACGAGGCGCAGCGCCGAGGTTGGCAGGCCAACCTGCTCACCTTCCGGGGCTGCAATGGCACGATGAATAGGGCCGCGCGCTCCTATCACTCCGGTGAAACGGGAGATCTGGATCGGGTTGTCCAGCGTCTGCTTGCGGAGCGTCCTGCCGCGCCGCTCATCCTCGCCGGCGTTTCGCTCGGCGGCAACGTGCTGCTCAAGTGGCTGGGGGAGCAGGGCGAGCGGGCCCGTGACCGCGTGGCGGGCGCTACCGCGGTGTCGGTGCCATTCGATCTCGCTCGCTCGTGCGCGCACATGGAACTGGGGTTCACGCGCCTCTATGGATACAACTTCCTCAAGTCACTCAAGCGAAAGGCGTTGCTCAAGATCGAGCAGCATCCAGGCATCGCCGATTCTGCCCAGGTGCTGGCCGCGCGTACGCTTTGGGAGTTCGACGACGCGTTTACCTCGGTCGTCCACGGATTTCAGGACGCGGCCGACTACTACTATCGCTCCTCATCTATTCGCTATCTCGACCGCATCCGCGTACCGACGCTCCTCCTGAGTGCCCGCGACGACCCCTTTCATCCCCCAGCCGTCCTGGATGATGTGCAGCAGCTCGTGCGTGGCAATCCCGCGCTGCACACCGAGTTCACCGATCGCGGAGGGCACGTGGGATTCGTCGAGGGTGTACATCCATGGCGAGTGTCGTACTATGCGGAACGCCGCATGCTGGACTTCGGCGCGAGCACGCTGGGCGCAGGCACATGTCCGATGAAACAGTTTTCGTCCTAGTCTTCGGGGGATTCGTCGTCCTTCGAATCCTGGCAGCAACGCTCTTCTTTTTTGTGCTGCTGCCGAGGGGTGACCGCTGTCCCAACTGCGATCACCCCACGTTGCGCGTCCAGTCGCTGCTCTTCGATCGCGTGCTGCCCTGGTTCAGGAAGAGCTGGTGCGTGACGTGCGGCTGGCATGGAGTGCTCCGCCGCGGGCCTCTGAGCAAGCGGCACAATGCGAAGGAAACGTCGTCATCGCGTTAGGCCATCCGCGCGCCAAGTGCGAAGAGCTTGAGCCATTCCGGCCAGTTGCCCGACAGGTCGAAGAAATGCTCGAAGTGGATGAGTCCCGCTTCTTCGAGCTCGGCGATCAGGTCCTGCATTGCATCGTCTGCCGGAATCGGACCGACACAGACCAAGTCTCCCTCCACGCGAAATTCGTCCGCCGTGAGGCCGAGCCGCTCATCGAGCGCGGCGCGCATGATCCCGCTCTGTTCGAAGGCGTCCTTGCGAATGAAGAGTGTGGGATGACCGTGTGGGATGGCTAAAGGCATGGGCGTGTCTGGAGTAGGCCGGGGAACGGCAATGGTCACGCGGCGCTCGCGCCACCCGTCCCCACGCGATGCGACAGCCTAATGATCGTGTCGGTACGGGGTAACCCTCAGCGGGCTCTGCACCCATTACGTTCCATGGTCTCATGACTGCCACGGAACAGGATTACGACGTCATCGTCGTCGGGGCGGGGCACGCGGGCACCGAAGCGGCCGTCGCGGCTGCGCGTACGGGCGCCTCAGTCGCGCTCATCACCAGTGCCCTCGAGACCATCGGGCAGATGTCCTGCAACCCCGCCATCGGCGGGGTGGCCAAGGGCACGGTGGTCCGCGAGGTGGACGCGCTGGGCGGCATCATGGGACGCGCCACCGACATGGCCACGCTGCAGTTCCGCATGCTCAACCGGGGCAAGGGCGCCGCGGTCTGGGCTCCTCGCGCCCAGTGCGACCGGGGACTCTATCGGCGCGCGGTGCGCACACTCATCGAACAACAGCCCCGTCTGCATACGGTGCAGGGCACGGTCGCCAGGCTCTTGCTCGACCGCCAGGGCGGCTCGGTGCACGGCATCGAAACGCTCGAGGGACGACGCTTCGGCGCCCGGGCGGTCATCATCACGGCTGGCACCTTCCTGCGCGGCCGCATCCACATCGGCACCGAGACACGCATCGCCGGCGGACGGGCGGGCGAGTCGTCCACGCTCCACCTCGCCGAGCAGTTGGAACAAGCTGGTCTTCAGGTGGCGCGATTCAAGACCGGGACGCCTCCCCGCATCGACGGACGTTCCGTGGACTACTCCACGCTCGAAATCCAGCGAAGCGAAGTCGAACAGTTCGACTACTCTTGGTCTCACTTCTGGGCGACACCTCGGCGACACAATACCGGCACACGGCATCCGGAACAGCTGCCATGCTGGATTACCTTCCTCGGAGAATCCGGCAAGACCATCATTCAGGAGAACATCGGAAAGTCGGCGATGTATGGCGGGGCCATCGGCTCGCAGGGCCCCCGCTACTGCCCGTCCGTCGAAGACAAGATCGTCAAGTTTCCCGGCGCGGAGCGGCATCAGCTCTTCCTCGAACCCGAGGGACACGACACCTCCGAGCTGTACGTCAACGGACTTTCGACTTCCCTGCCGGCCACGGTGCAGCTCGAAATGCTGCGCTCGGTGCCGGGACTCGAGAACGCGCGCATGACGCGCGCGGGTTACGCCATCGAGTACGACTACTTCCCGCCCACGCAGCTCGACGCCACGCTTCAGGTCCGTGCGGTTCACGGCCTCTACTTCGCCGGCCAGATCAACGGCACCACGGGCTATGAAGAAGCCGCTGGGCAGGGTGTGATCGCCGGCGTCAACGCCGGCTTCGCCACCTCTGGCCGCGCACCGGTGTTCCTTGGCCGGGAGACGTCGTACATCGGTGTCCTGATCGATGACCTCGTGTCTCGCGGCGTGGATGAGCCGTATCGGCTCTTCACCTCACGCTCCGAATTCCGGCTCACGGTCCGGCAGGACAACGCCCTTCGCCGGCTCTCCGGCATCGCCTCAGAGCTTGGTCTATATTCGGACCGGGAGCAGGAACTCGCGCGTCACCGGCTCGAGGGCGAGGATGTCGCGCTCCGGCTCGCCGAGATGACGAGCATCCGTCCCGAACAGATAAACGAGACGCTGGAGTCGCTTGGAAGCCGTCCGATTCCGCATTCCATGAAGGTGGCGGAGCTGGCCAAGCGCCAGGAGGTGCAGCTCGTCTCCCTGTTCGAAGCGGTGGGCGTCGGCGCCGATCTTCCGCTCGATGTGGTCGTGACCACCGAACTCCAGCTGAAGTACGCCGGCTACTTCGCTCGCGAACGGGTCCAGGCCGACAAGATGCGGCGCATGGGGCATTTTTCGCTGGAGCTCAACCTGCCTTACGAGTCAATGAACTCCCTCTCGTACGAGGCCCGGCAGAAGTTTTCGGCGCAGCGGCCGCGTACGCTCGCCCAGGCGTCCCGTATTCCCGGCGTCTCGCCAAGCGATCTGCAGAATCTGGTACTCGAGGTGGAGCGCTTCCGGCGGGTTGCGAGGCCGTCCGGCGAAGCGTCTTGACGGAGCGGCCGCCTATGCGGCCGTTCCCATCATGAGAGACGCCATCTCCTCGCACGCTTCCCGCACGTCAGACGCCCCGTTCGTCCCCCGCCTCGCAGCGGCAATCGTCGGGGTGCTCGGCCTTCTCCCGGTCGCCAACTGGATGCGAGGCGGTCATGAAGCCGCCTGGTATGGCATCGTCGCCTCCGAGTGGCTGAGTGGTTCGGTGATCGCCGTAGGCGTTGGCGTGGTGCTCGCGATCCTGTCGAATCGCCTTCCTCTCTGGCGCGATGGCCTGTGGGCGGGACTCGTGGAACGCGCCCACGCGCGTCCGCGTCTCGCGGGCGCCCTGCTCGCCGCGACCGCCTTCGTGCTGTACGCTGTCATCGCGCGGTCAGTGCTCTCAGGCCGTCCGCTCCTCATCGACGAGCTCTCACAGCTTTTCCAGGCGCGCATCTTCGCCCAAGGCCGCCTCTGGCTCGACGCTCCGGTATCACCGGAGTTCACGTCGATCCTACATATCCTCGATGGCGGCGGAAAGTGGTTCTCCCAGTTTCCGCCGGGCGGCCCGCTCATGATGGTGCCCGGCGTCTGGCTCCGCGCTCCCTGGCTGGTGGGACCTGCCGCGGGCGCCGTTTCGGTCGCGCTCTTCTGGGGCGTGGTCCGCCGCATCGAGGCGCGACCCGCCGTCTCGTTAGGTGCGAGCGTCCTGTTTGCCTGTGCTCCGTTCGTGGCGTTTCTCTCGGGATCGCACATGAACCATGTCACGGCGCTCATGTGGGTGCTCGTCGCCATCTACGCGCTCACCCGCCAGACAGCCAGCGATCAGCCGCGCCCCGCGTTCGCCGCCTTGTGCGGCTTTGCGTTAGGCGCCACTGCGGCCATCCGTCCCGTTGACGCGGTGGCGTTCGCGCTCCCCGCCGGCGTGTGGATGCTCTGGCGTGCGTTGCGGAACCCGCGATGCTGGAGCGAGGTGTTGGCCGCCGGCGTGGCGATGGCGCTGCCCGCCGGCGGTATCCTCTGGTACAACGCGCGCACGACCGGACATCCGCTGCTGTTCGCCTACGAGCAACTCTGGGGAAAGGATCACGGGCTGGGCTTCCACCGCGCGCCATGGGGTTTCGCACATACGCCCGCGCGCGGCCTCGAACTGCTCAGCCTCTATTTTCTGCGGCTGCAGTCCTACCTGTTCGAGACCGCACTGCCCTCGCTCACCTTCGCCGTGGCGGCGCTCGCCCTCACGCGACGTCTTACCGCAATCGATCGCTATCTCTTCGCGAGCGCCGCCTGCCTGCTCGGACTGTACTTCGCGTACTGGCACGACGGCTTCTATCTCGGCCCTCGCTTCTTGCTGCTGCTGGCGCCGGTGCTCATCGTCTGGAGTGCACGATTTCCGGCGGCGATGCGCGAGCGCTGGCCTTGTGCGCCGATGCTGCAGCGGGGCGTGTGGTTCAGCATCGCGGTCTCTGCCCTCGTGACCATCGCGGTCAACGTGCCCTTTCGTCGTCGCCAGTATCAGGGCGGACTCGCGTCCATGCGCCTCGACTACACCGCTCCGGCGCGTGAAATGGGAGTGCGCAACGCGCTCATTCTCGTTCGGGAGAGCTGGGGTTCGCAGCTCGTCGCACGCATGTGGGCACTGGGTGTGCCGCACAGTGTGACCGAGACGCTGTACCGCGGCATCGACGCGTGTCAGCTCGAGGAGGTCATCGCGCAGCTCGAGGCAGGGCGCGTCACCGGCGAGCATGCCGTCCAGCGTCTCTCGCCACTGCTTCGCGACTCCGCGCGTGTGGTGAAGAGCGAACTCTCGCCCGACCACACGGAGCGCATGCTGCCCGGCGCGACCTATGGCCCCGTGTGCCAGCAGCGCGTGCTCGAAGATCGTGGGGGCTTCACGTTTCTCGCGCCACTGCTCGTGCAGGACTGGGAGACGAACTTCTATGCGCGCGACCTGCACGCACGTGACACGCTCTTGCTCGCGCGCTATCCCGATCGGACGCTCTATCTGATGAAGCCGGTCAGCAGTGCGATCGGAGCGTCGTTGCACCTGGTGCCCCTTTCGTCCGACTCTCTCCGATCGGCGTGGAGTAGCGGCGAACCTTCAGTCAGTCGTTAGGTTTCGCCCGGCGGGCTGGTAGCCGCCGGCTCCTTCTGGCGTGAATTCCCCCGTCCGGGCTGTCGGGGCGACGACACCCGTCGCGTGCCCTCCGGGGGCGCCTCGTGCAATCCCCCACGAAGTCTCGCGCCCCTCGGCGTGATGAGTTCGCCAATCGCCCGGCCTCTGCCACGCAACGATGCGAGGAATCGACGGTACAAGGCATGGGCCGGTGTAAGCGCTTCAAGCGCCGAGGCATTTAGTAGCGGGAAGCTACTAAGCTCACGTGCGGATTCTCACCTGCTCGAGCACCTTACGCACCTATGGAGATCGAATGCAATACAAATTGATGAAGCTCGCCGCAGCCGCGGTGCTGCTTCCGATCAGCACCGCCTTGGGACAGGCCGCAACCTCAGCTCCTCCGCCCCCACAAATCGTGACGTCGGCAGTAGGCGAGGCCACCGTGGTCCCCGACCGCGCCACGATTTCCTTTGCCGTCGAAACGCGCGCAGCCACAGCTGCAGCCGCAGGCGCCGAGAACGCGCGCGTGCAGAAAGCCGTTGTCGCGGCGCTGCTGGCCAAGGGCGTACCCAAGGAGCAGATCTCGACCTCGCGTTTCTCCGTGATGCCGAACGAGGTCTACGACAAGGGTGAGCGAAAGGTCGTGGGTTATGTGGCTCGTAACGCTGTGACGGTAGACGTGCATAAGATCGAACAGGTCGGTCCGTACATCGATGCCGCTCTGGCTGCCGGCTCGAACACTATCGGTGGCCTGCACTTCTATAGCACGCGCTATGAGGAAGTGCGGCGAGAAGCGCTCCGTGAAGCGGTCGAGCGCGCCCGGGCGGACGCGGAAGTCATGGCGAAGGCGGTCGGCGGAACCCTCGGCGGTCCCCTCGAGATGATCACCAACGACGTCGGCGTCCCTCGGCCGATGATGGAGATGGCGATGATGGCGAACGGACGAGCGAAGGACGCCGCCGAGACCCCGATCGAAGTCGGAGAGCAGAGGGTTTCGGTAAACGTGACCACCCGCTGGCTCTTCGTGGGCGGTACTCGCTAACTCGACCAGGAGCTGCCGGACAAGCGCCTTCGCCTATTTCGGGCGAGGGCGCTTTCTCGTTTTCCCAAATCCTGCCCGCCTCATTCCCCGCTTTTCGGTTTCGAGGAGTCCGCATAATGCACCGCTGGCAGTCGCGAGTGTTTCACGTGAAACAGATCGGCTCGATTCTCGGAGCTCACGTCTCGCGACGCGAGCGGGCGGCCTCAACGCGTCTGTAGCCGTACTTCATCCCAAGCTCTTCGAGTTTCACGTGAAACGCGATAGTGCGTGAAGCTCGGCGCGGCCTATATTCCGCCCCCTGCTCCGACCGATCCCCATCGCTACTATCAGGACCCTCGTGGCGCGAATAATTGCCATAGCAAACCAGAAGGGCGGCGTCGGTAAGACAACGACCGCGGTGAACCTTGCGGCGAGTCTCGCCGTAGCAGAGCAGCGCACCTTGCTGGTCGATGCGGACCCGCAGGGAAATGCCACAAGTGGCCTCGGTGTTGAGCGCGCTTCCATCCAACGCACAACGTACGACGCACTTCTCAGCCTGGCGCCGGCTCGTGAGGCGATTCTGCACGAGATCCAGTTCAAATCGCTCGACATCCTTCCCGCGACCGCAGATCTCGCAGGCGCCGAGATCGAACTCGTGGAGGTCGAGGATCGCGAGCACGCCATGCGCAGGGCGCTCGACCCGATTCGTGACGACTACGATTTCGTACTCATCGACTGCCCACCGTCACTCGGGCTGCTCACGGTCAACATGCTCGCCGCCGCGGACGCAGTGCTGATTCCCCTCCAGTGCGAGTACTTCGCACTCGAGGGCCTCAGCCAGCTGCTGAACACCATTCAGCTCGTTCAGCGCCAAATTAACGAGCAGCTCGTGGTGGACGGCGTGATCCTCACGATGTACGATGCCCGCCTCAACCTCTCCCGCCAGGTCGCAACCGAAGCTCGGGAGTACTTCGGAGAGAAGGTCTTTGAATCCGTCATCCCGCGAAATGTCCGCCTCGCGGAAGCGCCGAGTTTCGGAAAACCGATCATCTTGTACGACGTCTCCTCCGTCGGAGCGGCAGCGTATATTCAACTGGCCAAAGAAGTTATCGAGCGTCTAGGAACAAACGTTTCCGAAGCACAGGCGGGCGGTCCCGCTCGCTAGTAAACGGTTGTTTCCCGTTTCTCGCGTCTGGCTTTATCCACATTCACCCTGAGCCACTGATATGACTGACAAACCGCGCCGCCTGGGACGCGGGCTCGAAGCGCTCATCGCCGGCGCCGGGACACATTCAAACGCCCCGCCAGCGACGACCGCTGTCGAACCCGAATCACCCCTGCAGACGCTGCCGGTTGCTGACATCCGCCCCAATCCCTTCCAGCCTCGGCGCGACTTCAAGCCTGAGGAGCTGACGGAACTGGAGAACAGCCTCCGGACCAGCGGTCTCCTGCAACCCATCACGGTCCGCGCACGCACCGCGGGCGGGTACGAACTCGTCGCCGGCGAACGGCGGCTACGCGCCGCCACGCGCCTCGGATGGAGCGACATCCCCGCGATCGTGAAGACGCTCGACGACCGCGACATGCTGACCCTCGCGCTCATCGAGAACCTGCAGCGCTCCGATCTCAATCCGCTCGATGAGGCCTCAGGCTACCAGCGGCTGATCGACGAGTTCGGCCTCACCCAGCAGCAAGTAGCCGACGTGGTGGGAAAGGATCGTTCCACGGTCGCCAACTTTCTCCGGGTATTGCAGCTGCCGGACGGCATCCGCCGCCTCCTGCGCGACGGGCAGATCTCCCTAGGGCACGCGCGCGCGCTGCTGGCCATGCCTAACGACAGCATGATGATCGACATGGCCCGGCAGATCGTCGAACGCGGCCTCTCGGTGCGCGAAGTCGAGCGGACGGCCCAGGAGGCCCGTGCCCCCGGGGAAAAGCCCGCCCCCGCCCGCCCCGAACGAGGACGTGCCGGCCAGTCCGCCGAACTCCGGCGACTCACGGAACTGCTCCGCCGACGGCTCCAGACCGATGTCCGCATTAGCGTCGAAGGAGAGTCCAAGGGCGATATCAGCATCCGCTTCTACTCCGCCGACGATCTCCATCGCCTGCTCGAACTGCTGCTCGGTCGCTCGCTCGACGACGCCTGACGCGTCACCTCCCCCGTCGTCGCCCCCCCAAGCCTCCTTCCTGGTCGACCACCATGTCCATCTTCAGCAAGCCCTCCACCGATCGCCCCACATCGCGCATCGAGTCAGGAAGCCCGGACTCGAGCATGTCCGTCATCGGCACGGGAATGCGAGTCATCGGTGACGTCGAGAGCAACGGCGTGCTCAAGATCGACGGGACAATCGACGGCTCGGTGCGCAGTGCGCAGCAACTCCTGCTGGGCAAGACCGGCGTCATCAACGGCGACGTCTACGCTGTCGATGCGATACTCGGCGGTGCCGTGGTCGGCACGATCCTCGTCGCCGACCGCGTCGAGATCCAGGGAACATCCAGCGTACAGGGGGACATCCACACCAAGAGCATCGTGGTCTTCGAAGGCGGCATGATCAACGGCGCCGTCCGCATGGGCGAAGCCCTTCAATCACCCCCTCCCCTCGCCGCTCCCAAGTCCCTCCCTCCTGCACAGACGCTTGAGCGTTCCGCCGACTCGTGAGTGAGTGCCTAAAAAGCGGACTCATATGTTTATCGAAAGCTCAGCAAACCTCTGGCGAACAACCACTTCCATAGGATCTGACGGTGGCTAGGCTGCGCTTCTCCACAGTTGTCCACATTGCCGTGTGCGTAACTCTCGTCGCGGCATGCGCGGGAAGTGACCAGCGAGCGGGATCGCCGGCTGATGCGACGGCGAACCGGGCCTTCCGGGTGGCGCTGCTGACTCCGGGACCCATTACGGATCAGTCGTGGAACGGCGGAGCGTACGAGGGACTGATGCGCATTCGCGACTCGCTCGATGCCGGCGTCAGCCACATCCAGACGCGCACTCCCGCCGAGTTCGAGGAAAATTTTCGCCAGTATGGGGTGCAGGGATACTCGGTGGTCTTTGGGCACGGATTCGAGTTCCAGGACGCCGCCATGCGGGTAGCCCCGTCCTTCCCCAGGACCATCTTCATCACGACCTCTGGCAACGTCGAGGGACCTAACCTGGCCGGGATGCGATTCGCCTTCGAGGAACCATCGTACCTGGCCGGCATCATCGCGGGATCCATGACGCGCACCAACGTGATTGGCGCCATAGGTGGCACCGAGCTACCGCCGGTCAAGGAATCCTTTGAGTCCTTCGCGGCAGGCGCGAAATCGGTCAATCCAGCAGTGAAGGTCGTGATTGCCTACATCGGAAGCTGGGACGACGCGAGCGCCGGCAAGGAGCAGGCGCTCGCCCAGATATCCCGCGGCGTGGACATGATCTTCCAGAACGCCGACGCGGCCGGACTTGGAGTCTTCCAGGCAGCGCGTGAAAGTGGCAAGGCCTACGTCTTCGGATCCAACGCGAACCAGAATCACATCGCACCGGAGGTCACCCTGGCCAGCGTCGTCATCGACCTGCCACACGCCTTCCTTCAAGTGACCCGGGAGATCAAGGCCGGGCACTTTCCAGGGCAGACGATCGAGCTGGGGTCCGCGTCGAACGTCGTACAACTCGTCGTGAATCCGGTGCTCGCGTCGAAGATCCCGCCCTCCGTTATGGCTACCGTCGATTCGGTGCAGAAGGGCCTCATCGCCAGCTCGATGCCACGCCCCGCGGTCGCTGACACCTCTGCCCGCGACTGACGCATGGTATACGCATCCGATATCGCCACGCATCTCGACGCGCTGCTGAACGTCGGAGCACTCCCCGACTATCCGGGAGCGCTCAACGGCCTTCAACTCGATCATCGCGGTCCGGTGCGAGCCGTGGCTGCTGCCGTCGATTTCTCGCAACGAACCGTCGACGCCACCATCAGTGCTCACGCCAACTTCCTCATCCTGCACCACGGCATGTTCTGGGGCGGACCGCAGCGCATCGTGGGACGCACCTACGAGCGGCTGCACGCCCTCTGGGAGCATGATATCGCGGTGTACGCATCCCATCTGCCGCTGGATGCGCACCCCGCGCTTGGCAACAACGCCCTGCTCGCGAGTTCGTTAGGCCTGCATTCGTCAGAATCGTTCGGCGAATACGAAGGCTCCCCCATCGGCGTTGCGGGTGAGTCCGAGGTACCGACCGCCACGCTGCTCGATCGCGCGCGGGCCTTCGCGGATCCACTTGGAGGCACGGCGCGGGCAAGTATGCTGGAGGACGGACGGATCACCCGTCGCTGGGCGATCATCACCGGAGCCGGCGCCAGCAGCGGGGAGATCCGCCTCGCGCAGAAGGCCGGCATCGATACGTTGATCGTCGGGGAGGGTCCGCATCATACGACGGTCGACGCCCCCGACGCGGGGCTCGTCATCATCTATGCCGGTCACTACGCGACGGAGACGCTCGGTGTGCGCGCCCTCGCCGAGGCGGTGACCACTCGGTTCGGCGTGCCATCGGAGTTCCTCCTCCTGCCCACGGGGTCGTGACCGCGGTTCTCAGGCTCGACGCCATCGGCAAGCGATTCGGCGCTGTCACGGCACTGTACGACGCATCACTGACGGTACGTCCCGGCACCGTGCACGCCCTGCTCGGGGAGAATGGAGCCGGCAAGACCACGCTCATGCGCATTGCGTATGGAATGCACCGTCCCGACGACGGCACGCTGTCCATCGACGAACGTCGGGTCTCGCTACGCGCCCCAGCCGATGCCATCGCCCTCGGCGTCGGCATGGTGCATCAGCACTTCTCCCTCGTGCCCACGCTGACGGTCGCCGAGAGCGTCGCGTTAGGCATGCACGGCGCCTACGACGCCAGGCGCGCCACTGCACGTGTCCGCGAGCTCGGGGATCGCACAGGCCTCGTGCTCGATCCCGCGGCACGGGTGGAACAACTGACCGTGCGCGACCAGCAACGACTGGAGATCGTGAAGGCGCTTGCCCGCTCGGCGCGGCTGCTCATTCTCGACGAACCTACCGCCGTGCTGGCCCCGCTCGAAGCCGAGGAGCTCCTCCGCTGGATTCGCCAGTATTGTGAAGGCGGCCACTCCGCCGTCCTCATCACGCACAAACTGCGGGAGGCACTGGGTGCCGCCGACGAACTCACGGTGCTGCGGCGCGGCCGCACCGTGGCGACGGGCGCGTCGCGAGACTTCGACGAGGCAACGCTCGTCCGCGCGCTGCTCGGGGAGACGCAGGCGCCGCGGACCGTCTCAACGCCCGCGGGTCCCGCCGGCGATATCCGGCTCACGATGCGCCGGGTCTCGGTCCACGCTCGGCGGGACACACATCCGCTGCACGAGGTCTCACTCGCCATTCGCGGCGGCGAGATCGTGGGTCTCGCAGCGGTGGAGGGTTCCGGCCAGCAGGAACTGATCCGCGTGCTCGCTGGCCAGCTCACACCGAGCCAGGGAGAGGTCGTTGGGCCGGATGACATTGCATTCGTTCCCGAGGATCGCCACCGGGATGCACTCGCCCTCGACTTGTCGCTGACGGAGAACGTGGCGCTTCGCGGACTGCAGCTGCGCCGGGGCCGCATGCCGTGGGCGACGCTGCGCCGGCAGACGACCGCGATCATGAAGCGCTTCGATGTGCGTGCTGAGAGCAGCGACCGTGCGGCCCGCACATTGTCCGGCGGCAATCAGCAGAAGCTGGTCATCGGACGTGAGCTGCACGGGAATCCGTCCGTCATCATCGCGGAAAATCCCACCCGCGGTCTCGACATTCGCGCGTCGGACGCCGTGCACAACCATTTGCGAGACGCGCGCAAGGAAGGAGCCGCCGTCTTCTTCTACTCGAGTGATCTCGAGGAAATCCTCGCGGTTGCGGATCGCGTGCTCGTGCTGCATGCCGGCCGGTTGAGTGCGGTGGAGAAGACACGCGATGCCGTGGGGCGAGCCATGCTGGGTGCGCATTGAAGACTCCTTCGCACCGTCGCACGCTGGTTCAGCTCAGCTGGTTGCTCGCGGCTGTCGTCCTCGGGATGGCGCCGTGGCTGAGTGCCACCGTCGTCGCCTCCTCCATGATCTCGGAGTGGGGAGAGTCTCCTGCCCGCGGCCTGTGGCTCACGCTTGGCGTGCAACTCGGATTCGTTATTGGCTCCGTGGTAAGTGCCACGCTGCTGCTGAGCGATCGCCTGCGGCCGGCGCGTCTGGCCATGTGGAGTTCCGGGCTGGTGGCCGTCGCCACCGCGGCGCTCGTACTGCCGGGAGTGCGAGGCACCACTGCCATCCTTCTTCGCGTTCTGGTGGGCGCGGCACTGGCGGGCGTGTATCCGCCAGGCATCAAGCTCGCGAGCGGATGGACCGCCACGCGGCGTGGCACCGCCATCGGCGCGTTGGTGGGCGGCACCACGCTCGGCTCGGCCGTCCCCCACCTCCTGCGAGTCGTCGTCGATCTCTCGGCGTGGCGCACACTCGTGCTGCTTGCTGCGGCCAGCGCTGCGCTCGCTGCCATTCTCTTTGCGACAGTCATACAGGAAGGCCCGTACCAACGCCCCTCCACGCCGTTCGACCCCGCCGCGCTCGGCCTCGTGCTTCGAAATCGCGGCGTGACGCTGGCCACGCTCGGGTACCTCGGGCACATGTGGGAACTCTACGCCATGTGGAGCACGATTGGCCTCTTCTGGGGGGTCGCGGCGGTGCGCTTCGGATCACCAGCATGGTTTGCATCCCTCATGGCCTTCGCATCAGTCGCCGTAGGCGCGTTAGGCGCTGTGGTGGCGGGCCAGGTGGCCGACCGGCTGGGCAGGAGTACCGTCACCATAATTGCGCTCGCCATCAGCGGCGTTTGTGCACTGGCCATCGGGCCCGCACTTCACGGTCCGCTCCCCCTCCTCGTCTTCATCTCCCTCGTCTGGGGGGTGTCCATTGTCGCCGATTCCGCACAGTTCTCGGCGGCCGTCACGGAGTTCTCCCCGCCGGACTATGTCGGAACCGCCGTCACCATCCAGACGGCGCTCGGCTTTCTCCTCACCATGGTGACGATTCGCCTGGTCCCGACGTGGAGCGAGTGGTGGGGCTGGGAACGCGCCTACCTCCCGCTCGCGATCGGGCCAATCCTGGGCATCGTCGCCATGTCGCGCCTTCACGTGCTCGAACGCGCACGCCGTCGTCAGCCGGCCTCCGCATGACCGGCGGTCCATGGCATTCCGACACCGCCCCCCCGGTCCGCATGACTCGCACGCCGCAGGCGTGGCGCTCGTTAGGCATCGCGCTCACCGGGGTGTTGTTCGTCAGTGCGACGCTCGCACTCGTGCTGACTGCCGGCGGATTCGACGTTGGGACTGCGGGAGCGGCGCTGCTGCGCGGCGCCGCCGGCTCGCCGGACGCCGTCTTCTCGGCAACGCTCGTGCGTGCCGTGCCGCTCATTCTCGCGGGCCTTGCGGTCGCCATTGCCTTTCAGGCCGGCATCCTGAACATCGGCGCAGAGGGTCAACTGCTGGCGGGTGCTGCTGCCGCGACCGCGACGGCGCTCGCGCTGGAGCCCTCGTTAGGTCGGGGCGCGTTGGTGATGGGGCTTTTGGCGTCCGGCATCGCCGGTGGTGCTTGGGCTGCCGTACCCGCGTGGCTCAGGCGTCGCTTCGGCGTGCTGGAGGTCATCTCCACGATCATGATGAACTTCATCGCATTGTATGCCGTCGGCTTCCTCGTGCGCGGACCGCTGCAGGAAGCCTCGCGGATCTATCCGCAGTCCCCGACCATTCCAGAAGCAGCACGGCTTCCCCTGCTCCTGCCCGGCACTCGGCTTCATGTCGGCTTCGCGCTGGCCCTCGTGGCGGTTGCGATCGCCTGGTACGTCCTGAGGCATACCGCCGCGGGCTTCCGTGTGCGCGTGGTGGGCGCGAGCCCGAGCGCCGCTGCCAGCGCCGGCCGCTTGAACGTCCCTGCCGTCACCATGCGGGCCTTTCTGGTAAGCGGCCTGCTGGCAGGCGTCGCGGGGGGCGTCGAGGTCCACGGTGTGACATACGCGCTCTACGACAACCTCTCCCCCGGTTACGGTTATACCGCCATCGCGGTCGCCCTCCTTGGAGGATTGCAGCCACCGTATGTCCTGGCGAGCGGGATCTTCTTCGGGGCGCTCGAGGCGGGGGCCGCCGCGATGCAACGCGACGCGGGAGTACCGCTCATGCTCGTCTGGGTCATCGAGGCGCTCATCATCCTCGCCATTGTTGCCGGCCAGGTCGTGAACGCACGGCGACGTCTCATGTCAGTGGAGGCGGGCGCATGAATGACGTTGTCACACCATTCCTGGAAGCGACCGTTCGGACCGCGACGCCGCTCGCGCTGGCGGCGCTGGGCGAAACACTGGGCCAGAAGGCCGGCGTCATCAACGTGGGGCTGGAGGGCGTGATCATCGCGGGATCGCTCGGCGCTGTGGTGGCGGCCGGCGCCGGCGGCGTGACGATCGGCCTGCTGGGTGCAGGTCTGGCCGGACTGCTGACGGCACTCGTGTTCGGCGTCTTCGTGCTCTGGCTCCGTACCGACCAGATCATCACCGGTACCGCGCTCACGTTAGGTGCGCTCGGCCTAACGAGCACGCTGTACCATACGGTGTACGGCGCTGGCGGTGCCGCACTCTCCATTCCTACGCTGCGTCCGGTGGCGCTGCCCGGACTCTCGTTCATTCCCGTCGTCGGTCCGGCCTTGTTCCACCAGCCGGTCGTGACGTATCTCGCGTACCTCGTGGCCGGGGTGATGTGGTGGTTCTTCTACCGCACGCACGCGGGACTTGCCCTGCGCGCTGTGGGTGAACGACCCGAGGCCGCCCAGACGGCCGGCATCGACCCCCGTCGCATTCAGTGGCTGGCAGTCATGGCAAGCGGTGTGCTGGGAGGGCTCGCGGGCGGGTCGCTCGTGCTCGCACAGGTGGGAACGTTTACCGACGGTATGTCGGCCGGTCGCGGCTTCATCGCCATTGCGATCGTCGCGCTCGGTCGCTGGCATCCCTTCGGTGTGCTCGGGGCCGCCTGCCTCTTCGGCGTTGCCAGTGCGCTGCAGTTCCTGTTTCAGTCCACGGGAAGCAGCCTGCCCTACCAGCTCTTCCTCGCGCTGCCATACGTACTCACACTCGTGATGCTCGCGGGAGGGACGCGCGGAGCGCGTGCCCCAGCCGCGCTGGCCCAACGCGCGCTGACACTCCGTTGAAGGCCATGATGGTTGTTTTCCTCATGGTCGCAGCAGTTGCGGCGCTCGTCGTGGCCTATCACGCCCTGTTCGTGGCGCCTGGTCAGTTGCACCTGACCGTTTCCGATGCCGTGGTGAGTGGCCTGCCGGCGTCCATGGACGGCTATCGCATCGCTGTTCTCTCAGACTTCCATCACGGGCCGCAGCAGCCGGTGGACCGAGCGCGACGCGCGGTGGCATATGCCAACTCGCAGGCGCCCCATCTCGCGGTCCTCCTTGGCGACTTTGGCAGGTCGGAAGGTGGCATGCGCGAACTCTCCCGCCGGTCGTACGAGCGTATGTTCGCGACGCTTGGTCCCGCGCTGCAGGAACTTCGGACGCGTGACGGCATACTCGCCGTCCTCGGCAACCACGACTTCTACGCGGATGCACGGCAAACCAGTCAATGGCTGGCTTCCCTGGGAATCCGCGTCCTGCGCAATGAATCGGTCACGGTGGGAGATGGCACGGGCACGCTGCGCGTGGTCGGCGTGGATGATGTCGTCAGCGGACGCGTGCACGCTGAACATGTGCAGGACCTGACCGAGGGTGACCAGCCCACCATCGTGCTGTCGCACCACCCGGACATCGTCCAGCAGTGCACGCACGACTCGGTGCGGCTCGTGCTGTCTGGCCACACGCATGGGGGCCAGGTGGTCTTTCCCTTTCTGGGCGCGCTTGTCACGCGCTCCCACGTCTGCACACGGAAGCATCCGGCCGGCTGGGTGCCGAATCGCTTCGCTCCCCTCTTTGTGACGCGTGGTATCGGCGTGCAGGTGCCGCTTCGCTTCCGCTGTCCACCCGAAGTGGTCGTCTTGACCCTTCGGTGCGCCCCTCAGCAGCCGGTATAGGGACTGCTCCATCGGTGTCGCCAGCGGCGGGAGCCCGTGCGCTGCAACAGCGAATAGATCAACCCATCGCCGACATAACGCGCCACGAAGAGACCCACATCCTGGCGGGGACCGAAACGCGCCACGCTCAGGAGTTCCGTCGACTCCAGCATCTCTTCGCCGCCAGAGGAGCGCTCGAAGTACGCCACCTCGTACCGCCCGCGAGTGGTGCTGTCGCGTTCGGCAACAAACAGCAGGTGTTCCTGCTTGGGACTTGCTTCCTGATTGAGCGTCCGCTGGATCTCGGCGAGTATGCCCTCCACCCCCGGCGCGATCGCGAAGCGGTAGGCCCGCCGCACCTGGTACGGAATTCCGCGCAGCTCCGACAGTGTGTCGCCAGGCATGCCCGAGGCGATGCGGGCCAGCTCCACGGCCAGGCGCGACGAGTCCGCGGAAGGCAGTCCGGCGATGGAATCGAAGGCGATGGGCAACACCTTGCCGCGCTCGAACGCGATCGTCCAGCCACGCGCGGCACTATCCGCAGCCACCCCCGCCAGCTGCACCATGGGCCAACCGGAGCAGTCCTGCGCACCGTTGCCGGGCATCGCCGCCGACAGCGTCGCACCGCTGACAACACGGCCGTTCCCCAGCAGGTCGAAAGCTGTCCCCAGATACGGCGCAACGTCGAGCCCGGCGTCAGTCACCTCCGCGTCTGCCGCGAGGCGGGGAAAGATGAGCGCGGCCGTGTTGGCATTCGGTCCCGCGCTCAGAAACACGACACCCGCCGATGCGTCCCACGGGCTCTCAGCGGTCGGGGAAGCGCTGTCTGGCTCCAGCGGTGGCGGCGGAATGAAGGCCACCGTATCGTTGCTCCGCGGTGGCGCCGGCTTGTCGCAAGCCGTGCCCACCATTCCCAGCACCACCAGACCCGCCCCCAACAAGATTCGATGCCTCATGCCGCGTAATCTGGGTACATCAGCACGCGCGTCAACTGACATCGTGCACGTTTGCACGTTCCCACCGCCAGTCCAGGCCCGGCATGATACCGCCTAACAGCACCGTCCCGTCGCCGGCGAGGCAGGCGCCACCGGACGAGGGGTTGCTCGCCCGGCTCGGCCTCGGACGCCCGGAGTTGCGAGCCTGGGCCATGTACGATTGGGCGGTCTCGTCGTTCCAGACGACCATCCAGGTGGCCGTCTTTCAGATCTTCTTCGTGAGCGTAGCGGCCGCCAACCTCCCGGGCAGCCGCGCTACCCAGGCGTGGGCCAATGCCAACGCCATCGCATCGGTGCTCGTCGCCCTTGCCTCGCCGATCCTGGGAGCGATCTCGGACTATGCCGCGGCCAAGAAGCGGCTGCTGGCCACATTCATGCTCGTGGGAGTCTCCGCCTGCGCCGGGATGTTCTTCATCGAACGGGGCGATTACCTGCTCGCGACCTGGTTGTATATCCTCGCGACCGTAGGTGCGACCGCCAGCGTCGTGTTCTACGAAGCGCTCCTTCCCCACATCTGCGAACCCGGGGAGATGGACCGGGTGTCCAGCGCGGGCTACGCGTTAGGCTACATCGGGGGCGGCGTGCTGCTGGCGCTCAATCTCGCCTGGATTCTTGCACCGCAGGCCTTTGGCCTCCCGCACGGACAGGGACTGACGCCGTCCGAGCAGACCCTCCCAGCACGTCTGGCCTTCCTGTCCGTTGCCATCTGGTGGCTGCTCTTTTCCATTCCCATCCTGCGCCGGGTGCGGGAACCGGCGCGCACCATCGAGCCCGATGAGCGTGCGGAGGGCAGCATCTTTCTCGCACCGTTCGTGCGACTGGGTGAGACCGTGCGAGAACTACGCACCTACCGCGACGCGTTCCTGATGCTGCTCGCGTTTCTCGTCTACAACGACGGCATTCAGACGATCATTCGCATGGCCACGGCGTATGGCACTGAAATCGGGATCCCGTCGAACGCGTTGACCATCGCCGTGCTGATCGTGCAGTTCGTCGGCATTCCGTGCGCCTTCCTTTTCGGCATGCTGGCCGGCCGCATCGGCGCCAAGCGCTCCGTCTTCCTTGGGCTCCTGCTCTACACAGCCATCAGCGTCATCGGATACTTCATGAAGTCGGCGCGCGACTTCTACCTGCTCGCCGTGCTCGTTGGAATGGTGCAGGGCGGAACGCAGGCGCTGTCGCGCTCCCTCTTTGCGTCCATGGTGCCCGCGCACAAATCCGGAGAGTTCTTTGGCTTCTACTCCGTGTTCGAGAAGTTCGCCTCCATTCTGGGGCCCATCCTCTTCTCCGTCACCATCGCCATGACGGGCAGCAGCCGCAATGCGATCCTCGGCGTCATCGTCTTCTTTGCCGTGGGCGCTGCCATTCTCTCGCGCGTCGACGTCACCGCCGGGCGGCAGAAGGCCATCGACGCAGAACGAAACGTCCGGCGTGTCGGAAGTGCGGAGGAAACGATCGTGAACGGGAGCAGTGGCTGACGCCACGCCCGCGGGGATTCACCCGTTCAGCGCGGCGGCAGAAAGCGCCCGACGAGATCCCAGTGCCACGCGTCTCGCTGTTGGGCCGTGCGCGGGTCCTTGAGCGGCTTGAACTGGAGACGGTCGGCGGGAATGCCCACCATCTGGCCATAGGCCAGCAGGCGTTCCCGGTCGGTCGAGACGAGATGGGCCATGGGGTGGCCCTTCCAGATGTGCCGGTGCAACCACAGGCCGCCATCCATCGCGTGGATCATTCCGTCACGACGGCGATCGAACTCAACGAAGGTGAGATAGTGCTTGGCGGCGGCTCCCATGACACCGAAAATAGCGCCCGCTACTGACAGTTCACCACGCCTTCGATGGTTGCCGGCGCGACCGCCGGAACTCCTCCCATGAACAGGGCGCACTTGATGGGGAAGGCCTGAGGGTGCGTCGCGCTCGCACCCCAGCCGCCCGCGTTTACCGTGCCGAAGGTGAACACCACGCCGGGAGACGGATTGGCGTTCAGCACGCCCAGGTTCGCGCTGTACGTCCCGTTCTGGTAGAAATAGGCCTCCTCCGCGGTGGCCAGATTGCGCAGATCTGACTTGATCGCCGCGAGGTTTGCTTTGCCCTTGGTGTTCTGAAACTTGGGAATAGCAAGCCCCGCCAGAATCCCGATGATGACCACGACGATCAGCAGTTCGATCAGGGTGAATCCGTTTCGTTGGAAGCGCATGGTCGGGCCTTGGTGCTCGGTCGGTCAGTCGATGGGGTCCGTCTCTGGCAGTCACTTGCCGACCCAGAAAAGCAATGCAGGGGCCGTGAAGGCGAGCGCTACACAAGAAGCTGGTGGATATAGACTTACAGGCCCACTGTGACGTCACGCACAGTGACGAAACCCACTCGATTCGCCGGACCTGAGGCACGATGCAATGCCGGCAGGCGTCATACTGACCCCTCCTAATGCTTCGTCTCGAGCCAGTTGTCCCCCACTCCCACGTCCACCACGAGCGGCACGTCGAGCGTCGCCGCCGACTCCATTTCCCGCCGTACCAGCTCCGTCAGCACCTCCAGTTCGTCGGCCGGAACCTCGAAAACGAGTTCGTCGTGCACCTGCAACAGCATGCGCCCCTCGAGACGCTGCTCCCTCAGCGCATGATGAATTCGAATCATCGCGATCTTGATGAGATCGGCCGCTGAGCCCTGAATGGGGGCGTTGGTTGCGATACGCTCCCCGAAGGCGCGGATGTTGAAATTGCGCTCCTTGAGCTCGGGGATGTACCGGCGCCGGTGGAAGATGGTTTCCACGTAGCCTTGTTCCCGTGCTGACTCCACCATTGAGTCGAGGTAGCCGCGCACGCCGCTGAAGCGTTCGAAGTACGTCGAGATGAACTCCTTCGCCTCGGCGTTCGACACCTTCAGCTGTCGGGACAATGCGTGCGCACCCTGGCCGTAGATGGTGGCGAAGTTGATGGTCTTCGCCCTCGCGCGCATCTCCGACGTCACGGTATCGACCGGTACGCCGAAGATGATCGCCGCCGTCTCGCGGTGAATGTCTCCCCCGGTTTGAAAGGCGCGCACAAAGGCCGGGTCGTGCGATAGGTGCGCCAGCAACCGCAACTCAATCTGGGAGTAGTCCGCTCCCAGAAACTTCCAGCCCTTTCGCGGCACAAAGCCGCGCCGGATGTCACGCCCCAGCTCACGCCGGATGGGAATGTTCTGGAGATTGGGATCACTCGACGACAAACGCCCCGTAGCCGCCACCGTCTGGTTGAAGGACGTGTGCAGCCGCAGGTCGCGCGGTTGCACGAGTTGTGGCAGCGTATCAAGGTACGTGGACTCGAGCTTCGATAACTCGCGATACTCCATCAGCAGGCTGGGCAGCGTGTGACCCTCGTCGGCCAGCTCCTGCAGTACGGAAGCGTCGGTCGAGGCCCCAGTGGCGGTCTTCTTCTTCACCGGCAGCTGCAACTTGTCGAACAGGATCACCCGCAGCTGCGGGTTGGAGTTGATGTTGAACCGTTCTCCCGCTTCGACATAGATCTCCTCCTCCACCCGCTCCCGCTCTCGCTGGAAACGCTCCTTCAGCGAGTGAAACCAGGCGAGGTCGATGGAGACACCCGTCCACTCCATGTCGGCGAGCACTTCCACCAGCGGCATCTCGATCTCGTGAAAGAGCCGAATCAAGCCGGCGGCTTCCAGTTGCGGCTGGAACACCTCCCGCAGGCGCCACGTCATGTCCGCATCCTCACACGAGTACCCGCTCGCGGTCTCGACCGGAATCACATCGAAGGAGAGCTCAGTCTTTCCCTTGCCGCACAACGCCTCGTACGAAATCATCGTATGGGAGAGAAACTCGAATGCGAGGACGTCGAGCCCGTGGGATCGCCGTCCGGGATCCAGCACATAACTGGCGAGCATGGGATCGAACTCCACGCCGCGCACGTGAATGCCCCCACCTCGCAGGACCAGGACGTCGAACTTCGCGTTCTGGGCCGTCTTCCCGATGGAGGCATCCTCCAGCACCTCACGCAGTCCACGCATCGCGTCGCTGTCGAGCGACGGAAGGTTGGTCACGGGCGGCACGCCATGAGAAAG
>JBDSVW010000048.1:0-4430 GCA_039927015.1 Gemmatimonadaceae bacterium | reverse complement strand
ATCTGCTTTCGGTGGCGTGATGGCGATGCGTACGACGTCGAGATCGTGGACTATCACTAAGGTGTGTCATGGCCGCTCGTAAACTCGCGCCGATCCATCCTGGCGAAGTGTTGTTGCAGGACTTCCTGGAGCCGCTGGGCTTGTCGCAGTATCGACTGGCGCAGGATATCACGGTGCCGGCCCGTCGCATCAACGAGATCGTCCACGGGAAGCGTGCGATCAGCGCCGATACGGCGCTGCGCCTCGCGCGCTATTTCGGGACGTCGGATCGCTTTTGGCTCAATCTGCAGGCGCGGTTCGATCTCGAGCAGCAGCGCGACCTCTTGGGCGCGAGACTCGCAAAGGAAGTCCGCATTCTCGCGCACGCAAGCTAACAAACGGTTGCAGCAGCCAGCGGCGTTATTGTGTGCTCACTTCGCTCGCTTGATTTCCTTCGCCCGCAGCAGAAGCCAGCGCTATACGCGCTCCCGGGTTTTGCCTCCGGCGTGGATTAGTTGGTACGTTATTACGTACAGAACCCGTATCCGCCGGAGATCCCCTTGCCGAAGCTCAAGCCCAGCCGCGATATCCGGCCCGTGACCGAGTTCCGGGCGAATGCGGCGCAGTTCATCGAGCAGGTGCAGGCGACCGGCGAACCCGTGATCTTGACGCAGCATGGACGAAGTGCCGCGGTGCTGCTCGACGTCGAGTCCTACGAAGCGCTGCTGGATGAAGTGGCACTCTTCCGCGATGTGCGCCTGGCGGAAGACCAGGTCGCGGCCGGCAAGGGAATGACGCACGCTGCCGTGCCGAAGCGGTTGCGGGCACGCCTCGCCCGGTGAAGGTCGTCTGGTCACCGTTGGCCGAACGACGCGCACTCGAAGCCGTCGACTGCATCGCGCAGGACCGCCCGCTGGCTGCGGCGGCGTGGCTGGAGGCACTCATCGAGCGGGTCGGCCAGTTGGAGCGCGTCGCCCGCCGTGGCCGGGTGGTGCCAGAGATCGGCCGACCCGAGTATCGCCAGATAGTGCACGCACCCTATCGCGTCGTGTACCGTATCGACCCCAAACAGGTGATCGTCCTGACATTGCGGCATTGGCGAAGGGACTGGGATCCCGACGAGCTCCTCCCCGGCGTATAACGGGCGCTGCAGCCGACGGGGCGCGGGGGTGGCGGGGTTGGCCGTCAGTGTAGCTGCCGACTAGCTCGCGCGAGGTAGGTCTCACGCGCATCACATCGGCTGCGTTTCTCTCGCGGAACGGATCGGAATACCACTGGTACCACCCCGCTCACGCCACGTGGGTGGAGAGATGCCAGTCCAGCAGCAACGCAAGCCATGGCGCGCTCGTCGAAGCGCGCGCGTTCCGTTGCAGCGCCCCGAGGATGCAGCGCGCGCGGCGCAACTGCGCTACGTCAGCGACAGCTCCCCGGGCATCACGCGCAAGGGTCCACCGTCGCGCTTCACCTACGAATGGCGGGACGGCCAGCGGGTCCGCGATCGGGCGACGCTGCAGCGCATTCGCGCACTGGCCATTCCGCCGGCGTGGACCGATGTCTGGATCTGCCGGATACCTAACGGCCACATGCAGGCCACGGGGCGCGATGCGCGCAACCGCAAGCAGTACCGGTATCATGAACGCTGGCGTCTGGTGCGCGACGGCAACAAGTACGCGCGACTCTCGGCCTTCGGCCAGGCGCTCGGCCCGCTGCGTGAGCGCGTGAGCGCCGACATGTCGCTGCCGGGCTTTTCGCGTGACAAGGTCGTGGCAATGGTCGTGCGCCTGCTGGAGATCACCTTTGTGCGCGTGGGCAACGAGACGTACGCGCGCAGCAACGGCTCGTTCGGCCTCACGACCTTGCGCAAGCGGCACGTGAAGCCCGCGCGGAGCGGCTTGCGGCTGCGCTTCCCCGGGAAGAGCGGCGTGATGCACGACGTGGCCGTCACTGACCGCCGCCTGACTCGCCTCGTGCGCCGCTGTCGCGAACTGCAGGGTCAGGAGCTGTTCCAGTATCTCGATGCAGACGGCGAGCCGCAGCCGGTGGACTCGACCGATGTCAACGAGTACCTGCAGGCGGCGACGGGCAGCGACTTCACCGCCAAGGACTTTCGCACGTGGGCGGGGACGCTGCTGGGCCTTCGCTATCTCGTGCAGCACGCGGAGGCGCTGGCCGAGGCGCCTCCCAAGGCGTTCACGGTCGATCTCGTGCGGGAGGTGGCAGGCGCGTTAGGCAATACGCCGGCGGTGTGCCGGAAGTGTTACATCCATCCGGCGGTGTTGCAGTTGCCGGGGGACGACGGCGCGCGGGAGCGGCTGCTGGCGCTCATCCGCGTGTCGACCCCGGAGGAGGAGGCGGGGTGGGAACACCTCCTCCAGCAGCTCATGCGATCGTACGTGGACTAGCGGCGCGCGAGCCGCGGACGACAGCGAGTGACGATGGTCGGCGAGAGGCTGCCCCCCCCGTGCGCCGCTAGCTGGGTCTACGCTCGTGCATCAGCATCCACGAGGTGCCGAACCGGTCGCGCAGCATGGCGAAGCGATGCGCGTAGAACGTCTCCTCCATCGGCATGAAGACCTGCCCACCGTCGGACAGGAGCGTGAAGATCCGTTCAGCCTCCTCGCTGCTCTCCAGGAGCAAGGTCAGGTACGCGCTGCGCATCGGCTGGAACCGATCGGGAGGAATGTCGGCACCGAGCAGGACTGTTGCGCCGAGCTCCAAGCGCGCGTGGAGCACCGCATTGCTCCACTCGGGCGCGACGTCGGTTGCATCCGGCTTGTCGCCGTGGGTCGTGATGAACGTGATCTTTCCACCGAGATGCTCGGCGTAAAACTCGAACGCCTGGCGGCAATTGCCGCCGTAGTTGAGATAGGTGTAGAGAATCATGAAGGCTCTATTGGGGTTGCGTGTGGAGTCACAGACTGTCGGGGTAGCGCGGCGTCGCTACGAAGATTGCAGCACTCCACGCTATGCTCAAGGCGACACATGTCGGCGTCGCCGACCACGAGCAGCCTAGTGCCTGCACTGTCAACACGCCGTCACGCTCGGCTCACAGCACCGGAGGCGTGATCGCGTAGTTCTTGGGCGGCGTCTGCCCGAGCAGGTTGGTGACGAAGTAATCCCACGTGCGCCGGATCACATACGGATTGCCGGTGAGGTTGTGGTCGGCGTCGGGCACGATGAGCAGGTCGAAGCTTTTGTTCGCCTTGATGAGCGCGTCGGCGAGCGCGATGGTGTTGGCGGGGTGCACGTTGTCGTCAAGGTCCCCGTGGATGAGGAAGAGCTTCCCCTCGAGCTGTGACGCGTATGTCTTGTTGGCCGCCGCGGAATAGTTGTCGCTCTTCGCGGCGGTGTCCCGCACCAGGAGTCCCTGGAAGCGCTCGCCCCATCCGTGGTAGTACGTGCGATTGTCGTGGTTGCCGCTGGTCGAGACTGCCACCTTGTAGAACGACGGGTAGCGCAGCAGCGCGTCGGTGGACGAGAAGCCGCCCCCGGAGTGGCCATAGATCCCCACCCGGTCGAGGTCGAGCTGCGGCCAGCGCACCCCCAGTTGCTTGATCACCGCGACGTGGTCGGGAATGCCGTTGTCACCCATGTTGCCGTACCACGACGAGTAGAGCGCCTTGGCCCGCGCCGTGTTGCCTAACGCATCGATCGACACCACCACGAAGCCCAGCTCGGCCATCGCTTGCACCTGACCGGTCATGGGGTAGTTGAACGGTCCCCGATCGGGATAGAAGTACTTGATGGCCGGCGTGATGAGCGGACCCGGATAGATGTGGTCGATGACCGGGTACGTTCTCGACGAGTCGAAGGTGCTGGGCTTCCACATCACTCCCCACACGTCGGTGACGCCGTCGCGGGCCTTGGCCATGAACACCTCCCCCGGCCGCCAGCCGGTGGCGAGGAGATCGGTGATGTCGGCGCGCTCGAGCTCGACCGGGGTACCCCCGGCCACGTTGCGTACGACGGTGACCGGTGGCGTGGAGACGGTCGAGTAGCTGTCGAGGAAGTACTTGCCAGATGGCACCGCGGTGACGAGGTGCTCCGCAGATTCCGGGGACAGCAGCGTCATCCCGCTGCCATCGAGCGCCACCGAGTACAGGTGGTTGTAGTCCGGATGCCGTCCCTTCTCCCGCCCCTTCGCGGTGAAGTAGACTCGGCCGAGTTTCTCGTCCACGCCGAGCAGTTGGCTCACCGTCCACGGGCCAACGGTCACCTGGTTTCGCACCCTGCCGTCGGCACCGTGTCGATACAGGTGTCCGAAGCCGTCGCGCTCCGAGAACCAGAGGACCTCGCCGTTCGCGAGCACGCGCCAGTTGACCCCCGAGTTGCCCCCGAGCACGAGCCCGCCGATGACGTAGGTGGCGCTGGAGTCGCCCAGCAGTATGCGTGACTCGCCCGTGGCCGCGTCGGCGCTCACAAGGTGGACCTGTTTCGGACCGCGCGTGACG
>JBDSVW010000047.1:0-2602 GCA_039927015.1 Gemmatimonadaceae bacterium | reverse complement strand
CCCTCTTCTTCGCCGCCTTCACCTCGCTCGTCTCGATGGTGGAGCTGGGCACGCGGGTACTGCTCGACCTGGGATGGACGCGCTCCCGTGCGGTGTGGGTGGTCGGCATCTTCGGCCTCGTGATGGGAGCGCCCTCGGCGTACTCCATCGACATCCTGCACAACCAGGACTGGGTGTGGGGCGTGGGCCTCATGGCCTCCGGGCTCTTCTTCTCCATCGCCATCCGCCGATACGGCGCGTCCAAGTTCCGCGAGGAGCAGTTGAATCACGGGCACTCCAACATCCGCATCGGCGCCTGGTGGGATGTGGTCATCTGCGTGATCGTGCCGCTGCAGGCGGTTTTGCTCATGGGCTGGTGGATGTGGCAGGTACGCGGCCCCGGATCCATGAATCCCTTCGGCATCGAAAACATCGGGACCATCGCGCTGCAGTGGAGCATCGCCTTCGCGCTCCTGTTCCTGCTCAATCGACGGCTGGGCGACATCCGGCCAGTCGAGACGGCGGAGATGGATGCCGGCCGCATGCCACCCAGCATTCCCTGACGCGCACTGGCACACGAACCGCGCTGAAGACCACGAGGGGCGCCGCGCGACCGTTGCGCGGCGCCCCTCGTACGTGCCCCAGGCCCGCCGGTGCGTTTGGCTACCAGGTCGGCGCGCTCACCAGCATTTCCTCGAGCGCGGCGGCACAGATGGGCCGCGAGAAGAAGAAGCCCTGCCCGTAGGGACAGCCCATGGCGCGCAGCAGCGCGAGCTGGCCAGCCGATGCCACTCCCTCCGCCACCACGTCCAACCCGATCGCGCCCACCAGCGAAAGAATCGCCTGCACCACGTGACGCGGCCGCTCCTCTGACTCGATTGCCATGGTGAAGGCACGATCGATCTTGATGGCATCGAGCGGCAGGCGGTGGAGGTAGCTCAGCGAGGAGTACCCGGTGCCGAAATCATCGAGGTGGATGGAAACACCGAGTTCGCGCAGCTCGGCGATGGTCGCGAGCGCGGGGTGCTGCTGCCCGATGATGGCGCTCTCCGTGATCTCGAGGTGCAGTCGCGACGGCTCGAAGCCCGTCTCGGCGAGAATCGCCGAAACGGCAGGCACGAGATCGGGTTGTCCGAACTCGCGCACCGAGAGATTGACGGAGAGATTCAGTTTGGCGCTGGACGGTACGCGTTCCTCCCACTGCTTCATCTGCGCGCAGGCCTCACGCAGCACCCAGCGGCCGAGTCGAACGATGAGCCCCGTCTCCTCCGCCACCGGAATGAAGTCGTTCGGCGGAATCATTCCGCGCTCGAAGTGGTTCCAGCGGATGAGGGCCTCCACACCGTGCAGGGTGCCCTCGGCGAGTGACACGATCGGCTGGTAATGGAGCACGAACTCGCCGCGCTCGACCGCGTGCCGGAGGTCGGTCTCCACCTGCAGCCGCGTGAGCGCCTCGGCATGCATGGCGCGGTCGAACATTTCGAAGTGCGCGCGGCCCTGGTTCTTCGCGCGGTACATCGCCATGTCGGCGCTCCGCAGCATGTACTCCGGCCGTTCGCTCGCGGAACTCGACAGTACCACCCCGATGCTCGCCGTGGCGACCCATTCGTAGCCGCCGATCGAAATCGGTGCGCGCAGCGACTCCTGCACCCGCTCGGCGACCATGGCCGTATCCCGCGCATCGAGCACCCGTTCCAGCAGGATGGCGAATTCATCGCCACCCAGCCGCGCCACGATGTCGCCGCCGCGAATGCACTGCTCCAGACGCCGCGCCACCGCCACCAGCACTTCATCGCCCACGTGATGCCCCATGCTGTCGTTCACGATCTTGAAGTCGTCGAGATCGAGAAAGAGCACCGCGAACAGGCCGTCGCTGTCCCGCCGTGCGCGCAGCGTCGCATCCGACAGGCGCTTCATGAACAGCGTGCGATTCGGCAGGCCGGTAAGCGAGTCGTGCAGCGAGTCGTGGCGAAGCTGGCGCTCCCGCGTTTCCCGCTCGGCGAGCCAATGCCGCAGCTGCAACTCGGTGGACGCGCCCTCGGCCAGGTCTCCCAGCAACCGGAGATCCTCGTCCGTCCACTCCCGCGGCTCGTCGCCCACCACGACCAGTGTGCCGAGCACGGTGCCGTCGGGCCGGGTCAGCGTGGCCAGCGCCAAGCTTCGCACCTGCAGTTCGCTGGCCGCCACGCGCATCGCCGGATCGAGCCGCTCGTCGAAGGCATCCGGGATCGCCAGGAGGCCGCCGGAGTCGAGCGAGCGCGCGATGAGTCCCGTGCGCACCAGGACGCCGATATCGTGGGAGATCCACGAACGCGTCAGGCGACCCGCGCGAAAGCTGCGCCGGTCGCTGCCCAGCAACGCCAGCGTCGCCGCCGGAGCCCCAAGGACGCGCACGGCCATTCGCGCGACGCGTTCCATGGACGCGGCCAGCGTTCCACCCAGCAGCGTCCGGTCTTCGGACGTCGTCGTAGCGGAAAAAGGCGGATCGGCGGGTGCGAGAGACGCGGGCACTATTCCAGTTTGCATTTCCGTCAGCGGTTTCACTCCCTAGTTTCGGCACGGGCACAATGATCTCGTAATCCAAATGCCAACTTGTCCGAAAACTCCCCCTAGCGAGGCCCCT
>JBDSVW010000046.1:0-10178 GCA_039927015.1 Gemmatimonadaceae bacterium | reverse complement strand
ACAACGTGGCCGCCACGGGATTCGCCACGCCACGCCCGGCGATATCGGGGGCGGAGCCATGCACAGGCTCGAACATGCTCGGCGCGGTGCGCTCGGGATTGATGTTGCCGCTCGGCGTCATGCCGAGGCCACCCACCACCGCAGCCGCCAGGTCGGAGAGAATGTCGCCGAAGAGGTTGCTGGCCACCACCACGTCGAAGAAACCGGGGCGCCTGACGAGATCCATCGCCGCGGCGTCCACGAGCAATGAATCGGCCCGCACGTCCGCGAATTCGCGCGCGACATCCCGGAAGACCTCGTCCCACAGTCCCATGGAGTAGGTCTGCGCGTTGGACTTGGTGATGGACGTGACGTGTCCCCGCCGCCCGCGCGCAATGTCGAACGCCGCCCTGATGACGCGCTCGCAGCCCCGCCGGGTGAAGACATTCGTCTGCAGCGCCACTTCGTTCGCGGTGCCGGTGTGCAGGCGTCCACCGACGTTCGCGTACTCACCCTCCGTGTTCTCGCGCACGATGAGCATGTCGATGCCGCCACGCTCCACGGCACGCAGCGGCGACGTCACGCCGTCGTAGAGTCGTACAGGACGCAGGTTCACGTACTGCTCGAATATCCGGCGGATCGGAAAGATCAGGCCGTGGAGGGTGATGGTGTCGGTGACGCGCGGATCACCCACCGCACCGAGCAGGATGGCGTCGAAGGCACGCAACTGATCCAGTCCGTCGGGCGACATGGTGTGCCCATGCGCCAGGTGATACTCGGTGCCCCAGCCGAATCGCGTCCACTCGCAGCGCGCGCCGCTCAGCGCGAGGGCGGCGTCGGCGATTGTCACGGCAGCGTTCACCACGTCCGGCCCGATGCCGTCGCCGGGAATGACTGCCACGCGCGGTGAGCTCATGGGCTATGCGTCGGGTGCGAGAAGGTCGAGCAGGGACAGCGCGATGACCTGCGTGGCGTGCACCAGCTCGTCAATGTCGCACCACTCGTCAGGCAGGTGCGAGAGTTCGAGGCGTCCCGGCCCGTACGCGACGCACTGCTCGATGCCGCCGATACGCGTCACGTGCTTGTGGTCATACGTGCCGGGCGACGCGACGAGCGCCGCCGTGCGGCCCAGCACGTCGTGAATGCCGCGCGCCAGCGAGGCCACGAGGGGCGAGCCGTCGGGTGTGCGCACGGGATGCACGACCATCAGGTCACGCAGCTCGAGCACCGCCTGCGGCGAGCGGGCGCGAACACGATCCACGAGCTCGGCGATCTCCCCCCGCACGCGCTCAAACGATTCCTCCGCCAAAAAGCGCCGATCGAAGATGGCGGTGCAGCTGTCGGCCACGCACGGCGTCTGCACTTCATGACCACCCTGCCCGCCAAGGATGCTGTTGATGTTGAGCGTCGCGTAGCGGGCGCCTTCGGGCACCACGGGAGTGGCGGTGATTCGGCGGGCAAGCTCCGGCATGAGCTCGTGACGCATGGCGTGCAGCACCTCTTCCATGTGCTCGATGGCGCTGTCGCCGAGGAACGGCATGCTGCCATGCGCCATGCGGCCGCGCGCGGCCACCTCGAACCAGTACACGCCGCGGTGGCCGAGGCAGATGCGATCCACGTCGAGCGGCTCGGGAATGATGACGAAGTCTGTCGAGCGCGAGGTGAGGCGGCCGATCTCCGCGAGGTGCGCCACTCCCGCCCATCCGCCGCTCTCTTCATCGACAGTGCCGCTGATCTCCACCGTGCCTTCGAGCTCGATGCCCGCGCGGCGGATGCACGCGGCGGCGAACACCACAGCCGCGATGCCGCCCTTCATGTCCGCCGCCCCGCGTCCGTAGATGCGGCCGTCACGCACTTCTCCTCCGAAGGGATCCATCGTCCAGCCCGTCCCGACCGGGACCACGTCGATGTGTCCGTTCAGGTGCACGCAGGGGCGGTCGCGCCGGCCGCGACGGCGGCCCACCACGTTGGTGCGTGGATAGCGGCTGGAGTGCTCGCGGGCGCCGGTGGCGGTGAAGTACTCCACCTCGAATCCGTGCGCACCCAACGTCTCGCCCAGCAGGCGCGCGCACGGCTCGTACATCTCGCCGGGGGGATTCACGGTCGGCACGCGGATGAGCGCGCGTGTGAATTCCACGACTTCGTCCCGCGCCGATTCCACCGCTCGCAGCACGGCGTCCCGGGCGGTAGGTTCTGGCGGTGTGGTACGCGTCACCTGTTCATCCACGTCGCGAGCTTGTGCGCCACAGCTGATGATCACACGGGGAGTGGTGTAATGTCGCCAACGTGCGCCCTCGGGGCGAGCGCAGCTAACGCGAGCGAGCGAACCCGGCCCACCTGGCGGGCCGTCGTTGCGGCTGCCGTGCTCGTGGTGGCGCCGATGCTCGCCGCGCCGATGCTCGCCGCGCAGGACGCGCCGCGCGGCCTCACGGCGGTGCGCGGGCTCCGCGTCGGTCACTACACGCTCACGGGGCGACCCACAGGCTGTACGGTGATACTGGCCGAAGGGGGCGTGGTGGGTGGGGTGGATGTGCGAGGCGCCGCGCCCGGCACGCGGGAAACCGACCTGCTCGATCCCGTGAATACGGTGTCCGTGGTGCATGCCATCGTCCTCTCCGGCGGCAGCGCATTCGGCCTCGATGCCGCCAGCGGCGTGATGAAATATCTCGAGGAACGGAACGTCGGCTTCGATGTGCGCGTGGCGCGCGTGCCTATCGTGCCCGCCGCGATCCTGTTCGACCTGGGAATCGGCGACGCGTCCATTCGGCCCACCGCGGACTGTGGCTATCGCGCCGCCTCGTGGGCAACGGATGGTCCGGTGCTGGAGGGAGACGTGGGCGCGGGCGCGGGCGCGACGGTCGGCAAGCTCCTTGGCATGGGCCGCGCAATGAAGGCGGGCATCGGAACGGCGTCCATCACGCTCGACGATGGGCTCACGGTGTCGGCGCTGGTCGCGGTAAATGCGGTGGGGGACGTCATCGATCCCGCCACCGGGCAAGTGGTGGCGGGCGTGCGCACCGAGGATGGTCGCGGCCTGGCCGACGCACGCAAGTTGATTCGCGCCGGCGTCACGCGTCCGGGCAATCGGTCCGGCGAGAACACCACGCTGGGTGTGGTGGCCACCAACGCCCGCCTCACGAAGGCGCAGGCGACGAAGGTGGCGCAGATGGCACATGATGGCTACGCGCGCGCCATCTCACCCGTGCACACCACAGGAGACGGCGACACGATCTTTGCACTGGCGACGGGGGAACGCGCTGAGGCGGCGGATGTCTCGACCATCGGCGCGCTGGCCGCGGAAATGATGGCCGAGGCGATCGTGCGCGCGGTGCGCCAGTCGAGGGGACTTCCGGGTTTCCCTTCGGTGCGTGACCTGCCCGCGCCTCGTTAGGCACGCCGCCGGCACGCGGTGAACAACACGCTCCTGCTCCTGCTCGGCTACTCGGCGCTGATGATCGCGCTGGGGCTCTTCATCGGCCGCCGCGTACGGAGCACCGACTCGTTCTTCGTGGCCGGCCGCGGACTGGGACCCGGCCTGCTCTTCGCCACGCTGCTCGCGGCCAACATCGGCGCCGGTTCCACGGTGGGTGCTGCGGGGCTCGGCTACCGCGATGGGGTGGCGGCGTGGTGGTGGGTGGGCGCGGCCGCCATCGGCTCCCTGGTGCAGGCGTTCTGGGTGGGCCCGGCCATGCGGCGGGCCGCTGCGGCGCGCGGCTTTCACACCGTGGGGGATTTCCTCGAGCAGCGCTACTCGCGCGAGGTGCGGGTGGTGGTGGCGGTGCTCCTGTGGCTGGGAACGCTCGCGATCCTCGCTGGCCAGCTCATCGCGATGTCCACGCTGCTGACGGTGGTCGCCGGGCTGCCGAAGTGGGCGGGCTGCCTGCTGGGTGGCGTGGTGATGACCGCTTACTTCACCGCCGGCGGCCTGCTGTCCAGCGCGTGGGTCAATCTGTTGCAACTGACGGTGGTGCTTGTGGGGTTTGCGGTCGCCTTGCCGGTGGCGTTGATGAATGCCGGCGGATGGACGCAGGTGGTGGAGCGCGTGGGCGAGGTGCCGGGCTACTGGAACTTCTGGTCCAACGGCGGCTCCGGATGGCATTACCTCGCCCTACTCGGACCGGCGTTCATCATTTCGCCCGGCCTGCTGCAGAAGATCTTCGGCGCGCGCGACGATCGCACCGTGAAGATCGGCGTGGGAGCGAACGCGCTGGCGCTGCTGCTCTTCGCCTGCGTGCCGCCGCTGGCCGGCATCCTGGCACGCGCGGCACATCCGGGCCTCGCCAGTGAGCAACTCGCCCTTCCCACGCTGCTGATGTACGACGTGCCGGTGGCCGTCGGCGCGCTGGGACTCGCCGCGCTCTTTTCCGCGGAAGTGAGCACGGCCGACGCCATTCTCTTCATGCTCGCCACCTCGCTCTCGCAGGACCTGTACCGCCGCTTCGTGAATCCCACGGCCAGCGACGCACAGGTGCTGCGCGTCGCCCGTCTCGCCGCGGTCGCGGGCGGCGCCCTCGGTATCGCCCTCGCGCTGGTCGCGCAGACCATCATTGGCACGCTGTCCTTCTTCTACAGCGTGCTGAGCGTCTGTCTCTTCGTGCCGGTGCTCGCGGGTCTCTTCAGCCGGCGCTTCGGTGCCGTTGAGGCGCTCGCCGCCATCGCGGGCGGCATGATCGTCATGCTCGCCTTGCAGCTCACGACAGGCGGCACGGGCATTGGTGGGCTCACGCCCGCCCTCGCCGGTGTGTTCACGTCCATTCTCGTCGGCGTGCTCGCCATGCTGGTGCTGCGTCGCTCCCGTTCGCCTCACGGAGGAAAGTGAATCGCATGATCGACAAGTTCCGGCTCGACGGACGCGGCGTGGCCGTGGTGGGCGCGGGCTCCGGCATCGGCGAGGCCGTGGCCAGGGCATGCGCCGCCCAGGGCGCCCACGTGTCGTGCCTCGACATCAAGGGTGAGGAAGCGCAGCGGGTGGCGGACTCGATCGTGGAATCGGGAGGCGCGGCGCGCGCGGGCAGGGTGGACATCTGCGATTCTGCCGCCACAGACCTGGCGCTGCAGGAAGCGCGCGACTGGGTGGGACGCCTGGACGGCGTGGCCTGCACGCCAAGCATCAACGTGCGCCGCACCATCCTCGCCTACACGGACGAGGAGTTCGACCGCGTGCTGCGCGTGAACATGAAGGGCACCTTCAACGTGCTGCGTGCGGCGGGCCACATCCTCACCGCACAGCGCGCGGGCAGCATCGTGCTCTTCTCGTCCATCCGCTCGCAGGTGGTGGAGCCGGGCCAGGCGGTGTACGCCTCCACCAAGGCGGCCATCGTGCAGCTGGCGAGAACGGCGGCGGCCGAGTTTGCGCCCTTCGGCGTGCGCGTGAATGCGCTCGCACCGGGCGTGGTGGACACGCCGCTCACGGCCCCTATCAAGGCCAACGCGGCATGGTACAGCGCCTACGCCGAGAAGAGCGCGCTCAAGCGATGGGCCTCCGCCGAGGAAATGGCATGGCCGACGGTGTTCCTCCTCTCCGACGCGGCCAGCTACATGACGGGTACGGTGATGTTCGTGGATGGCGGGTGGCTGGCGGTGGATGGCCGTTTCACGCCCCCGGGAATGAGTGCCGATGTCTAAGCCGATGTCTGAGCGCATGTCGGAGGCCCCCCGCACCGGACTCGCCCGCGAGATGGGACTGCTCGGCCTCACGGCCACGGGCATCTGTTCCATGGTGGGAGCCGCGATCAACATCCTGCCGTTCATGATCCATCGCAACGTGCCAGGCATCGGGCCGCACGTGCTGTACGCGTACATGTTCGCCGCAGTGCCGGCCATCTTCGCTGGCCTGGCGTACGCGATTCTCGCCTCCGCCATGCCGCGCGCCGGCGGCAGCTACGTGTATGCGAGTCGCGGCCTGAATCCCTACCTGGGATTCATCGCCTCGTTCTCGCAGTGGTTCGCGCTCTGCGTGGCGATGGGCGTCGTGTCGTATGTGCTGATACCGTTCCTGCGGGATGTGGCGCTCGCCGCCGAGTGGAACAGCATCGCCACACAACTCGAGTCGGGCACGCTGCGCGTGATGCTGGCGCTCGGCTTCCTGTGGGCCGCGGTTGCGGTCAACCTGCGCGGGGTGAAGACGTACCAGCGGGTGCTGGTGCCGCTCATGTTCCTCACGCTCATACTCGGCGGTCTGGTCATTGTGGCAGGCTTTTCGTACGACCACGCCGACTTCGCCGCCGCCCTGCTGGCGCGCGAGGGCCGCGGAATTCCCGACATCGAATCGCCGGCGCTCTCGCTTCGCACCTTCCTGCCAGCGGCGGCCATCCTCTTCTCGTCGTTCATCGGCTTCGACTCCATCGCACAGGCGGGAGGCGAGGCGCGCAATCCTGGTCGCACGCTCCCGCTGGCGATCGGCATCGCCATAATCGGGGTCGGCATATTCTACATGCTGTTCACCGCGGCCGTGAACCATGCGATTCCATGGCAGTACGTGGCCGAGCAGGCGCGCACGCACGACCTCACCGCGCCCGGCCTGCTGGGATATGTCCTGCCGCGTCCGTGGACGGTGCTCATCGTGGCGGGGGCGGCAGTCGCCCTCATCAAGGACCTTCCGCCGATGCTGCTCGGCGTGTCGCGCCTGATGTTCGCCTGGGCCGAGGATGGAATCTTTCCCCGCGCCGTGGCCGCCGTGCATCCCCGCTGGCACACGCCGCACGTGGCGATTGTCTGCAGCGCGGTCATGGCGTCGTTAGGTATCCTGGGCAGCCACCTTGCGGGTGACTTTTTCCTTGGCATCGATATTTTGGTCACCGCCATGCTCGTGAACTTCATGCTGATGTGCCTGGCGGTCATCACCCTTCCCGGCCGCAGCCCCGCCATCGCGCGGGACGTGACGGTGGTGCCGCAGCGCGCGTGGCAGCTGGTGGTGGGCATCGCCGGCATCGTTACGCTGGGAGGATTCCTCGCCGTGCACACGGTCAAGGATCTCACCGCACCGGTGGCCGCGTGGTACTTCCGCTCCACTCCGCTCTGGCTCGGCGTGATGGCCGTGGCCACCCTGATTTATCTGCGGGAAATGGGCGCACTCCGGCGCGCGGGCGTGGATGTGCGCGCCCGCTTCGCCACCCTGCCTCCCGAATGAACGCGCCGACATGACACCCGACGTTGAACGTCTCGAACTGGCCCCCGGCCTCACCATTTCCCGCGCGGTCACCGGCCTCTGGCAGATCGCCGACATGGAGCGCGATGGCCGGACGATCGATCTCGAGGCGACCGCCGCGTCCATGCGGCCGTACGTGGAATCGGGCTTCACGACCTTCGACATGGCCGACCACTACGGCTCCGCCGAGGTAGTGGCTGGCATCTATCGCGCGCGCACCACGCCTAACGCGCCCGTCCAGCTGCTCACCAAGTGGGTGCCGCGGCCCGGGCCGGTCACGCGCGCCGACGTGCGCGAGGCGGTGGACCGTGCGCTCAACCGCCTGCAGGCGACGAAGATCGACCTGATGCAGTTCCACGCCTGGAACTACGCCGATCCGCGCTGGCTCGACGCGCTCTATTTCCTGGGTGAATTACGGGAGCAAGGCGTCATTCGCCACCTGGGGCTCACCAACTTCGATACCGCACACCTGCGCATCGTCCTGCACAGCGGCATAGCGGTCGTGTCGAACCAGGTGAGCTACTCCCTCGTGGACCGGCGCGCGGGGGGGGCGATGTCGGAGCTGTGTCTCGCGCATGGTGTAAAACTGCTCGCATACGGAACGGTGCAGGGAGGCTGGCTCACCGACAAATGGTTAGGCACCCCCGAACCCGACTGGGACGCGCTCGACACCTGGTCGCAGATGAAGTACGGCCGCTTCATCCGCTCGGCGGGGGGATGGGCGCCCTTCCAGCGACTGCTGTCGGCGCTGGACACCGTCGCCCGGCGTCATGATGTCTCCATCGCCAACGTCGCCAGCCGGTACATCCTGGAGCAGCCGGCGGTGGGCGCGGTGATCATCGGTGCACGGCTGGGCGCCAGTGCGCACGTGGAAGACAACCTGCGGCTCTTCTCCTTCGCCCTCACCGCCGAGGATCGCGCGTCCATCAGTGCAGCGTCGGAAGCGCTGACGCCCATCGGCGGCGACTGCGGCGACGAGTACCGGAAGCCGCCCTATCTCACCGCATCAGGTGACCTGAGCCACCATCTCGACACCCTTCCGCCCCCGTTTCCTGTGCACCGCGGTGACGACGGGCGCAGCATCTGCCTCAGCGGGACCACCTGGGAACGAACCTTCGGCTACTCGCGCGCCACGAGAATCGGCAATCGCATCGTGGTCTCCGGTACGACGGCCTCGCACGCCGACCGGCTGATTGGCGGCGCCGATGCCGCGGCCCAGACGCACTTCGTGATCGACAAGATCGAGGGAGCGCTGCAGTCCCTTGGCGCGCGACTGGAGAACGTGGTGCGCACACGCGTCTTCGTGCAGGACATGACACAGTGGGAATCCGTCGCACGCGCGCACGGCGAACGATTCGGCCGCATCCTACCCGCCAACACCCTGGTGCAGGCGGGCCTGGTGGGGAGCGAGTATCTGGTCGAGATGGAGGCGGACGCCGAGATCTGAGCCGGCGGTCGATCGGGCCTGCTGCTGCGAAACAGAACGCCGTAACACATTGTCAGAAAACACCTTAGACGCATCGCTGGCGGGCAGGGGGAATCTGAGGCCGCCTGCCGACGGACTCTGCCTCGCCCAAAGCAATCCGTCTGGTCGCCAGACGCGTATTTCCAGTGGGTGCGAGCTACGCTTCGGAACGCACTAACGTTTCCGGTCTCCATGCCCGCGAGAAAAACCGGGCCGGGGGGCTTCTTGATGCGGGACGAATACGAAGCGGAGTGAAGAGCAAATGAGCGGCGACGACGTCTACACAGCGACTAAGTCCGACGCGAGGGTGATCGCTGCCCTCTCGGCCGGTGACGAACGCGCGCTGGGAGCGTTGTACGACCGATGTGGTTCGGTCGCGTACGCATTGGCATACGCGATGACTTCCAATGCGGCCACTGCAGAAGGCGTGGTGGCCGACGTCTTCGCGCACATCTGGCGCGAGGCGCACAAGTTTCAAGTGGGGAAAATGACACTCATGGCATGGTTGACGTCGCTGGTCCGTGAACGCTCGCTGGCGATTCGTCGCGCAGCGAATGCGCTGCACGCGACTCCGGCGTCACGCACCCCCGGGCCGGACCAGGGGGAATACACGCGGACCGCGATGGCGCCTTCAGCGGGGCGCGGAACGCGGTACGCATTCTCCACGGCGCCGCGGGTTCATCTGGCGCTGGGCGCGCTGAGCGACGTGCAGCGCCGGGCAATCGAGCTGGCATACTTCGAGGGGCTGAGTGGGCAGGAGATTGCACTTCAGCTGCAACTTCCGGAGTCCGGCGTCGCGACGCACCTGCGCTCGGCGATGGAAACGCTGCGCGATTCGCTCGCACCCGTGGGGCCGCAGGGTCAGCCGGTGGTGGTTGGCGCATGACGCACCAGGAACTGCGTGCATCCGCCGCGGCCTACGCGTTAGGTGCCCTGGACGGCGCCGAGCTGGCCGCATTCGAGGCACACCTCGAGGCGTGTGCGGAATGCCGCGTCGAGGTGGATGCCCACCGCGAGGTCGCGGGCCTGCTGGCATACGCCGCGCCGAGCGTGCAACCGCGGGCTGGTGCGTCGTTGCGCGACCGGATCATGGCGGACGCCGCACAGGCGCGTCCAATCCGATCGGCGCGTCCGGCCGCGGCATCCGTCGCGCCCCTTCGCGCGGCGGGGCGCACGCGCGCATCGCGCGTCGGCTGGCTGGCCGCCGCGGCCTGCCTCACGATTGCTGTCGTGAGCGGAGTTGCCTACCGGAACACCAGCGCCGAGAACGAGCGTCTGGTGCAGTCACTCGGTGCGACGCGACGCGACGCAGAGAGCACGCGCGTCGCGCTCGCCGCACGTGATTCCACGCTCTCGGCGTTCTTCGGCCCGATGGTGCATGTGGTGTCGCTCAGCGAGGGCGGGGGGCGCGAGCCATCGGCTCGCGTCTTCTGGAACCATACCAAAAACGTGTTCGTCGTGACCGCGTTCAACGTGCCGCAGGCGCCCAAGGGCAGGGTGTACCAGCTTTGGGCGATGCGAAACGGCAAGGCGCCGCTCTCCATGGGCACCTTCACTCCCGATCCTTCGGGACGCGCGTTGGCGGTA
>JBDSVW010000045.1:0-30610 GCA_039927015.1 Gemmatimonadaceae bacterium | reverse complement strand
CGGATCGCGCGCCCTAGGTGTCGCGATGCTCGCGGGCGTAGTCGCGCAGCTGGCGGTAAAACACGACATGGGCGGCGGCAATCGCGCCGAGGGGACCGGCGATGCCGATGTACGCGATGACGGCGTGCACCTGGTCGATGCCGCCGTGCGGCGCGGGCATCGAGACCCACACCATGAAGGCGTACAGCGCGACGAGACTGACTGCCACGGCCATCGCACCGAACGACGCGGGCCCCGCGTACTTCTTCATGTCGACGTCCATCTCCTCCTCCTCCGGTCAGCGAGCGGCGCGCAGCGCCCCGTCCCACGTGGCGAGGCCGCGCGCGGGACCCGGCGCGGACGGACGGGCCCCGAAGGTGGGAAGAAACATTTCGGGAATCCCGGCGTCAACGCGCCGGTCGCAGCCGACGGCTACGTCGCCTTCCGCTTGCCCGCCACGGGCTCGATGTAGACGGGAAACTCGGCCGTACGTACCCACGGCTCCGACTCGTACACTTCCACCCCGGCCGACGTCACGCGGTGCGAGACGAGCGGCAGCGGGGGCTCGGCTTCGTCGGCGAGCGTGAAGGCCTCGCCCAGCGCCGCCATGCCCGCCGCGATGCCGGCTTCGTCGCGGGCGAAGATGGTCGCCAGCGGCTCGCCCAGGCGCACCACGTCGCCGGCGCGCGCACGAATCACGAAGCCCACGCTCGGGTCGATCACGTCGTCCATGGTTGTGCGGCCGCCGCCTAACGCGATGATGCCCCGCCCCACCGCGCGCGGCTCTACCCGCGCGACTACGCCGGACCGTGGCGCGGAATAGATCTCCACCTCGTGCGCCTGCGGCAGCCGGGACGGATCGTCCACCACGCCCGGATCGCCGCCCTGTGCGGCGATGATCTGCTGAAACTTCTCGGCGGCCTTGCCCGACGAAATCGCCACTTCCATCATGCGGCGCGCGCGCTCGACGTTGCCGGCCACCCCGCCCAGCACCAGCATCTCCCCGCCTAACGCATAGGTGACTTCCATCAGGTCGGGCGGTCCTTCCGCGCGCAGCGCATGGATTGCCTCCTCCACCTCGAGCGCATTGCCGCACGCTCGGCCGAGGGGACGGTCCATCGCCGTGAGCAGCGCCACCACCGGGCAGCCGTGGGCCTCGCCCAGGCTCACCATCAGGCTCGCCAGCTCCAGCCCGCGTTCCAGTTCCGGCAAAAAGGCCCCCGAGCCGCGCTTCACGTCGAGCACCAGGCCGGTGAGGCCCTCCGCCAGCTTCTTGCTCATGATGGACGCGGCGATGAGCGGGATGCTCTCCACGGTCGCCGTCGCATCGCGGAGCGCATACATCTTTCGATCGACCGGTGCAATTTCCCCGCTCTGCCCGATGAGCGCGCATCCGATCTCCTCCACCTGCCGTCGCGCCTGTTCCAGCGAGATGCGCGTGCGAAAGCCGGCGATTGCCTCGAGCTTGTCGAGCGTGCCGCCGGTGTGGCCGAGTCCCCTTCCCGACATCATGGGCACCGCCACCCCCAGCGATGCCACCAGCGGCGCGAGCACGAGGGACACCTTGTCTCCCACGCCCCCCGTCGAGTGCTTGTCGATGCGCCCGACCGTGAGGTGCGACAGGTCGAGGGTGGCCCCGCTGTGCAGCATGGCCTCCATCAGCGCCCCCGTTTCCTCGCGATCGAGCCCGCGCAGAAAGGCCGCCATGAGGAACGCCGACATCTGGTAATCCGGCATCGCGCCGCTGGCGAAGCGGCTGGTGAGCGCCTCCCACTCGTGAGGTGCAAGGCGCCCCCCGTCGCGCTTTCGCTCAATCAAGCGATGGACAAGCATTCGTGCCTTCGTTCGGGTATTATCAAATGTCCGCACGCGTTGCGGGCTGTGCGACGCACGTCACCAGTCAGGCGTGGCCCGGGTTCATGACACTCCTTCGTTCGTTCCGCCATCTTCTGCTTTCCTGCGTCCTGCTCGCGCCGGTCGCCGGCGGAGCGCAATCGGCGATTGAACGCGTTGCGATGGGCGACCGGGAGCAGGCCGCGCTGCGTCCGGCGGTCGCCCTCGAGCACTACGAGGCCGCCATCACCCTGGCACCCTCCAACGGCGACGCGCTCGGCAAGGCGTCGCGTACCAGCGTCGACCTGGGGGAGCACGACAGCGAGAAGGACAAGCGACAAGCGTTCTTCCTGAAGGGAGAGCAATACGCCCGCCGCGCCGTGGAAGCAAGTCCTAACGATCCGGAGGCGTATTTCCACCTCGCCCGGGCGCTGGGGCGCACCGCCCTCACCGTCGGCGTCCGCGAGCGCGTCAGGTACGCCACGGAAATCCGGCGCCTGGCCCTCCATGCGCTGGAGATGGATCCGAAACACCCGGGGGCCCTGCATGTCATGGGGGTCTGGAACGCGGAGGTCATGCGGCTGAATGGCTTCGAGCGCTTCTTCGCGAAGAATGTGTTAGGCGGCGGGGTGTTCGGCCAGGCAAGCTGGGAAGACGCGGTCTCGTACATGCAACGCGCGGTGGCCGTGGACCCCGCCCGGCTCACGCACCACCTGGATCTCGGCAGGGTGTATCGCGACATCGGGGACCCGGCGAGAGCGCGGCAGCAGTTCGAGTTGGTGCTGAAGGGTCCCGCCACGGACTACAACGATCCGCTGTACCAGCGCGAAGCGGAAGAAGCGCTGAAGTCCCTCAAGTAGCCAAGGAGACTGTATGACGACTCGCGAGCGCACGATCCTCATCGTCGAGGACAATGAGGACAATCGCATCGTCTATTCCACCATCCTCCGGCACCACGGCTTCCGGGTGTGCGAGGCGCTGGACGGACAGGAAGGGATCGACGTCGCGCGCCGCGAGCGCCCCGACCTGATCCTGATGGATATTTCCATTCCGGTCATCGACGGCTGGGAAGTGACGCAGACCCTCAAGTGCGACGCGGCCACTAGCGCGATTCCGATCATCGCCCTCACCGCGCACGCCATGCCGGGTGACCGACAGCGCGCCCTCGAGGTGGGATGCGACGGCTACCTGGCCAAGCCATGCGAACCGCGCGCGGTGCTGGCAGAGGTCAACCGCCTCCTCGAGCTGCAGCAGCGGCCAGTCGTTCAGTAACTCGCGACCGGTGCGCCGGTGACGGACGTCACGCAGGGCACGGAGTGTTGACCCGGGCGGTGGCTGGGGCGTCCTGAGGAAGGCGAGCGCACGTTCCACCCTTCTCGCGTGCCCGCCCACTCCCGCCCTCGCGGCCCGCGACTCCGATGAACTCCTCACGCACCCTCCGAACGCCGTCAGCCGTCGTCGCGTCACCACGGTTCGACGACGAGGCTGCCCTGCGCCAGCAACTCGAGGTCGTCACGCGCGAGCGCGATCAACTGCTTGCGGTGGTAGACCTGCAGCAGGAACTGGCCAGCACCCTGCAGGTGCATGAAGTACTGCAGCGGCTCACGGGCCGGCTGGGCGACCTGTTCGGGCTCGATCGCTCATCCATCTACCTGTCGGGTGCCGCGCGCGATGAGATCCGACTCGTCGCGACCCTGGAGGATCCGGAGATCGGAAACCTGCTGGTGGATCTGTCGCGATACCCTGAGCTGGCGCAAGCATTCGCCTCCGGCCAGACGGTGTACATTGTCGACGCCCTCACCGATCCGCTGATGGCCGCGGTGCGCGAGCAGCACGACCTGGCGGCGGTGCAGTCGATCGTGGTGGTGCCCATCCGCTGGAGGGCATCGGTCATCGGCGCCATCTTCCTGCGCACCGATCGGGGCGGCACGCCGTTCTCGCCGGCCGACATCCGCTTCTGCGAAGGGATCGCCTCGCTCACGGCCAAGGCGCTGCGCAATGCCCACCGCTTCGAGCAGGTGGAGCGTGCGCATGGTGAGAACATCGCGCGGCAGCGTCGAAGCGAGCTGGAACGCATCGCCTTCCTCGCCTTCCTTCGACGCCTGCTGGCGCGCTATGCCGCGGATGACGACCAGCAGTGGTCGGAGACCCTCCTGCCGCGCGAATCGGATGATGAGCTGGAACGGCTTGTCTCCGTGGCCATGCAGGTGATCGGCGAGGAAGCCCGGGGATAGCGCGCCACGCTGGTCGCGATGGTCGGCAAGCACTAGGTTCCGAGGACGCGGTGCAGCGGCCCCCGGCATTCCCGCGCCGGGAGCGCCCCGCCACTCTCTCCTCCAGCGACCCGCATGTTGATATCGAACGAGATGAACGCCGCGATGAGCGAGCAGATCGGAAACGAGCTCGCGGCCTCCAATCAGTACGTGGCCATTGCCGTCTACTTCGACGGCGACGGACTTCCCGGTTTGGCCAAGCATTTCTACCGGCAGGCCTCAGAGGAGCGCACGCACGCGATGCGTTTCGTGAAGCTCCTGGTCGATTCGGGCGGCAGCCCCGTCATTCCGGAGATTCCCGCACCACGCACGGCATTCAGCTCCGCCGAAGACGCGGTGCGCCTCTCGCTCGACAGCGAGATGCGCGTGACGAAGCAGATCAATGCGCTCGTCGACCTCGCCATCAAGGAGAGTGACCACCTCAGCAAGAATGCCCTCGAGTGGTTCGTCAACGAACAGCGCGAAGAGGTGTCGAGCATGGACACGCTGCTGCGCATGGTGAAGCGTGCCGGCGAACAGGGCCTCTTCTTCGTGGAGAACTACCTCCTGCACGGCGGCATGACTCAAGCGGAAGCGGGCATGGAGGGCGCTGGCGCCGAATAACCATCCCGGTGCCTGCAGCACCCCCATGAGCGTTCCCTCCAAGCGTGCGGCCACGCTCCGCGCCCAGCTCGACAAGGCGTCGTACGACTACTACGTGCTGGACCGGCCGTCCCTGCCGGACGCGGAGTACGACAAGCTGTTCCGCGAGCTGCAAACCATCGAGCGCGAGCATCCCGACCTCCAGACACCCGACTCCCCCACGCTGCGGGTGGGGGGAGAGGCGGTCAGCGCATTCCCGAAGTACACGCACCGTGTGCCGATGCTGTCACTCGGCAATGCCTTCTCGGATGATGAGCTGCGCGAGTGGGAGGAGCGGATCGTCCGCTTCGCCGGAGCGGACGTGCGTCGTGCCGGATATTCGGCGGAGCTCAAGATCGACGGCGCGGCGGTGAGTCTCGTGTACGAGGACGGGCTGCTAGTGGTGGGCGCCACCCGCGGCAACGGGACCATCGGCGAGGATGTCACGCCGAATATCCGCACGGTGCGTGACGTGCCGCTGCGACTGCGTGGCACAACCCCGCCCGCGCGCGTGGAGATTCGCGGAGAGATCTACTACCCCTTCGATCTCTTCGAGCGAATGAACGAGGAACGGGTGAAGGCGGGCGAGGCGGTGTTTGCCAATCCGCGGAATGCCGCCGCGGGATCGTTGCGCCAGCTCGATCCCTCCAGCACCGCGGCCCGCCCGCTGCGCTTCTACGGTTACTCGGTGGCGGTCGCGCGGGGCGAGTCGCTACCGCTCGCAACACAGAGTGCGGTGCTGGACACGCTGCAGGAATGGGGCATTCCCGTGGCCCCCCATCGCCAGACGTGCCGGACGATCGACGAAGTGGCCCAGTGGGCGCACCGCATCGAGCATGAGGTGCGCGGCACGCTCAACTTCGCCATCGACGGCGGCGTGGTGAAGGTGGACGCGCTGGCGCTGCAGGACGACCTTGGCGTGGTGGGAGGACGGGAGCCGCGGTGGGCCGTGGCCAGGAAGTTCGCCCCCGATATCGCCGAGACCACCCTGCTCGAGATTCGCGTGAACGTGGGGCGCACCGGCGCGCTTAATCCGTACGCGGTGCTCGAACCCGTGGAGATCGGCGGCACGACGGTAACCTATGCCACGCTGCATAACGAGGATCTCATCCTCGCCAAGGATTTGCGCGTGGGCGACACGGTGCAGGTGAAGCGCGCCGGCGAAGTGATTCCGCAGGTCATCGGACCGGTGCCCGAGCAGCGGACCGGCGCCGAGAAAAGGTGGCGCATGCCGACGCGTTGCCCGAGCTGTGACACACCGGTGCTGCGGGACGAGGAGGAAGTGGCGATCTACTGCCCCAACGTCTCCTGCGAGGGTCGCCGGCTGGAAGGACTGGTGCACTTCGCCTCGCGCGGCGCCATGGATATTCGGGGCCTGTCGTATGCGCGCATCGAGCAGCTGGTGGCGGCCGGCCTGGTGACCGATCCCTCCTCGCTCTACGAGCTGACGACGGAGCAACTGGAGAGTCTCGATCGCTTTGCCGAACGCAGCGCCCAGCTGCTGGTGGACGCCATCGAGGCATCCAAGGCGCAGCCCTTGTCGCGCCTCCTCTTTGGGCTTGGCATTCGGCACGTGGGGACCACGGCCGCGGAGCTGGTGGCCCGGCACTTCGCTGCGATGGACGCGCTGCGGGCGGCGACCGAAAAGGAAATCGCCGAGGTCCACGGCATCGGCGAGACGATCGCGGCCTCCGTTGTGGAGTACTTTGCGAATCCCACCGCAGTACTGCTGGTCGACCGGCTGCAGGTGATGGGGCTCACCATGGACGAACCCCAGCCGGTCGTGGCCGGTGGTGCCCTGCGGGGCCTCACGGTCGTCATTACGGGAACGCTGCCCACGCTCAGCCGCGCCGAGGCCGCCCAACTGCTCGAGGGGGCCGGGGCGCGTGTGACAGACAGCGTGTCCCGCAAGACGAGCCTGCTGGTGGCGGGCGAGGCTGCGGGAAGCAAGATGGACAAGGCACGGCAGCTCGGCGTCGAAATCATCGACGAAGCAGAGTTGCTGCGCAAAGTTGGACGCTAACCGCACGGGACTCCACATGCCACAGCCGCTCGACCTCACGGGACACGGGATGCTCGCCCTGACGCGCTCATCGCTGGCAACACTGCGCGCGGCGTTGTTGCGCGACGGAGGGCCCGATGCGGCGGTGTTCCTGCAGGAAGCCGGCTACGCCGGCGGTGACGCGATGTGGGCCGCCTTCAAGCGATGGCTTGCCGAGCGTAGCGCGATCACCGCCGAATCGCTGGACGTGGCGGCGTTCGAGCAGCGCGCGTCGGAGTTCTTTCGCGATGCAGGGTGGGGCCACATCAACATCGGCGCGATTGCCGACGTGGTGGCAACCCTCGACTCCAGCGACTGGGGGGAGTCGGACCCAGCCGCGGGCATGGAGCACCCCTGCTGCCATCTCACCACCGGGATGTTCGCCGACCTCTTTGGTCGCGTGGCCGGTGCGCCCGTGGCGGTGCTGGAAGTGGAATGCCGCTCCAGCGGTGCGCCTCGCTGCCGCTTTCTCGTGGGCAGCCCATCGGTGATGGAGCAGATCTACGACGACATGGGCCGGGGCCTGCCCTACGAGGACGCCGTCAGCGCCTGCGCCTGACGGACCGCCGCCTAACGGGGACCAACCCGGTCCCTCGCGGGAGCCTAACGAGCGTCGAAGTACTTCGGATTGGGCGCCAGTTCGCCGTCCACCAGCACCTCCCGATCCCACGGCAGCACAATCGTGCTCTCGGTGGCCAGTGCGTGGAACGTCGGCTCGTAGCTGCCCGTCTTGAACGACACGGCGGTCATCACCTCGGACGCGCCCGCGTTTACCATGGCCGCCACCGCCAGGCGCATGGTATCGCCACTGTCACAGGTCTCGTCCACGATGAGCACGCGCCGGCCCCGCACTTCCTGCGGGGCCGCGCCGAGTACGGTGGGGGTCTTCCGCACGTGCTGGTGGTCCCGCCGGCTGATGAGGATGGAGCGGAATTCGCGCCCCAGGATGGCGGCGATCGTCGCCCCCGGAATCACGCCGGCCGTGGCGACCCCCACGACGATCTCGGGATCGTACTGACGGGCCACCATCAGGGCGAGGGCGCGCGAGAGCTCCCCGAACAGGGGCCACTCCACATCGAAGCGCCCTTTGGAGGGATCTATTTCGTACCGACGTGGCGACATCGCGAAACCTCAGGGGTGAACACGGGCGGTAGGTGCAACGTGCAAAGCTAGCGGGCGTCGGCGATCGTGGCGAGCAATGCGACCGCCTCACGAGCATGCTGCGGGCCCGCCAGCGCCTCGCTTCTGTTGCTGAGCGCGGATCACCGCGATAGCTTTGCGCCCGAAGCGCCGAGTTGCGCGCCCGCGTGCCGTTGTGTGCGCGGCCGAGTGCGCTCGCCAAATTAACGGCCTCCCTTCAGCCGACTTCGATCGCATGTCCTGGTGGAGCCGCCTAGTAGGTGGTAGGTCCGACAGCGAGCTCAAGGCCCAGCGCCTGGATTACCTCAACGAGGCGCTCGCCCTCGAGAAGTCCGGGGATTTCGACGCTGCGCTCACTTCGTATCGCCTTGCGTTACGGGAGAAACCGGATGACCACCGGATTCTCCTGAACATGGCGATTGCGTACTCGCGCCTGTCCCGCATGGACGAGGCCATCCGCTGCTACAAGCGCGCCCTCGACCTGGACCCCTCCCTGGCCGCCGGACATTATGGCCTCGCGTTCCTCCTGCTCAAGCGCGGGGACAAGCACGACGCGGCCGTCCATCTCGACGCCTTCCTGACGTCGCCGCCTAAGAGCGCCGACCCGGCGAATATCGAACACGCCCAGCGGGCGCTGGACGAGCTTCGCGCGCCCCAGGTCGCTGACCCGGCGACGGAGTCTCCCGAGAGCGAGAGGTAAGGTGGGGCGCGTCCTGGCGGTCGTGAGTCAAAAGGGAGGTGTGGGCAAGACGACGACGTCGGTGAACCTGGCCGCCGCCTTCGCCCGGCGCGGCCTCAAGACGCTGGTCATCGACGTGGATCCGCAAGGCGCGGTGCGCTACGGCATCGGGCTCCGCAAGTCGCATCCCACGTACGGATTCGCCGACTATCTCAATGGCGTCCGTACGCTGCGCGAGATCATCCTGCCCACGGCCCTGCCATGGCTGCGCGTGATCCTGGCGGGCTCGGTCACCGAGTCGGCGGACCACTCGTTCTACCAACAGCTCATCGCCGAGACCACGGTCCTGCACGACCTGCTCGACATGGCCCGCGAGCGCTGCGACATCGTGGTGGTGGACACGCCCCCGGGGCTCGGCGCCATTGTGCATCGTGTTCTGGAGTCCAGTCAGCACGTGGTGGTGCCCCTCCAGTGCGAGCCGCTCGCCCTGCAGACGACCCCCCAGATTCTACGGGGTATTCAGGAGATCGTGGAACGCAATCGCGAACTCACCCTCGATGGGATCTTGTTGACGATGTTCGAACCGGGAAATCCGTCGTCTGAGCGGGTGGCGGAATACGTACGCTCGCACCTGCCGCAGAACATGGTGTTCGACGTGGTCATTCCCCGCACGGAGGCCGCGCTCGAGGCCTTTGCCGCGGGGCAGCCGGTGGTGCTGCGCTCGCCGGCCGACGACGCCGCGCAGGCCTACGTGAACCTGGCCACCGTACTGGCCGAGCGATTCCGCTGATGGGCGCCGGCAGAGGGCTGTTGGCCGCGCTTCTGGCGACGGGTCTGGTGGCGTGCATCGACCTCACGGTGGACCCGAAATCCATCGGCGCCATCGAGTTCGTGGCACCGTCGATGCCGTCGGTGATCGTGGGGGACACGCTACGCGACTCCACCGGGGCGCCCGAACAACTGGTGGCAAAGGTGTTCACCAGCGACGGCGATCAGGTGGCGGGCGCGCCCGCCACCTTCGTCTCGATCGACTCCCTTGTCACGATTGTCGGGGGCTCATTCGTCGTCGCCAGCGCGGGCGTCACCGGCACCAGCACGCTGTACGCTAGCGTCGGATCGCTCCAGAGCGCCGCGCGCCAGCTCCAGGTCATCAACCGACCCGACACGGTGGCCGCGGGCACCGCGCTCCAGGACACCATCCTGTACTTCCAGCCGCTCACGGGAACGCTGGACGATTCGCTCACGTCGGTCGGGGTCGTGGTGCGCGACACTGCGGGAGCGCCCGTGCGGGCGGTGCTGGTGAGCTTCCGCCTCGTCTATCGCGGGGTGGCGTTGGCGCCGGCGGATACCGGAACGTACGCCCTGCTCAACGACAACTCCCGCCCGTCCCGCGTGGATACCACCGACGCCACGGGGGCCGCCTCTCGGCGCGTGCGCTTTCGGGCTCGCGCCGGTGTGGTCACCCGTGATACGATCGTGGTGGAAGCGAGCGTGAAAGCGCTTCGGCAGCCGCTGAAGGGTTCACCCGTGTCGTTCACGCTGCTCGTGCTTCCCCGGCTAACGCCGTAGTCCGGCTCGGCCGCGCATCCTGCAGGCAGCTCCAGTCATTGCGCCGGGCACGTCGTGTCCCGGCTCCCGCATTTCGCCGGAGACGTGCATGTACGCGAGAGGAGGACCGCGCGCTCCCGAGGGGACGCTCACGCAGTTGTTCTTCCGGGCCATCGAGCGCTTCGACAAGCCCGACGCCATGTTGTGGCGCGCGGGCGAGAACGACTGGCGGCCGATTTCACATCGCACGATTCGCGAGCGCGTGCGGCACCTCGCGACGGGACTGGAGTTGCTCGGCATCCGGCCGGGGGATCGGGTGGCCATTCTCTCGGAAAACCGGCCGGAATGGGCGCTCGCCGACTGGGCGTGCCTGACCGCGGGCCTGGTCGATGTGCCGATCTACCCGACGCTGCCCGCCGAGCAGCTTCCTCACATCCTGAACGACTCGGGCGCGGTGGCCATCTTCGTGTCGGGACGTGAGCAGGGCGAGAAGATCGCCGGCGTGCGCTCGCAGCTCCCGGCACTCTCCCACGTCATCGTGTTCGACGAGGATGGGGCGGCGCCGGGCTCGGAGACGCTGGCGCAGGTGGAGGGGCGCGGGCGGGCGGCGGACAGCGCGGAACGCGCAGCCGAGCACGAGCGGCGCGCGCTGGCCATCGCACCGCACGACCTCGCGACCATCATCTACACGTCCGGCACCACCGGCGCGCCCAAGGGTGTGATGCTCACCCACGACAACTTCTGGTCGAACGTCAGCGCGGCCTGTGAACTGCTCGCCCTCGGGCGCGACGAGGTGGCGCTCTCGTTCCTTCCGCTGAGCCACATCTTCGAACGCACCGGTGACTACTGGTTTTTCACCTCCGGCGCCACCATCGCATACGTGAACTCGTTCGACCTCGTGCCCACCAGCATGCAGGAGGTGAAACCCACGATCGCCATGTCGGTGCCGCGTCTGTACGAGAAGATGTATGCGCGCGTGCTGGAGAATGCCCTCACCGGCGGCGCGATCAAGAAGCGGATCTTCTTCTGGGCTCGCGCGGTGGCGGAGCGCTGGGCCGACCAGAAGCTCGCGGGGCGTGAACCTTCCGGCCTGCTGGCTCTCCAGTACGCACTGGCCCAACGGCTGGTGTTCTCCAAGCTCAAGGCGCGTACCGGCGGGCGCCTGCGCTACTTCGTTTCCGGCGGGGCGCCGCTGGCGACCGAGATCAACAAGTTCTTCTACGCCGCGGGCCTCGTGATCCTCGAGGGATACGGGCTCACCGAGACGTCGCCGGTGATCGGGGTGAACACTCCCGAGCACTTCCGCATCGGTACCATCGGGAAGCCAGTGAGCGGCGTGGAGGTACAGATTGCCCCTGACGGTGAGATCCTGACGCGGGGGCCGCACGTGATGAAGGGCTACTTCAACGATCCCGAGGCCACGCGCGAGGCCATCGACGAGGAGGGGTGGTTTCACACCGGCGACGTGGGATGTATCGAGGATGGCTACATCCGCATTACCGACCGGAAGAAGGACATCATCGTCACGGCCAACGGCAAGAACATCGCGCCACAGCCCATCGAGGGTCGCATCAAGACGAATAAGTTCGTCAGCCAGGCGGTGATGATCGGCGACCGTCGCAAGTATCCGGTCGTGCTCGTCGTGCCTAACTTCGACCAGTTGGGACGCTGGGCCACGTTGCGGAGCATCCCGGAGACCGACCCCGCGCAATTGTTGCAGCTGCCGGAAGTGCAGTCCAAGATGGAGCAGGAGGTGTTCGGGCAGCTGGAGGGGCTCGCGCACTTCGAGATGCCGCGCAAGGTCGCGCTGCTGGTGCACGACTTTTCCATTGAGTCCGGTGAAATGACGCCCACGCTCAAGGTGAAGCGTCGCGTGGTGGGCGAGCGCTACAAGGATCGCATCGACGCACTGTACGGCGCCGACGTGCTGACCTGACCCTGCCCCCCGGCATAGCCCCGGCTCAGCCCCGGCTCGGCCCCGGCTCGGCCCCGGTTCAGCCCCGGCGCAGCCGCACGGGGGCGCTGGTACTCCCCTCCGCCTCGGCGACCCATTCGCGATCGTCACGCGCCAGTTCCTTCACACCCGCCGGCAGCGGCACCGACGCGGGTGCCACCAGCCGACCCGCCGGGCGCAACGCGCGCACCAATCCCTGCAGCACGCCGGCATTCGCGCTCTCGCTGTCCACCATGGCGCCGCGCACGCAGCCCGGCACGAGGGGCACGATGCCATCGGCCCGCATGGAGGAAATGCCCGCCCCCACCGCGACCGCTGCCGACGGGTTGAGCAGGAGCGCATTGGCGCTCGACATCGACTCGAGCGCGGCGGCCAGCACGCCCGTGCCGCCCGCCAGCACGATCACGCCTCCTCCCTCGTCCAGGCCAAGGAGCGCGGCCGCGCGCATGACGGCCTCGTCGCCCGGCGATATCGGCGCGCCGTCCGCACGTTCGGCCGCCTCCTGTGCTGGCGACTCCGGCTCGGCGGGCACGTCGTTTCTGAAGTCCACCATGCCAGCGCGCACGGGATACTGGCGATGGCACTCGGGGCAGCCTAACGCGCCTTCCGCCACGTAGCGCCCCTCCAAGCGCGTCACCGATGCCACCAGCCACGTGTCGTCATGCGGTTGCGGGCAGCGCAGCTTGTCGACGAGTTCGATGAACACGGGCGGGGGGGCAGGGGGCGTGACGACGCAGACTCCGACGCGGTGGGCGACCCGCAATTTAGCGGGACGGCCAGCCGGCGGCCGACGGAGCGGTCAGGAACGCGTGAGGCGCAGCTCGTCGATGTTGACGGCCTCTGGCCGCGTGACCACCCAGAGCACGGCATCGGCCACCGCCTCCGCACGCAGCATGGACGCGCGCGGCGTGAAGCCCGGGCGGTCGTCGGGAGCGATGGGATCCCAGAGCGGCGTATCCACCGGCCCCGGTGACACCAGCGACGCGCGGACCCCCGTGCCCCGCAGCTCCTCGCGCAGCACCTCGTGCATCGCCCGCACCCCGAACTTGCTGGCGGCGTACGCGCCATTCTCGGGAAAAGGGTGGCGATCGGCGATGGACCCGATCGTCACGATGTGCCCGCGACCCCGCTCGCGCATGGCCGGCACCACCGCGTTCGTCAGGCGATATGGCGCCGCGAGGTTCACGTCGAACACGCGCTGCACGTCGGGGCCCGAAGTGGAGCCGAGGGCGCCGAGCAGGAAGGCACCGGCGTTGTTGACCAGGATGTCGGGAGGCCCCATGCGCTCCAGGATTCGTTCCAGCGCGCGCTCCACCGCCCCGCCGTCGGCGAGATCGCACGGCACGTCCCAGGCGCGCTCGCCCATGAGCGTGGCCTCCTGCTGGAGGTCGGACGCGGTGCGGGCGAGCATCGCCACCCGCGCCCCCTCCTCAACCAGCCGGCGCGCGATCGCGAGCCCGATGCCCCGCGAGGCACCGGTGACGACAACCTGCAGGCCGTCGACCGTCCCCGTGCGCGCGGACGCCGGGGACGCCGGGGACGCCGGGGACGCCGCTGAACCGGCGCCCGCCTCAGGTTCAGCGCGCGCCATTCGGCCCGTGCGCCAGGCGAAGAAATTCGTCCCGCGTGCGTGCGTCGTCGCGGAAACAACCGACCAGCGCCGAGGTGATGGTCGTGGAGTTCTGCTTCTCCACGCCACGCATCATCATGCAGAGGTGCGACGCTTCCACCACCACGCCCACCCCATGCGGCGCCAGAACGTCCTGGATGGCGTCGGCGATTTCACCAGTCAGGCGCTCCTGCACCTGCAGGCGTCGCGCGAACATGTCCACGATGCGCGGCAGCTTGCTGAGGCCGACGATCCTGCCGTTGGGGATGTAGGCGATGTGCGCCCTGCCAAAGAAGGGCAGCAGGTGGTGCTCGCACAGCGAGTACAGCTCGATGTCGCGCACCATCACCATGTTTTCGTGGCGTTCCTCGAACACGCCCTCCCCCACCACGCCGGCGACCGTCTGCGCGTAGCCGCGCGTGAGGAAGGACATGGCGGCCGCGACCCGGGCCGGGGTGCGCTGCAGTCCCTCGCGTTGCGGGTCCTCCCCCAGCAGCTCCAGCTGGCGACGCACGAGATTCTCGAATTCGAGCGTGCGCTCCGACGGATTGACCGGAAGGTCGTCGCCGGTGATCTGGTCCGCGCGCACGATGAGCGGGGCGCCGGGACGCACCGCGGAGGTCGCGGCCTCAGCGCCCTTGGCGGCCTCAGCGCCCTTGGTAATCGACATAGTTGTTCTCCGTTTCCCAGAGCCGAAGGTTCGTTAGGCGCCCAGGCGTCACCGCGCGCTGAAGCACCTCCCAGATGGCGACGACGATGTTCTCCGACGTGGGATTGGTCCCGCGGAGGAACTCGACATCGAGATTCAGGTTACGGTGGTCGAGCTGCTGGATCACCTCGCGCTCGACGATGGTACGCAGGTGACCCAGGTCTATCACGTAGCCCGTGCGGGGATCGATATCACCCTCCACGGAGACATCGAGGTGATAGTTGTGCCCGTGCCAGTTGGGATTGTTGCATTTCCCGAACAGCGACGCGTTCTCGGCGTCCGAGAGTGCAGGATTATGCACGCGATGCGCAGCGTTGAACCGCATGCGCCGCGTCACGGTCACGATAGACATGAAGGCGATCGGAAGTGGTGGAGCCGCGCTTGAGTGGTAGGACCGGTCGGACTAGCTTGCCCGCACGGCGTACCGGATCGGTCGTCGGGAGCCCGACGGGCCTTCCCGGCCGATCGAGCACCGCAGTAAGATGCGGCGTCGACCCGCTGTTGCATACAAGTCGCCATCGGCGGACGATGTTCCCATCCGACCGGAGGGATGGCCGGGGCCGGATGGGGGGCGAGAAAAACAAAGCGAGGCCCCATCGAATGATGAAGCCCCGCTCTGGTTCGGAACGAAGAGATTTTTTTGAAGCCCAGTCGTAAGGTATAAGGCCCTCACCGAGCTTTCCGTCTTCCCCGCACTGGGGCATGACGTCGACCCGTTTGTTGCGCCCCTTCGAAGAGCTTATCGGCTCAAAAAGTCTGTCTCTCCGCTCCTGTGTCTTTGAATTTCGCCCGGAAGGTACCGGGCTCACTCGTACCGGTCAATTGTACCTATGGACCTTGGAATTGTCGCCGCGATTGCGATGCTCGCCGTCTGGGCCTTCGCCACGTTCACGACCGAAGCCGCTGGCTGGATTCATGCGTTACTCACTGCGGGCGTCTTTCTTCTGATCTGGCGCATCGTAATTCTCGGCACGCGCCCGGCCGGTGAAAAGAGAAAACCGTAAATCTCTCGCTTCATTAGAAACACGTTACATGACGTAACGGCATTTCCCCTCACGTATCGGCGAAATTCGGGTGGTCACTGCGGGCGAGACGCGCAGCGACTTAGATCTCCCAGTTGCTCAGCACCACGCCGTCGCGCGCGACCTGCTCCGGACTGCCAGCGAGCGTCATGCGCAGATCGGTCCACCGCACCCGGGCGCCGCGAGCCACCAGGCGTCGATACGCGTCGCGATACTCGCCCTGCACGCGTATGGCGACACGGCGCGTACCGGCGCGTCGCGCCGCGGCCGCCAGCACGGTGGCTAGCGACTCGATGTCGCGCGGATTGCGTGCCACCAGCTTGAGCACCCGCAATTCCTCCCGCGAGCGTCCTTCAACAAGCGGCGCGGCGTGAAAGAGTGCGAAGCCCGCCAACTCGCCCTTGTCGAGCAGGAGGGCTACGTCGCCCAGCCCGAGCTCCTGGCTGAGAATCAGCTCCCGCGTAAAGTCGTAGCCCGGCAGCTGCTCGCGCGTGATACGCAGGCACTGCGCAAGCATGTCGTCCTTGTCACGCGCGGGCAGCGTGCCCAGCAGGGGCACGGCGCTATCGGAGGTGGCGGCGTCCAGCGTCAGCGTGATCGTTAGGCGCCCGGGCTCGAAGCCCAGCGCGGAGTAGAAGCCGATGTTGTCCATCGTGCGCGGCATGGTCTCCAGGCCAATGACGCGCGCCCGCCGGCTGCGCAGCCAGTCCACCCCCGCCAGCACCACCGACTTGCCCACGCCCGTGCCCTGCCAATCGGGCCGCACGGCCAAGGGGCCCATCCAGCCCTCGACTCCCGAATGATGCGCGATGTTGAACGCGACGATCTCGTCCCGCTCGTCACGCCAGAGCATCGCACCGCCATCGGCATCCTCGATCGCGTAGCGCCAGATAGTGGGATTGAGGTGCGGCACGCGCACGCCCACCAGGCCGTCGCGCCGGTAGCGTTCGGTAAAGGCGTCGCTGAACACCTGGTTCAGCGCATCGATGTCCGTGAGGCGCGCGGGCAGCGGACCGTTGAGGGCGCGCGGCGGACGCCAGGGAGAGGTAGTCGTCATTCGGCCACGCTCGCGTTTTCCAACGCGCCGACTCCCGGCACGGTGGCAGCCACCACCGACTCCGAGTCTGACTGCCGCACCCGTGCGCTGCCGCTCTCCTCATCGTACGACACGGAGATCACGCGATCGAGCCCCTCCCGCACCGACTCGATGTGCGTGATGAGCACGACCTGCTCGAATCGATCGCCGAGCCCGCGGAGCAGCTCCACCACGTTGTGGCGGCGCACGTCGTCCAGCGAGCCGAACACCTCATCGAGCACCAGCAGCGAGAAGGACTGCCCGGCACGTTCCGCAATCATCTGCGAGATGGCGAGGCGCAGCACGAGATTGGCGAGGTCCTCCTCTCCCCCGGAGATGACGGGCTTCGGCACGCCGTCCTCGAGCACAATGATGTTGTACTGGTCGTCGAGCTCCAACTCGGTGTAGCGCTGGTCGGTGAGTTCGGCCATGAACGCGCTCGCCAGTTCCGAGAGTTCCGGACGCAGCTGGTGGTTCAGGTCCGTGCGCAGGTCCGAATACGCGCGGTCGAGTTCGTCGTGCACCTTGCGATCGGACTGCAGTGCCTCATGTGCGGCCTGCGCCCTCTCGAAATCCGTCTGGGCGCGTTCCGCGTGGGTGAGCGCGGCGCTCGCCGACTGCAGCTCGGCACGCGCCGTGGCCACCGCGATCTCCGCCGCCCGCGCCTCGGCGAGCGAGAGTTCCTGCTGCTCACGCAGCTGGACGTATTCCTGCTCCGAGAAGGTGATGACGTCGCGTGCGGCCCGCAGTTCCACGGCGCGGGCGTGCAGGCTGGCCGCATCCTCCGCCGATGCGGCCCGCTCGATCGTGAGCCGCGGCTGGCGCTCCAGCAGCGTGCTGAGTCGGGTGGCGCGATCGTTGAGCGGCGCGAGGCGGTCCGCCTCCTCGCGCAACGCCTCGTGGCGCGCCGCGTCGTAGCCCACCGGAATCGCCTGCAGGTCACGGCGCACCTGCTCGAGTCGCTGCTCCTTGGTGGCCAACTCGCGCGCGAGCTGCGACAGCTCCTGCACCGCGCCCTGCACGCGCGCCAGCTGGCGTTCGAGCGTGCCGACCTCCAGTTGCAGCTCACGGCGGCGCTCGTCGAGTTGCTTCACCTCGGGCGGCATGCCCTCGAGCTGTTCGAGCCTGGTGGTATAGTACCGACCGTCCACCCGAATCGTCTCGAGCTGCTCGTCCAGGCCGTCGAGCACCGCGCGGAAGGAGCCGCCGAGCACGCGCGTGCAGGTGGGGCACACACCGTCCTCGCCCAGGTCGAGCACGCTCTCGCGCTGCACCTTGAGCTCCTGATACTGCTTGCGAAGCGCATCGCGCTTGGTCTCCGCTTCCTGCCGGTCGCGCACCCACTCGGTGCGCCGCGACTCCAGCAGGACCAACGACTCCTCCAGCTCCCGCCGCTTCCGTTCCAATCCCTCGGTGACATCCTCTTCGAGCTGGGGCGCCCGCCCGATCTTCTCGCGCCGTTCCAGGAACCGCGCCACCTCGTCGGCCAGCGCGCGCTCCGTCTCGGTGAGCGTCTGGCGGCGGCCTTCCTCCCGCGCGAGTTCCTCGAAGCGCCGGAACTCCGCGGCCACCGACGCCAAGGGGGCGAGTTCCGCGGCGAGGGCTTCCAGCTCCACGCGCGCCGTGCCGATGTCGGCCAGTTCCTTGTCCAGCCGCTCCAGGTCGCGCGCGCGCGCCGCCTCGTCGTTCTCGACCACGCGCAGCTCGCCCACCAGCTCCTGCGTGCGCTCGCGCGCCACCTGCGCTTCCTGCCAGTTGGGCGCGATCATGCCGAGTGCCAGCCCCGCCTCTCGCAGTCGCGATTCGGAGTCCGCCAGGTGCAGCTCGCTGTTGCGCCGCCGCGCGCGCGCCTCGCGCAGTGCATTGGCAATGGCCTCGGGATCCGGCATCATCGTGCGCAGTCCGGACAGCTGCGCCACGATGAGCTTGCGCTGGTCGCGCACGAGTTCCTGCGCGGTGCGCAGCTTCTCGTATCCCAGCACCCGGGACAGGAACTGTGCGCGCTCCGACGGCCCCATGGCCGCCATCACGTTCAGTTCCTTCTGGCCCGTGAAGTACGTGTTGAAGAATTCGGAGCGCGTCATGCCCAGCCGCCGCTGCAGCATGTCGCTCACCGCCGTGAGCGAATTCGCGATCGGCAGATCGCCGCCGTCGAGGAAAAGTTCAGCGCTGGTGAGACCGCGCACCACCCGGTAGCGGTGCCCGGCGAGTTCGAAGTCGAGTTCCACGCGCACCGCCGATCGCGGCGCGGCGCGCGCGAAGCGGATCGAGTCCTTGTTGCCGCGCGCGGCCTGCTGGCCGTACAGCGCCCAGGCAATGGCCTCGAGGATCGTCGTCTTGCCGGCGCCGTTAGGGCCGATGATGCCGGTCAGCCCGAGATCGAACTCAATGAGCGTGTCGGCGTGCTGCCGGAAGTTGACGAGACGCAGCGCATTGAGTCTCACGCGTCGTCCTCCTCGCCCAAGCTCGCGGCCACGGCAGCGTTCCCCTCGCGCTGCTCGGCTTCCGAGAGGTAGTGCAGCCCCATGTCCACCAGCCGCTGCCGGTCGATGTCGCCGGGCAACGGACGGCTCCATAGCTTATCGCGCACGGTTTCCATGAGCGAGGCGCGCCGTCCCGCCGCGCCCTGACCCACGGACGGGCGCATGATGTCCGGACGCCGCGTGTCGAGATGGAAGTGCAGCGCGCGCTTCTTGTACTCGCGCAGCAGCGTGTGGTCGATCTCGCGGGCGATGTGTCGCGGCACGTCGCGCACCACCTGTCGCACGATCTTGTCGTCGATACCTCCGGACACCTTCTCGACGTGCTGCCGAATGAGGGCGTCGATGTCGCCCGACGAAAGCCCGCGTCCCTCGATGCGCGGCAGATCCACCAGCGCGCGCGCCGGCTTGATGGAGTGGACAGTGCGCTTGCCGGTGTCCAGGTCATACTCGAGGAACACCTTCCCGTGCAGCTTGGCCGCCCGCTCCTCCTGCAACTCTCCCCACGGGTTGGCGCTCGTGTAGTCGATGGAGCCGGAGTAGTACGCGTTGCGCTCGATCTGCCGGAAGACGTGATAGTGGCCGAGCGCGACGTAGGTCCAGCGCGCTGCCCCGATCTCCTCAGGGGTGATTTCCACCGTCGTGCGTTCCGCGGCGGCAGCGGCAGGCGGCAGCACGCCGGCCACCTCGCCGTGCAGCACGAGCACATTGCGCTCCGCCTGCGGATCGGGATCGAGCGCGACGCGCTGCGGTACGCCGGTATCCGGTACCGCGAGGATCGAGAGACCGCGCTCAGGAAAGTCGAGCCGCTGCGCCTCCGCGTCTACGACGTGAATGCCGAGGGGCGTGAAGAGTCGGAGAATGCATCCCGTCTCGGCAGCGCGAGGTGAATCGTGGTTGCCGGCCACCATCACCACCAGGCACTCCGGCAGCGACTCCGTGAGGCGCGCGAACTGGCTGAACGCGTGGAGGATCGCCGGGTTGGGCGGCCGCACGTTGTGGAAGATGTCTCCCGCGAACACGATGACATCGGGGGCGAGCGCAATCACCCGGTCAATGACGGTGCGGAAGACGCTCGCCACGTCGGCCTCCCGCTGGTTGATGCCTGCGGAAGTTTGCCGCTGGTATTGGCGAAAGCCGAGGTGCAGGTCGGAGAGGTGGACGAGACGCATGGTCCAAGGTGCCGTCACCGCGTCCGGCAGCGCCGAACGAGCGACCGTGACGAACGCATGCGACCCGCGCGCATGCGCCGCTTTGCCGCTCGACCCCGTGGTCGCCGGCGCAACTGCGCGGAAATATACGTAGGCGTGCGGGTTAGCGCCCCTTGGCGCGCCATGCGTTTCCGGAGTCCCCGGGCTACATCACCCGCATCCACTGCGTGATCTTCATGCGCACGCGAATGGGCGCGGAATCTTTCCCGGCGGGCGAAACGAGGGAGCGAAGATCGATGACCGTACGGGCGTCGGTGATCCAGCCTCGGCGCCGATCGATCAACATGTTCCCCGTCACGCTCCCCGACGTCTGCACGAATCCTTGCGACCGTCCCCCTTCGCCTGCGCTGGCAGGCATGGGACCCGAGCGGACGAGCCGGCCCCGCATCGACAGGTAGGCGAATTCGCCCGTGCGCGACAACGAGTCGAAACGGAAGGTGGCCGTGAGCGTGGCGGTGGCCTTCCCGTCGGGGGTCGCCGCGAGGGGAATCTCCACCGCGCGGTTCCAGGTGGACCCCGGCGACACCGGCTCGGCGGGCAGGGTGGCCGGCAGCTGAGACAGCAGCGAGCCGACCGCGGGCGCCACCCAGGCGTCACCCGACGCGAGCGTCGTCGAGCCGTCCGGCGCCACGCGGAAGCGGAAGCGGAGGCCCTCCAGGGCGCGCGCCGAGGCGAGGAGCGGGCTTCGGTAGCCCTGGTCGCTCTTCACGCGAACGGAATCGGTGAACGCCAGGATCGTTGCGCCGGCCGCATCGGCCGACTCCACCGACAACCGCGCCAGCATGACGAGCGAGGTGACTTCGGTGGAATCCGCGTCTTCACCGCCCTGCGCCCCGCCGCCCATCTCGATGGTCTGGTCGAGCCGCAGCCGCAACAAGTCTCCCGGCCGGGGCCGCAGCTGCAACAGGACGCTGCCCGTGGTGCCCTGAACCGGGCCCGGCGCCTGCGCCATCGCCGGCGCAGGGTATCCCCCCGCGATCGCGATGCCGGCCAACAGCGTCCCGACGAGCGCAAGCTTCGCGAACATCGTTAGGTGCCGTACGGATCGCCGAGGGGAGCCGGCCGGAGCGCCCGCGTGGGGATGGCCGGTGTACTGCGCTCGGCGAGTGACCGGAACTGGGCCTTGAAATACGCCTTCACGTCCGACGGCCGCTCGCGCAGCGTGCGGTCGCGCGCCCGGAGGATCTCCTCCTCGGAGTAGAGGCCCTCGAACACGCTCTCGATGGACGCCAGCGTGAGCCGCGGGTCCAGGCTCCTGAGCTGGCGCAACACGGCCTCCTGCAGCGTGGGTTCCTCATCCTGCGGAAAGCGCTCCGCGCCCTCGCGGCCCGACATGACCGCCGGCCGCGGAAAGCGAACGAAAATCGGTTGTGCGAAGTGCGGGTGTCGCACCATCAACTGCCCCTTGTCCAGCGTGGCCAGCTTCGTCTTGGTCGATGCCCCCAGCACCGCGTAGCCGGGCGTCGCCAACTCATCCGGATCCATCCGACCGTAGATAGCGGTACCCGAATTTCCCACCACGCGCCGATGCACCTGCGACCGGAACTGCTGTGCGCTGAACAGCACGAGTCCCAGGTACCGCCCCCGTTCCGAGATATCCAGCAGCATCTTGCGAACGTAGGTCTCCGGTGCATCCGCGGGCGCGTACTTGTTGAGTTCATCCACGAAGACCACGATGTGGTCCACGCCAAGCGATCGCCGTTCGAGATGTTCGCGCAACTTGGACACGACGCGCGCAAAGATCAGGTTCTGCGCGTCCTCCTCCAGGTTGGCGACGTCGATTACGTACACCGTCCGGTCCTCGAAGCTCCCGAACGGCAGGTCGGAGGCCTGCCCGTCGTTCGTGACCAGCCCCTCGCATCGAGTCGCGATGTTCACCAGGCGGTTGCGCACCTTCCGGATCGTGGCCACGTGATGGGTCCGCCACTGTTCGCGATTGGCGCCCTCCATGGCGTCGATCAGGTCGCGGAAGAAGGCGTCGAGGTCCGAAAACGATCGCACCTGATACCGGTGGCTGCCCAGCAGGGGATCGTCGAACGTCTGATCCACCACCCGGGAGGCGACGAAATCGATCAGGGCATCCGCCTTGGCATCGATATCGTCCTTGGTGAGCAGGACGTCGGCATACTGCATCACCTCCCGCAGACCCCAGGTGAGGGGAGACACGTTGTGCTGGAGCGCCGGGTTGGATCGCAGGGTGTTGAGCGCGAAGCCCTTCGCCTTGTAGGGAGCGAAGTAGTGGACCTTCTCGAACGGCGTGGCGGGCACACCCAGCGCATCGAACAGGTGCAGGTCGCGCTCGTCCACCGACGACGGCGCCTGATCGAGGAAGCACAGATCGGGACCCTTCACGTTGAAGCAGAGCGCTGCCACCGAACCCTTGCCCGCTGGGAAGTGCGCGAAGATGGAGGACAGCAGCCACTCGACCGCCGAGGTCTTCGTGGCCAATCCGGACACCCCGCTGATGTTGAGGTGCGCCGCCTCGGGACCGAGGAGGAAGTCGGCGTCGAGATAGACCGGCGACTCCATGCCGCCTGCCCGATACATCCCGACTGGAATGCCCGTACTCGCGCCGGGCTTGAGGTACCCGTCCATGCGCAGCGCCACCGCTACGTCGGCGTGGCCGGCGAGGAAGACCTGGCCCATCGGCACGGGTTGCAGCGGCTCGTCGGGCACCTGCCGCAGGACCGCTGCGGTGTACAGCCTTATCTCGGCGCGTTCCGTGAGCGCGCGTGACGCGCGGGCGGGATCGGCATCGAATCCGATGACCTCGTGCAGCGGGGACGCGACGTCCGTGTAGCTCAAGCCGTCGGTGACCACGCCATAGATGCGCGGTAGCTGCCCTTCCACCGCGTGTGTGCCCTCCACCCGCACGATGGTGCCGATCCCGACCGGCGAGTCGAGCGCGGTCCAGAAGTGGAACTCATGCGGGGTGTTCGGGCGCCGCTCGGTTGCCACCACCCGCCCCAGCAGGGGTCCGGCGGGCGAGTCGGCGGGAGGCGAATCGGGCATAGGGCCAGGAGGGAGACGGAACGAAGCCAGCGCGGACGGCGGTAAAGGTAGCGCGACGGGTCCGGAATAGAATTTCTCGCGCGACCTTCGCCGATGAGTGTGCGACGATGCCAGATTTCGTCCGCCCGTGGCACGGGCCGTGCGCCTGTCCCCGCAGCGCCCGCCGGTGTTCCGTCCCGCTCGATTTACCCCTGTCCCGTCGCATGTCCACTTCTCCGCAGGTACGCGCTCCGTTCCGGGCGCTTGCACCTTGGCTGATCGGAAGCGCCGCATTGCCCGCCGTGATCATGGCGAGCGCGATGGAGTTCCTCCCACTCCTGAATCTCACGATGGAGGTACTCGCCGCCGTCCTGCTGGCGGCGCTGGTGGCAGGAGCGGTGCGCGCCCGGGCACGGCTGCTCTCCCGTCCGTACATCGTACTCGTGCCGGTGCTGATGCTGCTCTCGGTAGGGGCGGCCACCGCGTTTCCGCTGATCGACGGCACGCTACCGCGGAATTTCGCAGTGTTCGGCAGCGCCGCGCCCACGCTCATGGGGTGGGCGATCTTCTTCTGGCTCCTTGGAACGCGAGAGCGGGATGGCGATGCCGCCTGGATCGATTGGGAGCCGCCGCGATGGGCCTTGCCGGTCCTGCTCCTGTCATCCGTCGTGCTGCTGGCCGTCGTGCACTGGGCCAGCGTCGGCCGGTGGGCCGTGGTGAGCGACGAGGTGATCTACCTGCTCCAGAGCAAGTGGATCTGGAATAGCGATTATGCCTGGCACGTGGACCCCGAGCTGGTGCCGTTCTTTTCGATGCGGAAGCTCGGCATGACGCCCGGCGGTGGTTTGTACGGGATGTACACACCGGGATGGCCGGCGCTGCTGGCGCTCTTTGATGCCGTCGGGCTGCGCTGGTGGAGCGGCGTCATCCTCGGCACGATCTCCGTGTGGGCGACGTTCCGGATCGGCGCGCTGCTGTACTCGAGGGCCGCCGGCCTGCTGGGTGCGCTGCTGCTGCTCATCCAGCCGTGGTTCGTGATCATGCACGCCGGCTACATGGCGCACGCCGCGACCATCTGCGGCATCGCCCTCTCCGCGCTCTGGCTCCTTGAGAGCGAACGCGCATCGTCTCGCGGGCGCGTGTGGCGCTGGCTGGCCGTCGGCGTGGCGCTGGCTGTCGCGGTCACGGTGCGCACGCTCACCGGGGTGGCGCTGGGCGCGTCGCTCGGCCTGTGGCTCGTGGTGCGGCGCAATCTCTCATTCGGCGAAGTGGTGCGCTGCGCGCTGACCGTGGTCGCCGGGGCGTTGCCTCTGGCGGCGTGGTTCTTCCACTACAACTGGGCCACCAACGGCGAGCCGCTGCGCATCAGCTATCAGGCGATGTACGGCGACGGCTACAACATGGGTTTCGGCATCCGCGGCTTCACGGGATTCAATGAGCAGATGCAACGCGTGATGCTCCCGATTCGGTTCACGCCGCGAGACGCGGTGTCGCACCTGCTGCAGCGTATTGCCGGCATCAACCTCGCCTTCGTGCCCTACGCGCTGTTCGCGCCGATCCTGGTGATATTCGCGGCGCATCGCCACCGCCCGCGCTGGCCGGTGGTCGCGGTCTTCTTCATCCTCCCAGTCCTTTACTTCTTCTACTGGGGCTCGGAGATTCGCTTCTACACCGAGTATCTCCCCTTCCTCACCGTGTGGGTCGCGGCCGGCTGCCTGGCCATCATGCGCGAACGTCCACGGCTCGGCGCCTCATTCCTTGCCGCCATCGTCGGCTCCAGCATGCTGCTCAACATTCCCGGTCGCTGGTCGCGCATCCCGCTGGACGAACCGTGGATCCGCAGCGGTTACACCGGAAGCCCCGCGCGCTTTGCCGCCTTCGAGTCGCTCGATTCGCTGCAGCAGGCGCGGGGAAAGCTGCTGGTCTTCGTGCGCGAACGCGGGACGCTGTACGACGTAGTGATCGATCGACTGTACCAGTTCAACGCCGACGGCTTGGAGAGCCCCATCCTCGTGGTGCGGGACCTCGGCGAGAAAAACGCGCTGGCCGTCGAGCACTTCGCCGATCGGGTGCCCGTGCTGTTCGAGGACAACGGCCGCGAGAAGGCGGCGACCATCAGCGTCCTGCCGCGACCGTAGCGCGCGCACCGTGGCGCGCGACCCGTCGGACGTCAGCTACGCGCGGAGCCGAGCACGGCGCGCAGGAACACTTCGCAATCCCGAATGCCGTAGGCCATCGTATCCCAGCGCGCGTCGGGCAGCGCCAGCGGGGCCGACTCCGCCGCCACGCGTGCCGACACGTCGTCGGCCAGCGCGTCCGCACGCTCGTCGCCGCCCCCCGCCTGCGGCAGGGGCACTTCGACCCGCGCGAGTCCCCACAGCGGATCGTGTCCCCTGGGGTCGCGCAGCCGCAGGTACCAGCTGGCGACCGGCTCCCGCCATTTGGTCTCCACGACGAATATGCTCGAACGCTGCCCGGCACCTAACGACATCACCGTGGCCAGCGCGTCGCCGGTGGCGTACAGCGTGTGATGGGACTTGATGACACCCACCGCGCGCCCGCTCTCGAGAATCACGGCCGACGCGGGCAGGCCGCCGTCCACGTACAGCAATCCGCCCGGCCCTTCCGCACACCACCGCTCGGCCAATGCACGCTCCAGCGACTCGCGGCGGCGCTGCACCAGGTGCACCGCGCGCCGCAGCATCTGCTGCGGATGCACTGCGACGCCGTCGAGCGAGTCGTCCGACGTGTCCTCGAAGGACAAGCCCGCGGCATCGAGCGCGCGTGCCACCTCGGCGCCAAGCAACCGGAGGGGCAGGTAGAATGCCGCGCCCAAAAGCGGGGCGTCGCCCCACGTCACGAGCCGACGGTTGATCCGCGCGCGCACCACCGCCCCGGCGCGCGCGTGCACCACCGGAATGGTGCCCGCGTATGCCACCACCCGGCTTTCCTGCACGCCGTCGAGGAATGCGTCGAAGGGCGGCCCGGCGGCACCTGGCACGTCGTGCGATTGCATGACCCGATCGCGCAGCAGGGCCGACTCCTGCATGCGCCCCGACTCCTGCGCCGGCAGCGACACTTCCAGCGACCCGCCGTCCGCCGACACCAGGCGCGCGCCGCCGCCTAACGCCTCGAGCAGGTGCCGCACGCTCATCGGGCGCGTGCCCTCGGCGGAACGTCGGCACGCGGCGGTGGCGGCGCGCAACGCCGCATCGCGTGGAACCGCCGCCGGTGCGCGGTGCTCAATTCACGCCAATGTCCCAGGCCTGCTCGAGATCCTTACGCGAGTACGCGCGGAACGCCGTGAGCGTCTGCGTGCGCGTGATGCCCGAAACCGCCGGGAAACGTTCCGTCACCACCGTGGCAATCTGTTCGTAGTCCGCCACCTTCACGATCGCGACGAGGTCCCACTCGCCGGAGACCGAGTAGACTTCCTGCACGCCCTCGATTCCGGCGATGGCCCGGGCGGTGTCCGGGATGTGCTTCGGGTCGGCCTTGATGAGAACGATGGTCGTGATCACGATGGGTCCGGATTCGGGGGAACCTCTAGCAACCAGAGTCCCGCGATGCGATCGCGCTGATCGATATCGACGAGAATGTCGCGGGCGATGCGCACCGTGCGTGATTGCCGCAGCGCACCGACGCGGAAATGTATCGTGCGCTGCATGTCGTCCGCCTCTGCCACGAGCCGGGTTTCCACCTCCACGGCCACCCGCCGTCCCCGCTCCACCGCACCGACGATCACCGTGCCGTTCTCCACGCGCTCCGGGGGGGCCAGTGCGTTTCGCTTTTGCACTTCGGGCCAGACCGCCACTTCCACTCCGCGGATCTGCCCGCCGCAGACGTCGAGAATGAGCCACGATCCGTCGCTCCCCTCCAGTTCCAGTGCGGTGGAACGTGCCTTGGGCAACGTTCCGTTCGACCGGAGCGTGGCGGAGAGAATATCGGTGTCCGAATCCCAGCGATAGTCGACGTCTGCCGGACGATCGTCCGGGGCTTCCACGCGCACCGGAATGTTCATAGCGACCTCCCTTTTCTCGTGCTCCGTTCGCAGCATTACCGGCGTCCCAAGATAGGGCCAATGGTCGTCGCGCACAGTAGCGGAAACACGCACCGCGTACCCTACCCCTTCAGCTCGCTCCAAAGCGCCAGCGCGCGCGAGAGTCCCTCGACCACGTCCTCCTGCGGCGCGGCGTAGGACATGCGCACCCACGACGGGGTGCGGAACGCCGCCCCGGGCACCACCGCGACCCCTTGCTCCTCCAGCAGACGTTCGGCAAAGGCCGAGCCTGCGGCGGCGTGGTTCGGGAACGCTGCTTCGACGTTGAAGAAGAGATAGAACGCGCCGGCTGGCCTAATGAGCGGCAGCGACGGATGTCGGTCGAAGATCGCCAGCGCCGCGTCGCGCCGCACGCGGTAGCGTGCCACCATGTCGGCAATCGCCCGGTCGGAGTCCGCGCGCCGGGTGAGCGCGGACAGCGCGCCGTACTGCGATACGGACGAAGTGTGAAAGGTCGCATGCGACTGGAATGCCGTCATCGCGCGCGCCACGGCGCGCGGCGCGATGGCCCAGCCCACACGCCAGCCAGTCATGGCATAGGCCTTCGCCACGCCATCCACCACCACCAGGTTGTCCAGCGCTGGGGCGACCTGCAATGCGCTCACCGCCGAGCCATCGTAGCAGATGTGGCGGTAGATCTCGTCGGAAATCACCCACCACCCCCGCGCGTGCGCCAAGTCCAGGATCTCGCGCAGTTCCTCGGGGCTGTAGACCGCGCCGGTGGGATTGGAGGGCGAGTTCAGCATCACGCCCTTCGTGCGGTCGGTGGCGGCGGCGGCCAGGACGTCGGCCGTGACCTTGAAGCCGTTGGCGGGATCGCCCATCACGGTGATGGGCGTGGCGCGTGCCAACTGGACCATCTCGTAGTAGGAGGTCCACGCGGGGGTAGGCACGAGCACCTCGTCCCCCGGTCCAAAAAGGACGAAGCATGCATTGAACAGCGACTGCTTGGATCCGTTGGAAACGACCACATCCTGCGCCACCAGCGACTCGGCCACCGGCCCCTGCTCCCGGGCCAGGGCGGCGATGGCGGCGCGCAGCGCGGGAATGCCCTCCGTGGCGGTGTAACGCGTGTGGCCGGCGTCCATGGCCAGCGCGGCATCCTCCCGGATGAATCCCGGGGTGTCGAAATCGGGCTCTCCCGCCCCCAGATCGATGACGGCGCGCCCCTCCGCTTTCAGCGCCTTGGCACGTTGGGAGACGGCAATAGTCGCGGATTCCCGCAGGAGCGCGATGTTCGCGGAGGGGGTGAATTCGACGGCCATGCGGGGGGACCGGAGTGGAGGAATTTGTCCGAATGGTTGGGAGGGCGGGCCTACGGGGGTATCTTAGTGGCACACGCAGTACCAATGCGAGCGCACGAGCGACGTGCGCCATTGCAGTTCGAATGCGAGCGCACGCGAGACGTGCGCCTTTGACAAGAGAGGGTTTTGTGGAGCAGGACGAGAGTGGCGTAGCGCGGAGCCGGCACGTGGTGCACGTGCTTCCGCCCGGAGACGCCCGCGCGGCCGGCGTGGTCAGCACGCAGGCACAGCGGATTAGTGAAGAGGCAGCTGGAGTCCAGCTGCTCGTATTGACGCCCGGGGCTGACAGTGCCGCCTGGATTGCGCGTCTCGTGAACCCGACGCTGGACGCGGGTCACACCTTGCTGGTGCCGGTCACGGCGCCGGCGCGCGCCGCCCGGCGTGTGTCGGCCGGTGCGCGGGCCATCGCCGGCTCGCCCTCAGACGCACTGGCGCTCGTGCGCGGATCGGCGCTCAAGCTCGACAGCGTTACGGCGGTGGTGCTGCTGGACGCCAACGAGCTGCTGGCTGAAGCGGGAGAGGACGTCGCGACGCTCCTGTCCGAAGTGCCGAAGGACGCGACACGCATCGTCATCGCCCGCGAGTCAGACGAGGCGCTTGAAGCGTTCGTCGAGGCGCACCTGCGCAAGGCCCGCACGATGGATCACGGCGCGCTCGCGACGTCGGGCGGGGCCGTGCAATACCTGGTCGCGGCCCGCGGTGACCGGGCGACCACGCTCCGCCGCCTGCTCGACACGCTCGACCCCGCGCGCGCCACGATCCTGGCGTCCGAAGACGATGCGGACGATGCCGTCCGCGCGCTCGCGGCGATCGGTTACGCGCCCGACGACGCCTCGGTGCGCATCGTCTCGGATGACATTGCGGCGCACGAGCCGCTCGTCGTCTGCTTCACGCCCCCTCTCTCGGCTGCCGCGCTCCAGCAGGTTACGGCCGCCACGCCCAAGGTCACCGTCGCGATCGTCGCGCCGGAGGAGCTGGCCGCGTTTCTTCGCGTGACCGGCGGCATGGGCACTCCCCTCTCCCTCTCCAGCGCACCTGTGAGCGCCCGCTCCGCCGAGGATGCCCTGCGCAACGAATTGCGCGCCGTGCTGGGCAGCCGCGCGCTGCATCGCGAGGTCCTGGCCATTGCGCCGATGCTCAGCGAGCACGACGCGGTGGAAGTCGCGGCGGCCGCGCTGCGCTTGCTCGAGGTGGAACGCGAGCGCGCACGCGCGAAGCGTCCGGTCAAGGCAGCCGATGTGCCCGTTGTCAGCGCCCCCACCGAGCGTGTGGCCCCCGTGGGCACCTCGTTCACGAAGCTCTTCATCAACGTCGGCGAACGTGACGGCGCGAAGAAGGGTGACTTCGTCGGGGCCATCACGGGTGAGGCAGGCGTGCAGGCCGAGCAGGTCGGAAAGATCGAGCTGCGCGACTCGCACACCATTGCCGAGGTCGCGTCCGAGTGCTCCGAGAAAGTGATCGCCGCGCTCAACGGCTCGACCATTCGTGGCCGGCACGTGATCGCGCGCGAGGATCGCGGCCCCAGTGAGCGCGAAGGCGGCCCTTCGGAGCGCACCGTCGACCGTGGCGGTGACCGAGGCGGATTCCGCGGGGCCGATCGTGGCGGCAGCAGGGGCGGCAGCTCCGGCGGCTTCCGTGGCGGCGATCGCGGCGGATACAAGGGTTCGAAGCCCAGCGGATTCCGGGGCGGCGACCGCGATCGCGGTCCGCGCACCGGTGGCGGCGAGCGTTCAGAGCGCAGCAGCTTCCGCGGTCCCGATCGTCCGAGCCGCGGTTATGCTGGCGGTGGCGAGCGGGGTGGATTCCGTGGCGGCGACCGCAACCGCAGCAGCTCGTCGGAGGGTGGATTTCGCGGCCCCGATCGCGGCCCCGATCGCGGCCCCGATCGCGGCCCTGATCGCGGCCCTGATCGCGGCCCAGATCGCGGCGGAGACCGTGGTGGCTTCCTCGGCCCGCCGCGCGACCGTGGTTCGCGTCGCGATGAGGGGGCGAGCCCGCAGCGCGGCTCCATGCAGCGCGACGACACACGCGGTCCGCGCGCCATCGGCGAGTCTTCGGAGTGGGGCAACCGTGGTGACAGC
>JBDSVW010000044.1:0-6129 GCA_039927015.1 Gemmatimonadaceae bacterium | reverse complement strand
CGGCGCAGCGACAGGCGATGATACATCGCGTAGAGCCGCTGCTGCGCCTTCCACGCGTGGCGGGTGACAACCGTGGATTGGCCGCGCTGGCGGATCGCGAGCGCGGGTCCAGCCGTTTGGCGAGGGGAGGAGCGGGCGAGCAGGTGCCGCGTGAGCGATGGAGCCATCGTGGCCTCACGCGAAGCGCGGTGGCGAACAGTCGAATCGCCTTGCTACGTCATGCGACGTATATCCGCCCGCTTCCGTCGAACGCACTCCTGGGGCGATCACTGGAGTGTCCGCTCTCCAGCCGAACTTCACCCTTCGCCCCACGAGGCCCCGTCATGCTTCGCTCACCTCTCGTCAGTCGCGTAGGCTGCATCGTGGCGTCGCTCGCCTTCGCGGCAAGTGCGAGCGCCTGCCTTTCGTTGTCCGACGTGGTCGGGAGTGGATTCGATCTCTGCGGCGGAATCGGTCCCGTCACCTCGATGCGTCCGACCCTCTCGAAGCTCTCCGTTCGGGTGGGCGACAGCCTGACGGTGAGCGTCACGCAGCTGGACGCGAAGGGGAAAGATACGGTGCTGTGCACCGCGCAAACTGTGACGTGGACGAGCGAGCAGGCGGAAATCGCTTCCGTTCGCGGTGTCGTGTTCGGCGAGGCAATGGTATTCGGCTTATTGCCAGGAGCAACGGTGCTTCGCGCGACCACCTCCTCGCTCGCCGCCAACGTCTCGGTGACCGTGGTCGCGCGTTGACCGCCCGTCTCTCCTCCCGACCGCGGCGAAATTCGGCTCATCCGGGAATTCCGGGGAACGCTGCGCAGATCTTGAGGAAGCAGTACGCCTCATCGCGGTAGCCATAGGCCATGCGCGTGAGGACCTTGATGCGGTGGTGCGGCGGGAGCTGGCGCGCCGGGCGCAGGTGGACCTGGTGGTAGCGGTGGTGGTAGCGGTGGTGGTAGCGGTGGCGGTGGCGGTAGCGGTGGCGGTAGCGGTGGCGGTAGCGGTGGCGGTGGCGGTGGATTCGACGGCGGTGCACCGGCGCTCGAAGGACGCCCGCGCGTCGTCGTGTCGTTCCCGGCCAATGCGGCGGACATGCTGCTGTGGGGCACACGGGGCGGTAGGAAGGCCCCCAGCCCGCAAGACAAAGCGGCCCGCTCCGAATCCGGAGCGGGCCGCTTTGTCTCGACGCTGAGCTCCTATCTCACCAAGAACGGCAGCAACCTCAGTGGCTGCGGTACCCCGGCCACCCGCACATCCATGACGACGCGCATCGGCTTGTCGGGTGTCCAGAGGAAATCATACGTCTCTCCTACACCGAGTATGACGAATGACGCACCGCTCGTTCGACGTGACGCCGGAAGATCCGCGCCATCCTTTGCATGGGCCTTCCAGGTGAGCGTCGCCGAATCGGACAACAAGCGCACGGCGAACGGTGCATTGCTCATGATGTTCGTGATGCGCAACCGATAGGTCTGTCCTGCCTTCAATTCCTTCGGGGAGAAGCTGCGGAGTCCGTTCACCGTCGCGCCACCGGGCGTGCTCGCCCGACCGCCGATGACGAACGAGAGATCGGTCTCCGGATCGTACGTCTCGCCGGGCTCCAAAATGAGCATCGTGCCGTACATGCCGAACGCGAGCTGCGGCTCCTCGTCCATATGGGAGTGGTACAGGTACGTACCCGCGCGCGGCGGCGTGAACATCACGGTGAACGAATCGCCGGGCGCGACGAGTGGCGATGTGCGCGCATCGGCGCCGCTGAATCCCGCTACGCCGTCGAAATAGCCGTCGAGTTCCATACCGTGCCAGTGCACCGTGGTATGCTGCGGCAGGCGGTTCACGACGGTGATCGCGACGCGTTCACCGCGCGTGAGGATGATCGGGGAGCCGGGGACTTCAACGGAATCCGGCCGTGGATCGGCTCCGCGCTGCAACACGAATGACCGTGGCGCCGGTCGCTGCGGCATCGTGTCCGAGGGAGCACGAAGCTCCAGCGGTGCCTGCTGCACCAGCAGTCGAAGTGCGCGCGCCGGGGTCTCCTTGTCGTTGGCCGGTCCGATATACGTCGCACCATCGCGCTTGCGCGGTCCGACCTTGATGGCCATCACGAGGCCCGACATGGAGTTCCTCGCGTGCGCCGCCGGCTCATGGCCGTCATGCTCGCGCACGCTGTCGGGACGCTCCGGGAACGGCGAGATATGCGCGGCCATGTGGCAATGGAACAGCCAGTTGCCAGCGCGCGTCGGCACGAAGTCCATGCGCATCGTGGACCCGGTCCGCATGAGCTCGGTCACCTGCAGCGGAATGTCACCGGTGTACGTCGTATCCGCATACCCATTCCCTTTGGCGAGACGGCCGAAATGGAAGCCATGCAGGTGCATCGGATGCGAGCGGTCGGTGCCGTTCACCCATCGCCACCGCACGGTATCGCCCACGGTATAATGGGTCGTCTCGGTGAACGGCCATGACTTGCCATTGATCGCGACATCGAACTCTTCCTCTCCACCGGCCAGCGTGTCCGGGAGAAGCTCGCGCAACGTCATCACGAAGATCCGCTCGCTCCTGTCCACCGGCACGCCGCGCGGATCCACGACTATCGCCCCCGTGAGCTGCGAATCGTGCCCGGTGCGGCCGTCCTGCGGTGTATGCGTCGTCGTTGCCCAGTAGATGAACGTGCCGGGCGAGTCGGCGCTGAACTCCACCACGCGTCGCTCGCCGCTCGGCACCACGACACTGTCGGTGTGCAGGAGTCCGCGCAGCACCAGCGTCGAATCAGGCACCGAGTTGATGATCGTCGCCCGCACCATCGTTCCCTGCATCACGCGGACGAGCGGCCCCGGGATGCGCGGCGTGCCATCGATCGCGGCGAATGCCTGCACCGTAACCGCGGATTCCGCACCGTCATCGGGGAGCCACTTCGCGACCTTGGCCTCGAGGACAATCTCCCTGATGCCGCTATTCATGATGCCGGTCGGGGTGCGGTTGTCATTCGCCACGACGAGTGGCGTCGCGAAGGTGAACGACAGCAGAGAGAGGGCCGCAGGCACGCTGAGTACCGCAAGCCATACCGAACGTCGAACAGGGCGCATTTTGGCGGGAAAGGGAGCCCAATCTTGGCGCTCCCGGGCATATGCCGCAACCTTCCCCGCGCACATCACCTTCTCGGTGTCAGCCGCCGCGAGACGAGGAAGTGAAAGCCCACAGTGAGGATCAGCGGGATAGTTGGTATGAAGCGGTGGCTGGTCCTCCGCGGTACCGTGGATCCACACATCGCCCCACCACTCTCCACGCGCTCACCGTCTGCCGGCGGGCGCACACCGGGAGGCCAGCTCCCATGGAGCGCATAGGCCCGGATCTGCACAAACGCAAGCGTCAGCTGGCGATCGGCGATACCGAAGTCCACCACGACCGCCGCGCCCCCCGTCAGCCACACATTCTCGGGCATGACGTCGCGGTGCACCACGCCGTGCGCGTGGGCGTAGGCCAGCGCGCGTGCCACGTCGCGTAGCGCGGCAATCGCGTCGCTAAGCGGCACCGGCCCTTCGACCAGGCGCTCGCGCAGCGAGGCGCCGTCGATGAACGTCACCGTGTAGAACGGCAACCCATCCGGCCCCGTGCCGGCCGCCAGAACGGGCACCACGTTGGGGTGCTGAAGCCGAGCGGAGAGCCGGATCTCACGCGTGAAGCGCTCCGCCGAGAGCTCCTCGGCCAGCTCGGGGGCGAGCACCTTGACCACGACGCGGCGACCCAGCGCCGCATCGTCGGCGACAAACACGCGCGACATGCCGCCGCCGCCCAGCTCCCGCTCGAGCGTGTACGACGCGCCGAGCGCGGACTGGAGCTGGTCGCGAAGCGGATCGGCCACGGCGGCAGGCAGGGTGAAGGAACGGCGTCGGGTCAAGAAAGGGAGCCGGGCAGGCCGCCGTCAGCGCGCGGGCACCGCACGGCCACGCATCGCGCTCTCCCGCGGTGCAGCCACGCTGCGTTGGCCCGTGCAGCGGCGGCCGGTGTTCCAAGCCGTGGACGCCTCCCCCCTCGCTGGGCCGCGGCCGTAGATTGTCAGGCATGCGTCCCCACCCCCTCGCCGTCGTGCGCTCACTGCACGCCGCAGCCGACTCCGGCCTCTCCGGCGACACGACCCCGGAGGAGCGCATCGCGCTGGTCGACGTGCTCACGCATGAGGCGTGGGCGCTCACCGGCCACCCGTTGCCGCGCTACGCCAGGCACGAGGCTCCCGTGTGCGTGCGGCCGCTCGCGGCACCGTCGCCTCCGCCGGCTGCTCGCTCATCAGCAGGACGCGTCCGACCACCAGGTGGCTGAGCGTAAGGAGCGGGTCGGTGCGTTCCTCTTCTACAAGCGATAGCTCCCCGCCACGCCCGCATCCGTGGACATCCGCCCCGCTCAGATCGTCTGGTCGCCGCCGTAGGAGGACAGCCCCTTCTGTTCGCCCAATCGCCCGAGGGTGCTGTCGAGGGACCGCTTCATCTTGTCGGCGGCGCCGTTGACGGCCTCCTCCAGGGTCGCCGCCTCGTGGCTCACCGCGACGGGCTGGCGTCCCGCCAGGCGGGCCTCCATCAGGCATCGCATGTCGTCGCCGCCACCCTTGGCAGCGTTCACGTCGCTGAGATGGACCTCCACACGAGTGATCTGGTCCGCGAACCTGCCCAAGGTCCCCACGACCTCGGCCTCGACCCCGCGGATGAGTTCCTCCTTACCATCGATGTTCTTGTCCGTGTTGACTTGAACCTGCATGGAACAATCTCCTTATGCAGCTGCATCGCCGCGCGATGTTGATGGGATAAGCATGCTCACCAGCTTCTCGATCCCCTTTGTGGAGTTGATCGAGTTGTACGGACACGAGTTAACACCCAGGCTACCACGAGCAGTTCCTCGAAAGCAGCCGGCGAAGTGTGGTTCAACGCGGGCCTATCCGGTTTTCTGCGTGTGCCGCCGTACTCATCATGCGGAGGGGATGTGGCCAACGCAGAGGAGTTTCCTCGACCGGGCGCCGGCTACCGGGGGCGGCGCACCAGACGTGCCCCCACGGTAACGAGGCTCAGCGTGGCCGCGAGTATAAGCCACCAGGCGACGTCGGGGGCCACGGACAGCAACGAGCTCCAGGACAGCCCCGCCAATCGCGGAATGACAAACGCTACCGCAGCCACGAATGCCAGATCCGTGACCATCGATAGTCCGGCGCGCGGCGCGCGGTCGCCGCTGTTCCCGCCTCGAAGTATCCGTAGCAGACCGCGCAGCTGACTGATGATGACCAGAAGCATTGCGGCACCGATCGCGCCGAACAGCCAGCGATGCTTCCCCGACGGTGCCGATGGCGTCACGCCAATGAGAGCGGCGGCAATCTCGTCGGCCATGACGTGACTCGTGGGAGCGATCGGCCACGGTATTGCCGAGGACACGTTGGTGAGCACCACCACGCCAAGGCGTTGATCGGGGAGCATCACCATCTGGCCCCGAAAGTTCGGAACGATGCCGCCATGATGCACTGCGCGCTCGCCGGCCAACGTGCCATCGCGCCAGCCGAAGGCGTACGAGAAACCGTCTGACGGCGCGCCACCGGTGTGCATCTGTGCGAGACCGGCCGCACTCAACAGTTCGCTGGAATCCGTGCGCAGCTGCGCCACGAGAAAGCGCCCCATATCGGCCGCACTGCTGATCAAGCCGGCAGTCGGAAGTCGGTCCCCCTCCGGCGGCAGCGTGCGCGCAACAGGAAAGCCGAACACGTACACATGCCCGCTCGACATGCGCCCCGGATACTCGCGGTCGAGTGCGATCGTCTGATCGACGTGGCTGTCGCGCATTCCAAGGGGCGCAAAAATCGACGCCTGTACATAAGACGCATACGAACGCAGGGACACAGCCTCCACCATCGCGCCGAGCACCAGATAGTTTGGACTCGCGTACTCGTGCACCGCACCCGGCGCGTTGTTCAGCGCCACGTCGGCGAGGGCGCGTACCTGATCGGTAAGCGTGCGCGAGGCGCCGGTGGCTCGCGGTGCCTTGGTCGGAATGCCGCTCGTGTGGTGCAGCAGCTGGCGCACCGTGATACGCGCACTCGCCGTGGCGTCGGCCACGCGAAACCAGGGCAGGTACTGCTGCACCGGCGCGTCCAACTGAACCAGATTTCGCTCCA
>JBDSVW010000043.1:0-14342 GCA_039927015.1 Gemmatimonadaceae bacterium | reverse complement strand
ATATTTCGCGTGCATGACGTGGCGACCAACGTGGACGCCCTGGCCGTTGCGGACGCCGTGCTGGCCCGCACGACATCTGCCTTGCGAGAGTGACAAGCCCATGTATCTCATCCGACTGAAGAACTGCGCCTTCTTCGCCTTCCACGGCGTCAACGCGGAGGAAGGCACACTGGGGCAGCGATTCTACGTGGACGCGACGCTCACCGTGGAGCCCGCGCGGCCGCTTGAGTTTGACGCGATGGAGGGAACGGTCGACTACGGTGCGGCCTTCGCGCTCATCGAGCAGCTCGTGACGGGGCGTCGGCGGTATCTCATTGAGGCGCTGGCAACCGACGTGGCCAAGTCGCTGTGCCGCGAGTTTGCCCAGATCGTGCGCGCCGAGATCACGATTCGCAAGCCGGCAGCACCTGTGCGCGGCCTGCTGGATCATGTGGAGGTGACGGTTGTCTGGCCCCAGCCCTGAACGCGCCTATCTCGGTCTCGGCGGCAACCTGGGGGATCCAGCGCACGCGATGCGACAGGCGCTGCAGTGGCTCGACGCCGACGACCACACGTCCGTGGTGGCGGTCTCCTCACTGTACCGTACGCCCCCGTGGGGACGCACCGACCAGCCCGACTTTCTCAACGCGGCGGCCGAGCTGCGCACCAGCCATACTCCGCGCGGCTTGCTCGCGTTGTGCCTCGCCGCCGAGCAGCGCCTGCATCGTGTGCGCAGCGAGCGCTGGGGACCGCGTCTCATCGACCTCGACATTCTCCTGTTCGGAGATCGGGTGGTGCATGAGGCGGGACTCGAGATCCCGCACCCCCGCCTGCTGCAACGCGCGTTCGTGCTGGTGCCGCTACTCGAGATCGCGGGCCCGCTTGCGCTGGATGGCCTGCCCCTGTGGCATGCGCTGGCCCAGGTAGACCGCAAGGGCATCGAAGCGATACCCTCGGGATTGCACTGGTGGAAAGGCGACGCTGGCTGACGAGCGTCAGTTGCCGCCCGGCTTCCTGATCAGGCTGCGCAGCCCCTTCTTGACGGCGTCCTTCTTGGCTTTGCTTACGCCGCAATATGCGAACCATGCGGGGCCGGAATCGCGCGCATGTCACCCGACCCCGTGTGGCGTCTCTAGGGCTCGTTCGAGATGATCCCGGGCAGGTTGCGTTGTTGCAGCAGGCGATTGAATGCCGGCACGTCGTTGGCCAGCAGGTTGGCGAGCGCCTCACGCGAGGCATCGAGCGAGCGCCGCAGGATGGTGAGCACCTCGGCGTCCTGGTCTGTCGGCCGGAAGTCGGCGGCCGATACGCTGCCAGCCATGTATCGCAGTTGCTCCGACACCCGCGCCGGCCAGCGCACGCCGTCCTGTCCCGTGCCGGTCAGCCGCAACTGGATGAGGCCTTCCTCCACCGCGATGAGCTTGTCCGAGAGGGCGCGGCTGGCCTGCACCAGTGCCGCTGAGCCGGGCTGGTCGCTGAGAATGTCGCGCAGGTCCGCGAGCTGGCGCCGCGTCCATTCGATGCGGTTGATGGCCGAGGCGGCGGAGTCGTGATCGGTGCGAAGCCGGCGTAGCAGCTCGACCTGTTGCGCGATCTCGGCCTCGCTGCCGTCCGAGTTGGGATCCTTCAGTAGCACCAGCGGCTGGCTCACGCTCTTCCCGTCCACCTCGAGCGTGACCCGGTAGGTGCCGGGCGGCATGCGAATGGTCAGGCCGTTGCTCACCTCGCGCATGCGATGCTCGCCCATGTCTACCCAGTCGGCATACAACGGCGTCGTGCGCAGGCGAATGGGCATCGAGCGGTCATCCTCGAGGTCCCAGGTGACGCGGTTGAGGCCCACCATTCGGCTGGCAGGTAGCGTGCGCACCACGCGGCCGCCGGCATCGGCGATCGTGAGCCGCACGCTGCCCGTGGGTGCCGTGCCTAACCAGTAGTTGATGCTCGCGCCGTACGGCGGGTTGGTGCCCGCCGTCATGTCGTTCGACATCGCAAACGGCGACGTGCGCTCGATGAACCGATACGCATCGCGCGGCTTGAACAGGTGCACCGGAGCGGCAGCCACCGCCGGCGTCAACTGCTGCAGCGGCGTCAGGTCGTCCATGATCCAGAAACCGCGGCCATACGTGCCGATCACCAGGTCGTTGAATGTCGACTGCACCTTGAGGTCGTACATGGGCGCCGGCGGCAGCGAATTCACTAGCGCCTGCCAGTTGGTCCCGTCGTCGAACGACACGTACAGCCGGTTCTCGGTGCCAAGGTAGAGCAGGCCCGGTCGCACGGGATCTTCCTGGATGCTGCGCGTGAAGCTGAGCGGATGCGCGGGGATCCCCTTCGTGATGCGCGTCCACGTGCGCCCGTAATCTTCGGTCTTGTAGGCGTAGGGGGCGAAGTCCCCCACTTCATGCCCCTCGATGACGAGGTATGCTTTCCCCGCGCTCCAGCGCGACGCGTCGATGCCCCGTACCACGCCGTCCTTCGGGGCGCCGGGAAGGTTGGCCGTCACGTCCACCCAATTGGCACCGTTGTCGCGACTCACGTGCACCTTGCCATCGTTGGAGCCCGCGTAGAACACGCCCTGCTGCACCGGCGATTCGTCGAACGCATAAATCACGCAGCAGTACTCGACCCCGATGTTGTCTGGCGTGAGACCACCCGAGATTCCCTGGCGCGTCTTGTCGTTGGTGGTGAGGTCGGGAGAGATCACCTGCCAGCTCTGCCCGCCGTTGCTCGTGCGATGCACGTGTTGGCTCGTCACGAAGATGGTGTTAGGATCGTGCGGCGAGATGAGCAGCGGAAACGTCCACTGAAAGCGATAGAGCAGGCTCTCGGCGGGCCAGCCGCCCGTGCTCTGCGGCCACACCTCCACGCTGCGGAACTGCCGGTTGCGCTCGTTGAACTTCACCACGATGCCGCCGCGTGCGCCGCTGCCAGAGGCGCTGGACCAGATCACGTTCGGGTCGCGCGGATCGGGCGTCGCGAAGCCGCTCTCGCCCCCGCCCACGGAGTGCCAGTCGCCACGCGCGATGTCGTCGCCGTACAGGGAGTTGCTGGGGCCGCGGGTCGATGGCCCATCCTGCCGGTTGCCCATCACATGGTAGGGAATCGCGTTGTCCACCGTCACATGGTACATCTGCGCGATCGGCAGCTGCACGCGGTGCCACGACTCGCCGCGGTTGACGGAAATCGAGACCCCGCCGTCGTTGGCGACGAGCATCCGGTTGCCGTTGTTCGGATCAAACCAGAGGTCGTGGTTGTCGCCGCCCGGGCTGCGACGGCCTGTCATCATCTGGTACGTCGTGCCGCCGTCGGTGGTGCGCGCGAATCCCGCGGTGAGGAAGAATGCCTCGTCGCGATCGTCAGGCGCCACGCGGCACTGGTTGTAGTATCCGGTGCGTCCCCCCAGGTCGCGGCTGTGATTCACCACACGCCACGTTGTCCCGCCATTGTCCGAGCGCCACAGCTCTCCGCTCTCCGTCTCCTTGCCCTTCCACGGTACGCCGTCGCCCGTCTCGATGAGGGCATACACGCGACGGGAGTCCGACGCGGTCATGCAGACGTCCACCTTGCCCACGGGCAGGCGGGGCAATCCGCTGCCCCTGAGCTTGGTCCATGTGTCGCCGGCATCGCGTGACATGTAGATCCCCCCCGCCTCGCCCCCGCTCTCGCGCCCCCACGTGTTCACGGACACGGTCCACATGCCCGCGAACAGGATGCGCGGGTTGTTGGGATCCATCACGAGGCTCGAGGCGCCGGTGCTGGAATCGGCGAACAACACGTGCTCCCAGGTGCGCCCGCCGTCCTTCGTGCGATAGATGCCGCGCTCGCGCTGCGGCGCATGCGCATGACCTAACGAGGCGATGTACACCACGTCCGGATTCGTGGGATGGATCACCATACGGCTCACGCGACCGGTGGCCTTGAGCCCCATGTTCGTCCACGTCCCGCCCGCATCGGTCGACTTGTAGACGCCGTTGCCCACCGACACGTTCGACCGGATGTGCGGCTCGCCCGTGCCGACCCAGACGACATTCGGATCGGAGGGCGCCACGGCCATCGCGCCTGCAGCGTGCGAGTCCTGGTCGTCGAAGATCGGCGTCCAGACCGTTCCCCCATCGCTGGACTTCCACACGCCGCCTGTCGCGGCCCCGGCGTAGTACGTGAGGGGATCGCCCGCGACCCCGGCCACGGAGGAGATGCGGTTACCGACCGGTCCGATATGCCGGAAGGGGAGGGCACGGAGTGCCTCGGCGCTCACTTGTTGTGCGCCGGCAACCGGCGCCAGCAGCAACGCGCAGGCGAGCAGTGCGGGCAGTCGGTAATGTCGCGGGAGGAAAGCGGGTTGCATGACGGCGTCTCGCGGAATCGAGGAAATCCTGGTCACGAGCGGCGCGGGGCGCCATCGCGACTCGGCGATTCCACCAATTGGCGATCTGAACCGGACAGCGGCAAGAGTTGTCCGGCCCCGGCGACCACACCCTGCGACCACTCAATGCGCCTGACGACCGCCGCCCCGGGGGCCACCGCGCCAGGTGCAAGCGCCCACCCCGAACCGCGAGAACGATCCTACGCCACCAGCGATTCCAGGGCGTCGCGGCACTTGCCGCCACTCGCGGGGTCGATCACGCGGGAAATCTTCGCGATACGATCGGCGGGGAAGCCACCGCGCGCGGCGTGCTCGCGGATCAGGGCTTCGCTGGGCGCCTCGTAGATGCAGTAGATGCGATCGCCGGTGACGTAGCTGTGCAGCCATCGGATCTCGGGCCCCAGATGGCCGAGGACCTCGTTGGACGTCTCGGTGATCCCCTTGAAGTCGGCATCGCCGAGCGATCCGACATTGGGAATGTCGCGTTCGATAAGGTAGCGTGGCATTGGGAGTTCTTCTCCAGGAAAAGACTTCGAGTGGACTGATGCACGATCTGGTTCGCGCAGTAGCAGTGAGACGTCACTTCGCGCAGCAGAGAGGACGTCACAGCGGTAAGGGGGTCGAGGGACACGACCGATACCAACCGCAGGGCTTCCGCCGGCCCTCGTTCCTATAGCAGTAATTCCGGCTCAGACGGCTCATACTGGTCGTCGAATTCACGCCGTCCCCCTCGTGATCGCGCCCGCTCCGTCGCGACCCCGCGTTGCGGCGCGACATCACGGAGAGAACGGTCCGTCGCTCCACGGGGGGATGCGCACAGCCGTTGCGGACTGCATGATGCAATAGTTGTGATCGGTTGACCCACGATGGTTCGCCGCGTATCCAGAGCAAGTATGGTCCAAGGCGCCGTCTTTCAACTTGACCTCTCCCGAACATGTCATCACTGGATCGAACCATTACGGGCGACGTGCTGGTTCAGCACCTGCCCCACGACGCCCTCACCATCGATGCGTCGCTGGTAGCACAGCATGGCCGAAGTGCCCGCACGCTCGTGAAGGAGGGGCCCCTGCGGCTCACCATCATGGAGCTGGCGCCCGGCGGTTCACTCCCCACGCATAAGGCCGAGGGGCAGCTCTCGATCCATGTCCTGAAGGGTGACGTGACCTTTCATGCGATCGACAAGGACTATCGCCTGCGTCCTGGCGACCTGCTCGTGTTCGCCGCCGGGGTGTTGCACTCCGCTGTGTCAAGCAGTGGAGTGGTCTTCCTGCTGACGGTCGTGCACACCGGCTAAGAATTGACGAGCGGGCCATCACCGCGGGCGCACCTCCTGTATAGTTAGGCACCCGCTCGACGCGATGCCCGCCATCGGTCTTTGTATGGAGTGGGGAACGCGGGATGTGGATTGCAGGATTGAGATGCGTCTGAGGGGCGAACGAGTCGTGAGGTCCCGTGTATGGACACCCGACGCCGTCACGCACGCGAAACACATCGGGCGGTGCTGATTCTCTCGGGAGGGTTGTTATGCTGATGACCATTGCGCTGGTGCTGATCGTTTTATGGTTGCTGGGCATGGTGAGCGCGTACACCATGGGGGGACTCATCCACGTGCTGCTCGTCATCGCGCTGGTGGTGTTCCTCATCCGCATCATTCAGGGGCGGCGAGTCGTCTAGTCGCGCGGGAGAGTGATGACGGTCGTGCGATGTCCACGGCTTGCGGATTCGAGTAGCGCACATCGCCGCGTGTCCGAGTACGCATGAGCTGGCGCTCGAGGCGTTCGAGTGCCGAGGCGTCGGATGAGCTGCTGGTCGGCCCGATTCGAGGTGATCTGCTCGGGGCAGATCACCTCGCGGCGCGTGCGCGCGCGGTGGCACGGGAGCAGCGCCTGGTGGGGGGGCGGACGCCGCTGCGTCCCGCCCTGCTGCTGGCCCGTCTGGCGTCCACGCGCCGGATCCTGACAAGCGCGCACACGCGCCTGCTCGAGGCGGCGGCGAATGACATTGACACTGGGCCGGCCGCCGACTGGTTGCTGGATAACTACCACGTCGTGCAGGAGCACCTGCAGGAAGTACGCGCCAGCCTGCCGCGCGGCTTCTATCGCGAACTGCCCGAGCTGGCGTCCGGCCCGCTGACGGGATATCCGCGGGTGTACGAGATGGCCATCTCCATCATCTCGCATACCGAAGCGCGCGTGGACCTCGACAACGTGGACCTCTACGTCGAGTCGTTCCAGAGCGTCGTGCCGCTCTCGATCGGCGAGCTGTGGGCGATGCCCGCCATGCTCCGGCTGGGCCTCATCGAGAGCGTTCGGCGCATGACGCTGCGTACGGTGCAGCGTCTCGACGAAATCGAACTGGCCGCCACGTGGGCGCGCCGCATCAGTGACGCGAACGCCAGCGGTGGAAACGAGCTCCGTGCCGCACTGCGCGAGTTCGCGGATTCCGGGCAACCCCTCACGCCCCATTTCGTGAGCCGCTTCCTGCTGGCCATGCGGGAGGGAGAAGGATCGTCTACCCCCCTCGCCTGGCTGGAACACTGGCTGCGCGACTCGGGCGTGCGCCCCGAGAACGCCGTCGCCGATTCAACGCACCGTCTGGCGCTCACGCAGATCATGATGGCGAACAGCATCACGAGCTTGCGCGACGTCGGTCGTCGCGACTGGCGGCTGTTCGTCGAGCGGCAAAGCGTGATGGAAGCCGTGTTGCGCGAAGATCCCTCCGGATTCTACCCGCGCATGACCTTTGCCACACGCGATCGCTACCGGCACGTGGTGGAGCGCGTTGCCAAGCGCACCGGGCACCGCGAGTCCTCCGTGGCACGGTGGGCGGTGGATCTCGCGCGCCGGCACGCGGACGAGGCCACGAGCGGCGAGTCTCCGCCCGAGGGGCACATCGGATTCTACCTGGTGGATGAGGGCCTGCCGGAGCTGGAACGCATGGCGGGCTACTGGCCCTCGGTCGGCGAGCGTGTCGATCGGGCGGTGCGTGCCTTCCCGAACGTGGTCTTCATCGGTGGGCTCGCGTTATGTACCGCGATCGCGACCATTGCGGTCACGTTCCTCGCCGATCCCGGCGCCGAGGAGAGTGGCGGGCTGTGGCTCATCCTGCTCTTCGCCTTCCTTCCCGCGCTCGACATTGCGGTGAACGTGCTGACGCAGGTGGTCACCACGTGGCTGCCGCCGCGCGTGCTGGCGCGCCTCGACCTGCACGAGCACGGGGTGCCGGAGGAGTTCCGTACGGCCGTCGTGATCCCCACGCTCTTCGGCAGCGTGGACGACGTGCGCGAGGCGCTCGAGAATCTCGAAGTGCAGTTCCTCGCGAATCGTGAGGCACATCTCCACTTCGCGATCCTGAGCGACTTCACCGATGCGTCATCCGAGGTACATCCGGACGACGACGCGATCGTCGCCGCCGCCACGGAGGGCGTGCGGGCGCTCAATGAACGGTATTCACCGGGTGGGGACGACGAGTTTCACCTGCTGCATCGCCCCCGCCTCTGGAACTCCTCGGAAGGGGTCTGGATGGGCTGGGAGCGCAAGCGCGGCAAGCTGGCGAACTTCAACCGACTGTTGCGTGGTGAGGGGGCGGACGCCTTCTCCGTCATCGAGGGCGGCACGGCCACGCTGCGCGGCGTGAAGTACGTCATCACGCTCGACTCGGATACGGTCCTCCCGCCAGACGCCGCGCCCTCGCTCGTCGGGGCACTGGCGCATCCACTCAACCGGGCGCGCTTCGATCACGAACGACGGCGCGTCGTACGCGGGTATGGCATCCTGCAGCCGCGGGTCGGGGTCTCGCTGCCCAGCGCGCATCGCTCGCGCTTCGCGGCGATTGCCTCGGGGCATCCCGGCGTGGATCCGTATTCCACCGCCGTGTCCGACGTCTACCAGGACCTGTATGGGGAGGGAAGCTTCACCGGCAAGGGCATCTACGACGTGGACGCCTTCCACGTTGCCACGCATGGCCGCTTTCCCGAGAACACCCTGCTCTCGCACGACCTCATCGAGGGCAACTACGCGCGCGCGGGCCTGGCGACCGACGTCAGCGTCTACGACGATTATCCGTCCACGTACATCGGCTACACGCGACGCAAGCATCGCTGGATTCGCGGCGACTGGCAGTTGCTACCCTGGCTCAATCGCGTGGTGCCGGGTCCGGATGGCCCCGAACGCAACCGGCTGTCGCTCGTGTCACGCTTGAAGATTGTGGACAACCTGCGGCGAAGCACCGTCGAACTCGCGCAGCTCGTGTTGCTGCTGGCGGGATGGTCGGTGTTGCCGGGATCGGCGCTTCGATGGACGTTGCTCGGCCTGGCCGCGGTGGTGTCGCCGTGGGCGACCTCATTGCTGCTGGCGATCGTGCGTCCGCCGTTCGACAAGTCCTGGCGCGCGTACTATGCGGCCGTGGCGCAGGATGCCGTGGTCAGCGCGCAACAGGCGGCGATTGCGATCATCTTCCTGCCACATCAGGCGTTTATTTCGCTCGACGGCATGGTGCGCACGCTCTACCGCCTGCTGGTGTCGCGCCGCCACCTGCTGGAGTGGCGCACGGCCTCGCTCGTGGCACGCAGCGTGTCGGACGTGCACGCGGAAAGCTGGCGGGCCATGCGGTCCACCGTGCTGCTGGTGGCCGGCGGCGCGCTCACCATCTCGGCGGTTGCCGTCCGACGACACCTGGCGCTGGGGGAGCCGCTCAGCGGCCTCGTCATCCCGGGATTTGCGATGTGGAGTCTCGTCTTCCTCTGGCTCTACTCCCCGCGTCTCGCTGCCACCCTCAGTCGTCCCGAACCCGCGCCGCGGCGTCGCCTGCGAAAAGCGGCGCGCGACACGGCACTTCGGTACGCGGAGCGCCACTGGCACTTCTTCGATCACTTCGTGACGGAGGAGACGCACTGGCTGGCACCCGACAACTTTCAGGTTGATCCCGAGCCCGTTGTGGCGATGCGGACGTCGCCGACAAACATCGGCCTGCAGCTGCTGTCCACCGTCAGCGCGTACGACCTGGGCTTCATCACGGCCGCTGATCTCACCGGGCGACTTGAGCGCACACTCGGGACGATGGGCACGCTGGCGCGCTATCGGGGGCACTTCTACAACTGGTATGACCTGACGCGCCTGCTCGTGCTGCAGCAGCCGTACATCAGTACTGTGGACAGCGGGAACATGGCGGGGCACCTGGTCGCGTTGCGACAGGCGTGCCTCGATGTCGCCGACGAACACCCGGCGCTGCGGGCACGGTTGCACGCGCTGGCCGGACAGGCCGACCAGTTCGTGCGCGAGATGGATTTCACCTTCCTGTACGATCCGGTCCGAAAGCTCTTCACCATCGGCTTCCATCCGGAGTCGTTCACGCGGGACAATTCGTTCTACGACCTGCTGGCCTCCGAGGCCCGGCTCGCGAGCTACATCGCCATCGCACGCAACGACGCGCCCGTCGAGCACTGGTTCCGTCTCTCGCGCGCGCTGAATCGCGCCTCCGGGGCCACCGCGCTGGTGTCGTGGAGCGGCAGCATGTTCGAGTACCTGATGCCGGTGCTGGTGATGCGCTCGCTGCCCTTCACCATTCTCGACCAGTCGTATCACGGGGTGCTGGCGCGGCACGAGGAATACGGGCGAGAGCGCAGCGTACCGTGGGGAGTGAGCGAGAGCGCCTACAACGTGCGCGATCGCCATCTCACGTACCAGTATCGCGCGTTCGGCGTGCCGGACCTCGCGCTCAAACGGGGGCTGGGTCGCGACCTCGTCATCGCGCCGTATGCGTCGGCGCTCGCCGCACTCATTGATCCTCCGCGAGCGATCGAAAACCTGCGCACGCTGGAGGCGCTCGGGGCCCTGGGCGAATACGGTTTCTGCGACGCGCTGGATTACACACGGCCGGCGCCGGAGCAGCGCTTCGCGATGGTGCAGGCCTTCATGGCGCACCACATCGGCATGACCGTGGTCGCCCTGGCCAATGTCCTGCTGAACGACATCTGGCAGGAACGCTTCCACGCCAACCCGCTCGTCAAGTCCGCCGAACTGCTGCTGCATGAGCGCGTTCCGCGCCGGCTCGTGATGCAGGGCGCACAGCGCGCGCGCCCCGATGACGCCCTGCCGGAACCCAAGGCCGCGCGCCCTGTCGTGCGCGAGGTCAATAGCGCCGTCGACCGGGAGCCGCGCGTCGCGCTGCTCGGCTCCATTCCGTATACCGTGATGCTCAACCACAGCGGCAGCGGGTTCAGCCAGTACGAGGATCTGGCCGTCACGCGATGGCGCGGCGACAGCACATGCGACGAGTCGGGCCAGTTCTGTTATCTGCGCGATCTCACCGATGGGCGCTCTTGGTCCAGCACGCCCCAGCCGATGGGTGTGTCGCCAGAGCTCAGTCGCGCATGGCTTGCCTCGGACCGCGTCACGATGCTGCGCGTGGATGGCGACATCGAGACGCGCACTGAGATCACCGCCGTGCCGGCCGACTCGGCCGAGGTGCGCCGCATCACGCTCACCAACAGTGGACGCGTGCCGCGCGAGATAGAGCTCACGAGCTACGGCGAGATCGTGATGGCGCCCCTGGGTGCCGATCGTGCGCATCCCGCCTTCTCCAACTTGTTCGTGGAGACGGAGTGGCATGGATGGTGTACGGCCATCACGGCGACCCGGCGTGCACGAACGCCATCGGACCCCAGGCTCTGGTGCGTACACGTGGTGGACGAGGGACGGCACCGCGTTGGCGACGTCTCGTGCGAGACAGACCGGGCGCGCTTTCTGGGACGCGGCCGCAGCGTGCGCGACCCCGTCGCGATCGAGACGGCGGGCGCCCTCTCCGGGGCAACGGGGGCCGTGCTCGACCCCATCTTCGCCCTGCGCACCAGGGTGCGCGTGGAACCGGGACAGTCCGCGAGTGTGGCGTTCACCACGCTCGTGGCCACCAGTCGCGAGGGGGCCTTCGAGCTGGCGGGCCGCTACCACGACTCCCACGCGGCGCAACGTGCGTTCGACTTCGCTTGGACCGCCACGCAAATCGAGTTGCGCGAGCTGGGCATCACCCCCGCGAACGCGGCAGTCTTCCAGGAGATCGCGGCCCAGCTCCTGTTCCGCGGCGGAACGCTTGCCCCGCCGGTGGACGAATTGCGTCGCAATCGCGGTTCGCAGCCGCGTCTGTGGTCATACGGCATCTCGGGCGACGTCCCGATTGTCCTGGCCACCATCGACTCCGTGGATGGCCTGGCGACTCTGCGCGAACTCCTTCAGGCGCATCGCTACTGGCGGCGGCGCGGCGTGGTGGCCGACCTGGTCATCATCAACGCACACCCGTACGACTACCTCCAGGAACTGCGCGACAGCATCACCGAGGCGATGATCGCCACGAACGATGCGACGATCGTGGACCAGCCGGGCGGTGTGTACGTGCGGCGGCGCGATGTCTTCGCGGCCGATGACTATCTGATGCTCTCGGCCAGTGCACGCCTGCACATCGCGTGTGATGGCCGCTCCCTCGCGCGGCTGCTGACCAGTGCCGGCGAGCGCGCAGCCGATGCGGGCGCGCTGGCCACCGCGCTCGCGGAGCCACGCGCCCTCGATCGCGTCACGCCGCCCTCCGTGGCGACGGTCGAACGCGGGAAGGGCCTTGCGTCCATCGTCTCCGTCCTGCGGCCGCTCGTGGCGCCATTGCTGCCGCGGGCACCGCGCGTGCGGAATGTGGCTGCAGAGCGTTTGGCCCTCACCACGACGCGTCGGTTCGAGAATGGCATCGGCGGGTTGGACAAGTATGATGACTACGAGATGGTGGTGGATGATGACCTGCTGCCGCCGGCACCGTGGGCCAACGTGATCGCGAATCCCCATGGCGGTTTCCTCGTCACTGAGCGCGGCGGGGGCTACACGTGGGCGGAGAATGCGTACTTCTACCGCTTGACGCCGTGGTTCAACGACCCGGTGTCGGATCCGGCCGGGGAAGTGCTCTACCTGCGCGACGACGACAGCGGGGAATTGTGGAGCGCGACCCCGGCGCCCATTCGCGGCGACGGGCCGTACCGTGTGCGCCACAAGGCCGGCAGCTCCACGTTCGAGCACGAGCATGACGAGATTCGCACGACACTCGAACTCGGCATGGCGGAGGATGCGGCGGTAAAGCTGTCGGTGCTGCGCGTGAGCAATCACTCCGCCCGACCACGGCGAGTCACGCTGACGGCCTTCGTGGAGTGGACGCTGGGGGCGCGCCGCGACGACACGCAGTACCAGGTGCGCACGAGGTACATGCCGGCGGAGAACGCGATCTTCGCGCAGAATCACTTCGATCCGGCCTTCACCGATTGGACCGCGTTTCTCGCCTGCAGCGAGCCGGTGATGAGCTTTTCAGCGGACCGGCAATCCTTCATCGGTCTGGGCGGATGCCTGTCGCGGCCCGACGCGCTGGGACGCGCGCGGCTCGACGGTGTGGCGGGTGTGGGCCTCGATCCCTGTGCCGCGCTGCAGATGCAGTTCGTGCTCGCGCCCGGGGAATCGCACGAGATCACACTCCTGCTTGGCGCGACGAGCACGGAAAGCCAGGCCCGCCGAACGCTGGAGCGGCTGCGCACGACGGAACGCGCAGAGCAGGCCATCGCCAAGTCGCGGGCCGCGTGGCTGGCTCGCTTGCAGGTGGTACGCGTGCGCACCCCCGACGCAGCCTTCGATGCGATGCTCAACAAGTGGACGCTCTACCAGGCGCTCTCCTGTCGCATGTGGGCGCGCACGGGCCTCTACCAGAGCAGCGGCGCCTTCGGATTCCGCGATCAGCTGCAAGACGTGATGGCGTTCCTGTACGCCGAACCGGGCGTGGCCCGCGCGCACATCCTTTATGCCGCGTCCCGGCAGTTTGTCGAAGGGGATGTGCAGCACTGGTGGCACCCGCACAGCGGCCGCGGCGTGCGCACGCGCATCTCCGACGACCTCGTCTGGCTGCCGTTCGTCGCGGAGCAGTACGTGCGCGTCACGGGCGACGCCACCGTGCTGGACGAGTACGTGCCGTTCCTTGGCATGCGCGTGCTGGAGCCGCACGAGGAGGAGCTGTACGACCTGCCGACCGTGACGGAGGAGCACGGCAGCGTGTACGAACACTGCCTGCGTGCGTTGCGTCGTGCCTGCACCACGGGTGCGCACGGACTGCCGCTCATCGGCACCGGCGACTGGAACGACGGCATGAACCGCGTTGGCGTCGGGGGAACCGGCGAGAGCATCTGGCTGGCGTGGTTCCTCATCCGCACCCTGCGGTCATTCGCGACGCTCGCCGAGGCGCGCGGTGACGCGTCGGCGACGGCCGAGCTGCGGCAACAGGCGGACGCGTATGCGGCAGCGGTGGAGACCAACGGTTGGGACGGGCAGTGGTACCGGCGCGCGTATTATGACGATGGCACGCCGTTAGGCTCCGCCAGCAGCGATGAATGCCGCATCGATTCCATCGCGCAAAGCTGGAGCGTGATCTCGGGCGCTGGCAGCAAAGCGCGGCAGGAGGTGGCCATGCGCTCCCTCAGTGCGCACCTCGTGCGCGAGGACGCCCGAGTGCTCATGCTCCTCACGCCCCCGTTCGACCGCGGCACCCACGATCCGGGTTACATCAAGGGCTACTTACCCGGGGTGCGCGAGAACGGCGCGCAGTACACGCACGCCGCGCTGTGGGCGGTGATCGCCACCGCCATGCAGGGCAGGGGTGATCGTGCCTTCGAGCTGTTCCAGATGATCAATCCGCTCTGCCACGCGTCCAACGCGGCCGGCATGGCGGTCTACAAGGTCGAACCGTACGTGGTGGCGGCGGACGTCTATAGCGCGCCCACGCAGCTGGGACGCGGCGGATGGACGTGGTACACGGGATCGGCGAGCTGGATGTACCGCGTGGGACTTGAAGCGATCCTCGGCTTCACGAAGGTCGGCGACTCGCTGCGCATCGAGCCCCGCGTGCCCCGCGATTGGCCGTCGTACGCGATCGCCTATCGCTTCGGAAACACGACATACGACATCACCGTGCGCGATCCGGCGCAGGTGCA
>JBDSVW010000042.1:0-6331 GCA_039927015.1 Gemmatimonadaceae bacterium | reverse complement strand
GCCATTGCCATGGCGGGCGTGCTGGCGGTCGTGCGCCCGCACATGAACGGGGTGGGCGGCGACAACTTCCTCCTCATCCGCGAAGCGAAGACCGGCAAGGTCTACGCGCTCAATGGATCGGGACGCGCTGGCAGCCGCGCTACGCCGGCGTTCTTCTCCGAAAAGGGACTCAAGGCGGTGCCGGGCAGTGGCATTTTGTCGGTCTCCGTGCCGGGGGCGGTGCAGGCGTGGGACGACGCCCTGCGCCGCTTCGGCACCACCACGCTGAAGCAGGCGTTGCAGCCGGCGATTCGGTATGCGGCGGAGGGCTTTCCCGTCTCCACGCGTCTCTCGCTCGATATCGCCGGTGAGGTGAAAAAGGTCGCCGGCGATTCCGCGCTGGCGCGCATCTTCCTGGTGGATGGTCAGGCGCCCGCGCCCGGCACGATCCTGGTGCAGCGCGATCTGGCCGGCACGCTGCGGGTAATTGCGGCTGGCGGGGCGAAAGCGTATTACACCGGTCCCACCGCCCGGCGCGTGGCCGCGTTCATGGAACGCGAAGGAGGACTGCTCACCGCGAGTGACCTGGCGCGCCACAGCTCCACCTGGCAGGAGCCGATCAGCACGACCTACCTCGGTAAGCGCGTGCTCGCGTTTCCTCCCAATACCCAGGGCGCGACGTTCCTCGAGATGCTGAATCTCGCTGAGGTCCATGACCTGACCGCGATGGGCCGCACGTCGGCCGACTACATCCACACCCTGGTGGAGGGCGCAAAGCTCGCGTACGCCGATCGCGACCGGTACATCGCCGACCCCGCGTTCTCGCAGGTGCCGCTCGACCGGCTGTTGTCCAAGGAATACGCGCGGGAGCTGGCGCAGCGCATCCGTCGCGATACCATCGCCGCCGACGCGGCTGGTGACGGGAGCCGCGATGGCAACGGTGACACCATTTACCTCACCGTGGTGGACAAGGACGGCAACGCCGTTTCGATGATCCAGTCGCTCTTCGCCGCCTTCGGCAGCGGGCGCATGGTGCCCGGCACGGGCATCGTTATGCACAACCGTGGCGCGCTGTTCTCCCTCGAGGCTTCGCATCCCAACATCGTCGCGCCCGGCAAGCGTCCCTTCCACACGCTCAGTCCCGCCATGGCGCTCAACGACGACGGCTCGCTGTTCGCGGCGTTTGGCACCCCCGGCGGCGATGGCCAGCCGCAGACGCTCATCCAGGTGCTCAACAACGTGCTCCGCTTCGGCATGACGCCGCAGCAGGCCGTGGAAGCGCCGCGCTGGCGCATATACGGCAGCGGATCGTTAGGCGTCGAGCCCGGGCTCACCGACGACGTGCGGGCCGAGCTCACGCGGCGCGGACAGCGCGTCACCGTGCAGCCGCCGAGTGCGGAGTTCGGCGGGGCGCAGATAATCGTGATCGACCCGCGCTCGAAGGCGAAGATGGTGGGATCGGACCAGCGGCGGGAGGCGTACGGGATCGCCTGGTAGGGGGCAAACGCTGGGCGGGCGCCGTTCCCGCGGGCGCCCCTCCCGCGGGCGCCCCTCCTCCTGGCGCCACTCCTGCTGGCGCCACTCCTGCCAGGCGCCGCGTCTGGATCCCTAGCGCAGGTGAGTGTTCATGCGCTGGACGGGCCGGCAGGACGCTGCGCGTCGGCCAGCGCCGCGCGCGCAATGCCCCGAAGCATGCCGCCGAAGACCAGTTGGTGCACGGGATAGAGCGCGTACCAGTACGCGCGTCCCGTCAGCCCCACGGGATCGAAGCTCGCCGTCTGACGAATAGTCGCGCGGTCCGCGTTGCCTGTCACCTCGAATTCCAGCCAGGCGCGCCCCGGGAGCTTCATCTCGGCGGCGAGACGCAGTCGACGCCCGGGCTCGAACAATTCAACGCGCCAGAAGTCCAACGTGTCCCCCACTCGCACGGTCTCGGGCGAACGGCGTCCGCGCCGCATTCCGACTCCCCCCACCAGCAGGTCGAGGAACCCACGCAGGCGCCACAGGACGTTCCAGGCATACCAACCCGTGTCGCCTCCTATTCTGCGCACCGGAGCGAATGCATGGTCGGTGGAGGTCGAGACTTCGACCGTTCGCGAATCGACGAGCCGCGTGCCGAAGTGCACTCCACCCCACGTTCTCGGCTCGCCGCCCGAGGACATCGCGTCCGACCACCGCGTGAAGGCGAACTTGGCGTCCTCGCTCACGAGCGCGCGGCGCACCGCCGCCGCGACCCCCATGGGGCGAAGCGGAAAGGTTCGAAGCGCGCGGTCGTCCTGCACCACCGTCGAGTGCACGATGCTCTCGATGAGTTTGCGGCCGATGCGCGCGTAGAGCGGCGTGATCAGTCCGAGCCAGAGGCTGGAGACGTAGGGCGTGAGAACGGGCACGCGAATCATGCGAATGTTCATGCCGCGCTGCCGGGCGTACTCGCGCATGATATCGGCATAGGAAACCTGGTCTGCCCCGCCGATCTCGTAGACGCCGTACTCCGAAGCCGGAAGCTCGAGCGCCGCGGCGAGATACTCGAGCAGATCGTCGATCGCGATGGGCTGCGCGGGCACACCGACCCACTTCGGGGTGATCATCACGGGAAGCCGCTCGACCAGCGCGCGGATGAGCTCGAACGAGAGACTGCCCGAGCCGATCACGATGGAGGCGCGAAATTCGAGCACGGGAACTCCCGAATCGCGCAGCAGCTGCCCCACTTCCTGCCGGCTGCGAAGATGCGCGGACAGGTCATCGTGCTCACTGCCCAGCCCTCCCAGGTAGATGATGCGCTTGACGCCTGCCGAGCGCGCCGCCCGCGCGAAGTTCTCGGCGCCCCTGCGGTCCTGATCCTCGAACGAGCCGCTGGAACCCATCGAATGGATCAGGTAGTACGCTGCGTCTACGCCCTGCAGCGCGTCGGCGAGGCTCGTCGGGTCGAGCACGTCGCCGGAAATCACCTCGGTCGCGTCATCAACGCGGTCCGTCAGCACCGCCGGACGTCTGGCCATGCATCGCACGCGCACGCCTCGCTCCTCGAGCGTGCGTAGCAGCCGGCCACCCACGTAGCCCGTGGCTCCCGTCAGGAGCACGAGGCTCGTCGTTCGGGATTCCGCGGTTCCGGAAGTCGCGGCGGTTTGCGATACGATCGACGCGTCTGGTGCCACGACGTGCAGTCCTCGGTGAGTGGTCGCCTGCGTGCACGCCAACTGGTACGCAGCGCGCGACGGGTCCATGCATCCCTGATGGACGCCTAAGCGGCGCACCGGCCAGGTGTACGACGAAACATCTGCCTGACGGGCGGAGTTCGTGTGCCGGAAGAGTCATCCGCGCACATCCTTCGAGTGGTGAACGAGATGGCACACCGAACTGATCCCGAGGTCTGTGGGCCTGTGGGTCCAGTCGAACGCATGAGGTACGCATCAAGGAGCGCTTCGAATGGTGACGAAACCCCGATTGTCGGTCATCGTCGGCAGCACGCGGCCCACTCGTGTGGGCGGCAAGGTGGCCGACTGGTTCGTGCCGCTGGCCGAACAGCACGGCCGCTTCGCGGTGGAAACCGTCGATCTGCAGGAGGTGGCATTGCCCCTGTACGACGAGCCGCGACATCCCCGCTTCCGGCAGTACGAGCACGAGCACACGAAGGCGTGGAGCGAGGTGGTAAATCGCGCCGATGCATATGTGCTGGTGACGCCGGAGTACGACCATGGTCCGCCGGCGTCGGTCATCAACGCGCTGCAGTTCCTGCTGCACGAATGGAGCTACAAGCCCATGGGTTTCGTGAGCTACGGCGGCGTGTCGGCCGGCACACGCGCGATGAACACGCTCAAGCAGACGGTCACCTCACTGAAAGTCATGCCCATGTTCGAGAGTGTCTCCATTCCATTCGTCGGGTCGCACGTTGACAAGGAGAGCGGTCTGTTCGACCCCGGAGAGGTGCAGCAGAAAGCGGTCGTCGTGATGCTCGATGAGCTACTGCGCTGGGAAAGTGCCCTCCGGGAATTGCGCCGACCGAACAAGGAGTCTTGACACTAGGTGTTGTGACACTTATCGTACTGTCATGACGATGACGCTACGCGAGGAACTCCGGCAGACCAAGCCTTTTACCAGCCTGGAACAGGAGGCGTTTCTCAGCATCATTCGCACATCGGTGCGGCTGCAGGACTCCTTCGAGCTCATGCTCAAGCCGTACGGTGTCACGGCCACGCAGTACAACGTCTTGAGGATTTTGCGCGGTGCCGGTGAAAAGGGGCTCTGCAGAAACGAGGTCCGGGAGCGGCTCGTGAGCCGGATGCCCGACGTGACTCGGCTGCTGGACCGCATGGAAGAGGCCGGCTGGGTGGCGCGCGACAGAAATACCGAGGATCGGCGCCTGGTCTCGACTCGGCTCACAAAGGCGGGGCGAGAGCTGGTCGATTCCCTGGACAAGCCGGATGAGGAGGACAGCCGTCGCCGGCTCGGTCACCTGTCGGAGTCGCAGCTTCGTACTCTCGTGGAGCTGCTAGCACTCGCGCGGTCCTCCTGGTGACTTTTTTTGAACCAATGGGTGTTGTCACACTCGGTAGCATAACCTTCGATAACCAGTCCACTTTCCGATCACACGAGGATTTCACATGCGTCTCCTGCGCCCCGCATCACACGCCCTCATCAGCTTCGCCCTCGGCGTTTTGCGTATCGTTACCGGTGTCGTCTTCGCCGTCCATGGAGGCCAAAAGCTGTTCGTCTTCGGCTTCGACGGCGTCATCGCCGGCTTCACCCAAATGGGAATCCCGCTCGCCGCAGTCGCCGGTCCCGCAGTTGCCCTCACGGAATTCATCGGCGGCTCGGCCCTCATACTCGGCCTGCTGACGCGGCCGGCCGCACTCGGCCTGGTCGGCGTGATGACCGGAGCCATCGTGTTCGCCCACTTCCCCGCCGGCTTCTTCCTTCCCAACGGCTACGAGTTCGCGCTCATGTTGCTTGCTTCCGCCCTCACTTTCGTTATCGTCGGCGGTGGACGTCTCTCGCTCGACGCGGTGATTGCCGACCGCGCGCTTTCCTCCGGTCGCTCCTAAAGTCATGGGCGCCTCGATGCACGGCGGATTCCGGCCACAATCAGGCGGCGAGGCCGCTAAGCCCGACAGCTACGGCGAGGCGCCCCGCGGCTTCCGTCTCCCCCAAGGCACACGCCTGGGGGAGGTGCGCGTGCAGGTGGCGAACCTCGATCGATCGGTCGCCTTCTACCAACAAGTACTGGGGTTGCGGCTACTGGAGCACGCGGGGGCGGACGCCGTACTCGGCGCGCAGGGCAATTCATCGCCCATCGTTCGGCTCCATGAACTCACTGGTGCCCGCCCCATTCCCCGGAGTGGACGGCTCGGCCTCTTCCACTTAGCGATTCTGCTGCCAGCTCGCTCCGACCTCGGCGCATTCGTGCGACATCTTAGCGACATCGACCAGCCAGCTGGGGCTGGAGATCACCTCGTGAGCGAGGCGTTCTACCTCAGCGATCCCGATGGCCTCGGCATCGAGGTCTATGCCGATCGCCCGCGCCACGAGTGGCGACGACGCGGGCGAGAGCTGCTGATGGCCACGGATCCGGTGGACATTCCCGATCTCGTGCGCGCCGCGAAGGATACACCATGGACAGGGGCGCCTGCCGAGGCGGCGATTGGTCATGTGCATCTGCATGTCGGCGCGCTCGCGCTGGCATCAGGGTACTACTCGGAGGCGCTTGGCTTCGACCGCACTACCCGGAGCTATCCAGGAGCGTTGTTTTTCGGGGCTGATGGCTATCACCACCATGTCGGCACAAACATGTGGGCGGGAGCGGGCGCAGAGCCCCCCGCGCCGCACGATGCGCAACTGCTGGAATGGACGATTCTCCTGCCCCACGGCGATGCGCTTCGCGCTGCAGAAGAGAGCTTGGTGGCCGGTGGATTCGACGCCGAGCGACTACCCGCTGACGCGGGGCGAGCTGGCATCCGCTCCCGCGATCCGTGGGGTACCCGGGTTCGGCTGCTGGAGGACGCTGCGCGCGCATCCTGATCGCTGGCGCCTGACGCTCTGGAGCTCTCAGGTCAGGGCCTCGCCGATGCGAAGCTCGAAGACGCTGCCCCTCGCCCGGCATCGCGGATTGGCGAGGAGGGCCCGCGCGACAGGATTCTCGCGGGCTTCCGCAGCCCTGTCGCCTGGGCGATTGGCCGAGCATCTGTCACTCCCTCCCGGCAGCGCTCCTGAAGTTCGTGTCGCTGGCGTGTGCAAGTTTCGACTGTGCGTGACGTCTCCATGGCAGACTCACCTCCAGGACGGACACCATGCAACGCCGAATTCGCCACGCGCGCCACATGTACCAGGCAGTGCTCACCCTCCTTTGTGTTCCCGC
>JBDSVW010000041.1:0-8658 GCA_039927015.1 Gemmatimonadaceae bacterium | reverse complement strand
CGCGCACAGTGTGTCGCGTAATACGGCGTGGGGTTGGTTAGGGCCGCTTCGGCTTCGGCTTCCCGCGCGGTGCGGCCGGTGCATCGCCCGCACCGGAGACATTGGAGTTCCCCTGCACGGTCCCCAGAGCTTGCGGATTGATGGCCGGATCGGCGGAGCGGGTCGTACCGCGAACCGAAGGTAACGCGCTCCCCGGTGCCCCGCCATTGCCGGACCCGGCGGCCGCAATCTGCTGCTCCAGACCCTGTCCGCGGAGCGACGCTGCGGTACCGGCCGCCATGCCGCCGGAAATGTCGCGCTCCACGTCCTGGCGCAGCTTGGCGAACTGATCGTCGCTCGCCGAAGCGAGCACGAGGTTCACCACGACCGGTGAGATCGTGTCGGCCGGCACGCCGCGGTTCACGAGGTAGTTCATCACGTCGAGCGCCATCGCGTACCGCACACCACTGCGGGCCGCACGGAGCCGTTCCAGCTCCTTGACCTGCACGCCATTGCGAAGCGCATGCGCCCCGGCCACCACCTCGGCGTCGGGCGACGAGGGACCCAGGGCCTGCCGCGCCTTGCGCAGGTCGTCGGCCCAGCTCTTCACGACCGCAATGATCACGCTGCCGCGGGCACGCTTGCTGGCACCCTCGAGCGCACGATCCACGAGCGTCTCGGTCGGCACGCCGTCCTTCTTCGCCGACTCGATGATGGTCGAGACCGCCTCGCGCGTTTCGGCATCGAGCCGGTTCGTTAGGCGCGGATCATTGGCCTGCCAGGCGAAGCCAGTCAGCGTGACTGCACTCGCGAGGAGCGCCACGGATCTGGAAAGTGTGCGCATCGCGTCTACTCCCTGAAGTCCACGGTCACGACGGAGTTCGCCGATCCGAAGTCGCTCGAGGCCTGCGGCCGCGTGGGATCGGTGATGCGAATCTTGCCGTCGATCTCGAACTGGTATTCATAGCGACCAGGGGTGAGCGGGAGCGTGATGGACCACGCGCCGTCCTCGGATACCCGCCGCATGGGGTTCCGGGTCTCATCCCAGTCATTGAAGTCCCCCACCAGCGACATGGAAGTCGCCGACGGAGCGATGATGATGAACTGTTGCTGCACCAGGCGCGTCGAAGGGGCGCGCGTGACGTTGGCAACCGGCTGTAGCTGCAATTCCCCGGTCGCGCGCACCGTGTCACGCAGCGGGACTGCACCCTCGCGCAGGGCGCTCATGGCCACCACACCGACCAGTGCCGCGGCGGCGGCCATGCCGCCAAGCTGCGACGCCGAGAAGGCGAATGTGCGGCGATACCATGCGCGGCGGGACGTCTGATGCACACGAATGGGAATGACCGCCGGCTCGATCGCCGCCATCACGCGCGAGTCGAACTGCGCGTCGAGCGTCACGGGCTGCCGAAGCTCCCGCGCGATCTCGTCAATGAATGGGTCGTACTCGTCGTGTACCATTATTCTTGGACCTCTTTCAGGAGTGCTCGCAGGCGCTCACAGGCTCGCTTCACTCGCATCTTCAGCGCGGACACCCCAACTCCGGTGAGCGCCGCCATTTCTTCATACCCCAGATCTTCCACATGTTTGAGGAGGAACGCCTCGCGCTGATCCTCTTCCAGCATCAGCAGCGCCCGCTGAATCTCCTCCCGCCACGCTGTTGCATCTTCGGGATGATCGTGCGAGGCGTCGAGCAATGCGATCTCGTCGCGCACGAACGTCTTCTCCCGCCGGCCCCGCCTGGTCCCCGCCGTACGACACCGATTGGCCAGTATGCGAAAGAGCCAGGAACCGAACCGCTCGGGATCATCACATCTGGCCAGCGACCGATAGGCTCGAACAAAGGCGTCCTGCAGGGCCTCTTCCGCGTCCTCCCGGTTTCCGAGCATCCGCACGGCGTACCGTGAGAACTGCGCCCGGTAGCGTCCGACGAGAATGGCATAGGCCCCGGAGTCTCCTCCCAGCACCCGCGCCACCACGTCGGCATCGCCGTCGTTCTGTAATGGGAGACCCTGCGATAATGTCATTCGTCAACCTTTGGTAACAAAACGCCAGCCTGTGCCGTATAAAGCGTTACATCACAAGCACTTGCGTAACCACGTCGAATCCTGCTTCGCACGCGCGGCGCCGAAAACATCGGGCGAACCGGGCCCCACTGCGTGCCAGAATCCGCCAGCCAACAATCTGTCGGGTCGCGGGAGTCGGGGCGAGGGGCCATGACACGATGCGACATGGGTCGTTAGGCATGTGTGTGATGCATCACCAACACTGCCCGCCGATGGCGCACCGCTACAGCCCAGGACACGCGGTCCTCCCCGTCTCCCGGACGAGGCCAGCGTGTGTTACACGGGACGTCCCACGAGCGGATAGAAGCGCTCACCGCGCCGCGCCATCTGCACCAGCAGCTCGGCAGGGTAGAAGCGCCCGCTGAAGCGGGCATTGAGTTCCTCCAGGTCATCGACGACGCGCGCGAGGCCGACGGCATCCATATGACGGAACGGACCGCCGCGAAAGGGAGGAAACCCGATGCCGAATACGGCGCCCACGTCCCCGTCGCGAGGCGAGCGCAGGACGCCCTCCTCCAGGCAGCGCACGGCCTCATTCACCATTGCCAGCACGCAGCGGCGCTGGATCTCCTCCGCGTCCATCGGCACACGCTGCGCCCCGCTAGGGGTCAGCGCGTAGACCGTCTCGTCCACCCCGCCCTTCCGTCCGCCGCCGTCATATTGATAGAAGCCCTTCCGACCCTTCCGCCCGAGACGGCCCGACTCCACGACGCGCCGGAGGGTGCGCGACGGCGCCATGCGTTCGCCGAATGCCTCCTCGAAAATCGCACCAGACTTGCCCGCGATGTCGAGCCCCACCTCGTCCAGCAAGGTAAGGGGACCGACGGGAAATCCGAAGTCAAGCAGGGCGCGGTCCACCGCATCTACCGACGCGCCACCGTCAAGGAGCCGTCCTGCTTCGTTCAGGTAGGGCGAAAGAATGCGGTTGACATAGAAGCCGGGTGCATCGTTCACGACGATCACCGTCTTGCCGACTTTCTTGCCGAACGACACGGCGGTGGCCGTCACCTCGGGCGCCGTCTTCGGCGTCACGATGACCTCGAGCAGCGGCATCTTGTGCACGGGCGAGAAGAAGTGCATGCCCACCACGCGCTCGGGCCTGCTGGATGCCTCGGCGATGCGCGCGATCGGGATCGTGCTCGTGTTGGAGGCCACGATCGCGTGCGACGGCGCCACCACCTCGACTTCGCGCACCACCTGCTGCTTCACGTGCAGGTCCTCGAACACCGCCTCGATGACCAGGTCGACATTGCCGAATCCCGAGTAGTCGACGGTACCGCCCGCCAGCAGCAACTGATCGTCCATCTCCTGTCGTGTGATCCGCCGCTTCTTCAGTCGTGCCTGCAGCAGCTCGCGAATGGCGCCGAGGCCCCTACCCACCCGCGCGAGGTCGGCGTCCTTGAGGCGCACGAGGATGTCGTGCTGCACCGCGATGGCCGCGATGCCCGCGCCCATGAAGCCGGCGCCCAGCACGCCGAGCTTGTCCACCGGCTGCGCCGTGACGGCGGCGCCTTCCACGCCGCTGTCCTTCTTCAGCGCGGTCGTGGCAAAGAAGAGGAAGGTGAGCTCCCGCGCCACCTGGCTCATCGCCATCTCGCCGAAGAGGCGTGCCTCCTCGCGATAGCCGGTCTGGCGATCGTGATAGCCCGCGGCGACCGCCTCGATGGCCGCCAGCGGCGACGGATAATGCCCGCCCGTCTTGCGCAGCACCGACTCCCGCGCCTTGCGCAGCACCACCGAGCGACCGAGGGGATTGTCCTCCAGCAGCAGTCCCTGTGCGCTGACCTTGCGAGCCCTCGGATTGCGCGGGCGCTCGCCAGCTGCAATCTCGGCGGCGCGCTGGCGGGCGATGCGGTGGAGGATGGCGGGGTGCACCATCTCGTGCACGAGGCCCATGCGCGCGGCCTGTCGGGCGCGCACGTTCCGCCCCGAGAGGATCAGGTCGAGCGCGGCGCGCAGTCCCACGATGCGCGGCAGGCGCTGCGTGCCGCCGGCCCCCGGAAAGATGCCAAGCTGCACTTCCGGCAGGGCGAGCACCGTGCGGGGATGGTCCGACACGATGCGATAGGCGCAGGCGAGCGCCGTCTCGAGTCCGCCGCCGAGGCAGGCGCCGTGGATCGCGGCCACCACGGGCACACGCAGGCGCTCCAGCCGGTCCAGCATGCCGTGGGCGTCTCGCGAGGCGAACTCGGCCTGCGCCGCCGTGTTCCAGAGGAGGAACTCGTCGATGTCGGCGCCCGCGATGAATGAGTCGGGCTTTCCCGAGATGAGCACCGCCCCCCGAATGGACGTGTCCCGCTCGAGGTGATCCAGCGCGGCGAGAAACTCCTCGCGCACCGACTGCGAGAACGTGTTGACGCTCTCCCCGGGCAGGTCGAAGACGATGTCGGCAATGCCGTCGGTGATCGTGAGGCGGAGGGCCTGCATGCTCATGGGGAGGAGGAGATGGGGCCGGAGGCGTCCGTCACGCGCGCTCCACAACCATGGCGAATCCGAGTCCGCCCGCCGCACAGACGGTCATGAGCCCGAACTGGCCGCCACGCCGGGCCAGCTCGTGGCACAGGGTGGTGGTGATGCGCGCGCCCGTCGCCCCGAAGGGATGCCCGATGGCGATGGAGCCGCCCAACTGGTTGAGCCGGTCGAAGTCCACCTCGCCTACTGGCGTGCTGAAGCCCGCGCGCGCCGCCCACTCCGGCGACGCCAGCCCCCGGATGTTCGACAGCACCTGCGCGGCGAATGCCTCGTGCATCTCGATCACGTCGATGTCCGCCAGCGACAGCCCCGCGCGCTGCAGCGCCACCGGCGTCGCGAGCACGGGCGCCATGAGGAGCTGTTCGCCCGGATCGAGTGCCGCATAGGCATACGAGCGGATGTAGCCTAACGGTGCATACCCGGTCGCCTTCGCCTTCTCCTCGCTCATGAGCAGGACCGCGGCCGCCCCGTCGGTGAGCGGCGAGGCATTGCCGGCGGTCACGCTGCCGTAGCGACGGTCGAAGACGGGCTTGAGCGCTTGCAGCTGCTCGATGCTGCTGTCCCCCCTGATGCCGTTGTCCGTGGTGACCACCGTCTCCCCGCGGGGCGGCAGCCAGACGGGTGTCATTTCCGCCGTCAGGCGCCCGTCGCGGGTGGCGGCGGCCGCAAACTCATGCGAGCGGAGCGCAAAGGCATCCTGCTCCGCCCGCGCGATGTCGTTGATCTTCGCCATCTTCTCGGCCGACTGTCCCATCGTCTCGCCGGTGCTCGGTTCGGCTATGGCAGGAGTGACCGGCAGGAGATCCCGCGGACGAAGGCGGGCGAGCGAGCGGGCGCGCCCGACAAGCGAGCGGGCACGCGAGGCCGTCACCAGCGCATCGGAGAATCCCCTCGAATGGAGCACCGGCACATTGGACAGCGACTCCGCGCCGCCGGCAATCACGACATCCGCGTGGCCGAGGGCGATCTGGTCGGCGCCGTCGGTGATGGCCTGGTTGGCCGAGGCGCAGGCGCGGGAGACGGCGAACGCCTGCACGCCTTTAGGCAGGTGTGGCATGAGGGCGATCTCGCGTGCGATGTTCGGCGCGAGCACCGACTGCACCACCGTGCCGAAGACGAGGGCGTCCACGGCGTCGCCATCCAGCGCAGTGCGCTGGATGAGTTCCGCCACGCACAACTTGCCGAGCTCGATGGCCGACAGCGGCTTGAGGAGCGTACCGGCCTTCGCGAACGGCGTGCGGACGCCGGCGATGATCGCCACCCGGCGGCCACTTGAATAGGTTGGCATCATGTCAAAGCTAGGTGCGGCGAAGCACGGGGCAACCATGGACGCCATGGCGACCGACTGGAGGGCGCAGGCGCAGCGCACGCTGGAGGCCGGCGAGTTCGACCTGCTCGTCATCGGCGGCGGGATCGTGGGCTGCGGCATCGCCCGCGACGCGGCCCTGCGGGGGCTTACCGTGGCCCTCTGCGAGAAGGACGATTTCGCGAGCGGGACCTCCAGCCGGTCGTCCCGCCTGGTGCACGGTGGCGTTCGCTACCTCGAGCATGGCCACTTGCACCTCGTGTTCGAATCGAGCCGGGAGCGGCGGCGGTTGTTGCGGCTGGCGCCGCACCTCGTGCGCCCGCTGTCCTTCACCTGGCCCGTGTATGATGGGGCGAGGGTGGCGCACTGGAAGCTGCTGGCGGGCCTCACGCTGTACGACGCGCTCTCGCTCTTCCGGAATGTCGGCAACCACCGGCGGCTGTCGGCGCAGGCGGTGCTGGCGCGCGAGCCGGGCCTGCTGTCGTCGGGCCTGGAGGGAGGGGCCATCTACTGGGATGCATCCACCGACGACTCGCGCCTCACGCTGGCCAACGCGTTAGGCGCGGCACGGGTCGGGGCGACCGTCATGAACCACGCGCGCGTCACCTCGCTGCTCACGGAGGGTGGAAGGGCGCGTGGCGCCGTGGTGCGCGATGCGTTTTCGGGTCGCGAGATGCGTGTGCGCGCGCGCTGCATCGTGAGCGCCGCCGGCCCCTGGACCGATGACGTACTGCGCATGGAAGGCGAGCAGGCGGCGCCGTCGGTCGTGGGCTCGGCGGGGGTGCACATCGCCGTCCCCCGTATGCGCGTCGGCAATCGCGAGGCCGTCACGCTGGTCGCGCCGCAGGACGGGCGCGTGATGTTCGTGCTGCCCGCCCGCGAGCACACCATCATCGGCACCACGGAGACGCCGGCGCGCACCGCGCCGGACCACGTGCGCGCGACGCGCGAGGAAGTGCGGTACCTGCTGGACGCGTGCAGCGCCTTCTTCCCCAGCGCACGCCTGCAGCAGCACGACATCGTCTCGGCATGGTCGGGCATACGTCCGCTGGCGGCGTCGCTGGCGGACGCACTGCCGGACAGCACCTCCCGCGAGCACACCATCGGGCACACGCCCATGGGCGTGCTGTCGGTGACCGGGGGCAAGCTCACCACCTCCCGGGCGATGGCCGAGGAGGTGGTGGACGAAGTCTGCGGTGTGTTAGGCGAACTGGACCGCAGCGGTCGCCCCTTCCGGGAGACCGTGCTGCCCGGCGGGGACATGACGTCGCTGGAAGCGGTGGAGCAGGAAGCGCGTGACGCCGTGGGAGATGACGGGGTGGCCGACCGACTCGTGCGCGCGTACGGCAGCGAGTGGCGCGACGTGTGGACGCTGGCCGACGGCGGGGACGGGCGCGGATCGGCGCGCATCGACCCGTCCCTTCCCTACATCATGGCGGAGACGTGGCATGCGTTCGAGCGGGAACGTGCGTGCACGTTAGGCGACCTGCTCATCCGGCGCCTGCACGTAGCGTTCGAGACCCGCGATCACGGGATGGCGGCGGCGGCCCAGGTCGCGCCCCAGCTCGCGTCCCGGCTCGGCTGGGACGCCGCTCGCGTCGGCGAGGAACTCCGGCGCTACGAGGAGGAGGTGGAGCGGCTGTTCACGATCGTGTGAGCCACCGCGGGCGTGCGCCGGGCAGCGGGTGGTACGGCCGCGGCCGGGGGCCTATCGGACGCGGAAGCGGCGCGTGAAGACGGCCACCGCGCCGTATTGCGAGTTGTCGAGCGCCCCCCGCGTGGTGGCCATGATGCCGAGCTCGGTGTCCCGCAGCGCGACGATGGCCTCCACGTCGGACGCGGAGACCTGGTCGGGGCGCATGTTGACGGGAATGCCGTCGAGGAAGATCTGGGCGCAGCCATAGGTCGCCGAGAAGCGGAGGCATCCCGAGGGCTGATTGGCCCAGCTCAGTCCGGCCAAGCGGCCACTTCGCACGAGGTCACCCAGCGAGAAGGCGTGAGGACGGAGCTTCTCGATATCGTCCGGCCCGAGATATCGGTGCAGGGCGGACTGCACGCTGCTCCCGAAGATCCGCCGCATTTCCTCGGCGATGATCTCGCGCACGCTCGTCTCGGCCTGCGGTCCCAGCAGGAAGATCGTATCGTTCCGGGTCTCGTCCTCCAGCAGCTCGAAGCGTTCGGTCGAGACCGGATAGTAGCCTTCGCGCCTAACGAGTACCGAGTACTTGCCGGGCTTCTCAGCCGTGAGCGTGAAGCCGCCAAAGACGTCGGTGGAGCTCGTATCCACGACGTTCTCGCGTCCATCGAGCAGGACGACCGGCGTCTTGCCCACCGCCGACTTTTGCTCGCCGACGACGACGATTCCGGCCATCGTCTGCGCTCCAGCCCGCGCACCGACGCTCCCTAGCGCGCCAAGCAGCAGCAGTGTGGCAATCGATTGGAAGGGTAGAGTTCGGAGGGTCATGGTTCGGCATGGGTAGGGTGAGATAGTTCCTGCTACCCCCGGACGGGCCCGGTGAGCCAATCGACGAGAGGCGAAACCCGCAGGTTTCGCCTCCTATAGCGCCACGTACCTGACGCCTACGTGGGGTGGCTGCCTACTCCTGCACCCCATTATGGATCGTGACGAGTTCGAGGATCTTGAGCTTGCGCGTCGCGCCCGGCAGCTTGAGGAACGCGACCTCTCCCACGGACTTGTTGATGAGCGCGCGGCCGATGGGCGACGACATGGTTACGTGCCCCTCGTCAAAGTCCTCCGAATCGCCGAAGACGAGCGTGTACGATTCCCGGGCGCTGGTATCCTGGCATTCGACGACGACCTTGGAGCCCAGGCCG
>JBDSVW010000040.1:0-9142 GCA_039927015.1 Gemmatimonadaceae bacterium | reverse complement strand
CGTGCCCTGCAGCAGCTCCAGTGGTACGTGCACCCGTCCTCCACGCAATCGTGCGAGTACCCTCAACAGTTGAGGGTACTTGCACGATAGGGCCTCCGATGACTTTTGGAAAGAGCGAACCTTCCCGCGCCAGCGTGCAGCGGGAAGGGCGCAAGGAAGAGCGACGGCCGTCGGAGCTAGAACGAGGGGAAGAGCGGTCGCGTGGTCCACGGGATGAAGCCGACCACGGCCGCGAGGGCGAAGCCCATCCAGATGGTGGCGGTCTGGAAGCGCGCCGAGTCGCTCTGGGCGCGGCGCACGCGCGCGGAGCCGATGTGCGCGAGCGCGACGGCGAGGATCATGACGACCGCGTGCTCGACCACGAAATAGCGCACCGGCGCATTGCCCATGGCGGCGCCCATGTCCGACATCGCCTCGCGGATGAGCGGACTCACGCCGTACACGATGAGCCCGATGAGGAACTGCAGCGACAGCACGTTGACGAACAGCTTCACGGCGCCCGCGTGCGCGGGGGTCCACTGCGAACGCGTCACCCATCCCCGCCAGCAGCGGACGACGGCCCAGATGCCGGCCGCGACGACCAGCCAACGCACCAGGTTGTGAATGGCGAGAATTGCGAAGTACATGTGTGGCGGGGCGAAGGGGATGACGCAGCACAACTCGTGGCTTCGGCAATCATACGAGCGGGAGGCCCCCGGGACCAGTCACGCCTTCATCGTCAGGCACGGCTTGCATTCTCCGCGGTCTCGTGGCCGATTCACGCCGTCCGACTTCATCTCCCTCATTGAGGCCCTGTAATGGTGCGCTTTTTTCCTGTCGCATGGCTCGCGCTGCTGGCACTCCCGTTCACTCCGCTGCGTGCCCAGCATGCCTTCGCCGAGGCGGGCGCCACGTACGACGCGCGTATTCCCACGCCCCGCGCCGTCCTTGGTTACGAGCTGGGCGAGCGCTTCACGCCGCACCGGCTCATGATGCGCTACATCGAGCGCGTGGCGGCCGTGTCGCCGCGCGTGCGGGTGGATACGGTCGCGCACACCTTCGAGGGACGGGAGATGCTGCTCATCACGGTCGCCAGCGAGGCGAACATGGTGCGCCTCGACGCGATCCGGGCCGACGCCCGGCGCGTGGCCGACCCGCGCGGCGCCACGCCAGCGGCGCTGGAGGCAGCCACCGCCCGCGTTCCCGCCATCGTCTGGCTCGCGCACTCGGTGCATGGCGGCGAAGCCTCGGGGGCGGAGGCAGGGCTCGCGCTGCTGTACCAGCTCGCCGCCGGCACCGACCGGGAGACGCTCATGTCGCTCGACAGCACGGTGGTGCTGATCGATCCTAACGAGAACCCCGACGGGCGCGAGCGCTTCACGCACGACCTGGAACGCACCTGGAGCGCCCAGGGGCCGTCGGTGGAGCCGGGCGCCATGAACAACTCGGGCAGCTGGCCGGGCCCGCGCACCTCGCACTACTACTTCGACCTCAATCGCGACTGGTTCATCCAGTCGCATCCGGAGTCGCGCGGCCGCGTGCAGTCGTACCTGCAGTGGTGGCCGCATGTGGCCGTGGACCTGCACGAGCAGGGCTCCAGCGCCTCCTTCTACTTCGCGCCGCCGCGCGAGCCGGACAACAAGAACAATCCGCTGCACCTCACCCGGTGGTTCGACATCTTTGCCGCCGCGCACGGCGCCGCCTTCGACACGCACGGCTGGTCGTACTTCCGGCGTGAGGGCTATGACTCATTCTATCCCGGCTACGGTGAGGGCTGGCCGATGCTGACCGGGAGCGTGGGGATGCTGTTCGAGTCTGCCTCTTCCGGCGGCGGCGTGGTGAGGCGCAACGACGGCATGCTGCGCACGCTGCGCCAGGCCGCGTGGGAGCACTATACGGCCGAATGGGCCACGGTGCGCACCTCGGCGCGCCGGCGCACAGAGCTGGTGCGCGACTACGCCAAATCGCGCAGCGATGCCATCGCCATCCATGCGCGCGGTCCGATGCGCGCGATCGTCTTCGCCCGGGACGAGCAGGGGCGCGCCGACTCGCTGGCCGTGAAGCTGCGCGAGAATGGCATCGAGGTGCAGCGCCTTGCCGGCGCGACGGAGCTGCGCGATGCCACGATGTTCGGCGCCACCACATCCGCGGCTTCGACCCGCGTGCCCGCTGGCAGCTACGTGGTGGACTTGTCGCAGCCGCAGGGACATCTCGCCAAGGCGCTGCTGGAGCCCGACGCAGCACTCGACTCCGCCTTCGTCAGGCTGGAGCTCGAGATGCGCCGTACGGGCCAGCGCAATCGCTTCTACGACGTCACGGCGTGGTCCATGCCCTTGGCGTACCGGCTGCAGGCCTGGTGGACGCGCAGCGTGCCCTCAGGTGTCACGCTCGTGACGGAGGCGCCGCGCGTTGCGCCCGCGACCGTGGCGCGCGCCCGCTATGGATACGCGTTCGCACCGGGCAGCGAGGCGAGTCTCCGGCTGCTCGCATCCCTGCTCAAGGATTCGGTGCGCGTGTGGCATGCGCCCCGCTCTTTCGTCGCGGACGGCGCCCGCTTTCCCCAAGGAGCGTTCCTGGTGCGGGTCGCGGTCAACCGGCCCGACGTGCACGACGTGGTCGTGGCGCACGCGCGCGCGGCGGGTGCCACGGTCTCCGGCATTTCCTCCGCCGGCGTGAGCGAAGGTACGGACCTTGGCAGCAACTCGGTTGTGCCCATCCTTCCCCCGCGCGTGGCGCTGCTGGGCGGCGCGCCGGTCAGTGGCGGTTCGTTCGGCTTCGCCTGGTATGCGCTGGACCAGCGCATGGGCTATCCCGCCGCGCTGGTGGATGCCGGCTTGGTGTCCGGCCCCGGCCTCGACCGGTTCACGGTGCTCATCGTCCCGTCGGTGGCATCGGCGGCGCTGGAGCGCGCGTTAGGCGAGACGGGGCGCACGCGCCTGGTGCAATGGGTGCGCGATGGCGGTGTGCTCATCACGATCGATGGCGCCACCGACTGGCTGGCGGAGGAGAAGCTCGGCCTCGCGCGCACCCGCGTGACGCGCGACTCGACGCGCGCCGACTCGGCGGGCGGCGCGCCGCTGCCGGCGAGCCTCCCGGGGGTGCTGGCGCGCGCGACCTTCGACTCGCTCTCCCCGCTCATGACTGGGGTGGCGACCGGTGAGCTTCCGGTGTTTGTGAACTCCGGTCGTGTGCTGAGCGTGCCGAAGGACCTCGCGGCGGGTGAGGCGGTGATTCGCTTCGCGTCGGCTGACCGCATCAGGCTCTCCGGCTACTTCTGGCCGGAGGTGCCCGCCAAGCTCGCGCTCTCGCCATATCTCTGGACGGAGCGCGCGGGTCGCGGGCGGGTGATCGCGTTCGCCCACGATCCCGTATACCGCGACCTGTACCGGGGACTGCTGCCGATATTCGCCAACGCCGTGTTGCTCGGCGCCACCTTCTGATGCCGGACAACCTGGAACCCCCGATGCGCTCTTCATGCTTCATGTCATCCTGGCGCCGAAGCCCGGCGCGAGTTCGCACCGTGGCGACGCGCGTACTGCTGCTCGCCGCCACGGCCGCCTGCGCGCGCGGCTCCGCCTCCAGCGCGTCAACCGCGCCCGCGGGCGAGTACACACTCGACGCGATCCGTTTCGGCACGCTTGCCAACTTCCCTGTGCGCGGCCTGGTGGCGGGCGCCGATTCGTCGCGCCGGATGGACGTGGCGGTAATGGTGTGGGCGCTGCGCGACCGGGGCGGCCACACCGTGCTGGTGGACGCGGGCTTTCATCGGCAGAAGTTTCTCGATCAGTGGAAGCCGCAGGACTATCGCTTGCCGAGTGACGCGGTGCGCGCCGCAGGCATCGATCCGGACAGCGTGCGCGACATCATCGTGACGCACATTCACTGGGACCACGCCGATGGCGTCGATCTCTTTCCCAATGCGCGCGTCTGGCTGCAGCGAGAGGAGTTCGAGTACTACGTGGGTGCCGAGGGCCAGCCACTGCAACCGGCCATCGATCCGGGCGTGTCGGCGCTCTACCGGCGACTGTATGCCAGCGGCCGAGTGCAGCTGGTGGACGGCGACGACGTGGAGATTCTTCCTGGCATCCGGGTGTTCACCGGTGGCAAGCATACGATGGCCTCGCAGTTCGTGAGTGCGACGCTGGTGGGCGGCGCCACCGCGGTGGTCGCATCGGACAACGCCTACCTCTACGAGAACCTGGACGGCCAGCGCCCCATCGCCCAGACCCTCGATTCGTTGTCCAACCTGCGGGCGCAGGCACGGATGCTGCGCCTTGCCACGCGCCGGGAACTCGTCGTCCCGGGCCACGACCCGGCGCTCTTTACGCGCTTTGCGACGCCGGGCCTGGGCGTGGCGCGCATTCCGTAGTCCGCCGCGGGCCGCGCTTCACGCACGTTTACGGCGCGCTGCAGGGCGCGCCCTCAGTGCGCCGGAATCCGGCCGAGGTCCGCGATGAGCGCCTCGGCGCCTAACGAGTTGCCCAGGAAGCCCTGCAGCACCTCGCGCGATGGACGCTCGAGTCCCCACTGGTAGAGCCGGTCGCTGAGCCAGCGGTACATCCCCTCGTTGGGCTGGGAGAAGGTGCCACGTGCCTCGCGCACCTTCTGGCGCAGCTCCGCGGTGACCATCGCGCCCAGCGCATAGTTCATCATGTAGCCGGGCGACTCCACCAGCTGGCCGCGCTGCGCCCACCAGCTCAGCTCGGGATGCGGCACGATGTGCAGGTACTCGCGGGTGATCGCCGTCCACTCGGCGTTGGGGTCGGACGAGGGATCGCGCAACATGCGCAGCTCGAACAGCGCCCACGCGACGTCCATCACAATGGCGCCGTACTTCGCGCGCTGCGACTCGTCCAGCGGCGCCGCGCTGCCAAGGTACCGCTCTTGCCACGCCGGTTCGTACGTCTCGAGCGCCAACAGGTCGCCTAACGCTTCGGTGAATGGATCGCTGTCCGGCCAGTCGGCGAAGGCCGGCCGCGTGGCGATGGCGCTGATGTGGATCGCGTGCCCGGTCTCGTGCAAGAGTTCGGTGAGATTATCGAAGCCTCCGCTGCGGTAGGTGGCGAACACCCACGCTTCGCTCTCACCATAGTCACCCCGGCGCAGCCTCGCGGCCTTTCCGAACTGGGTGAACGCCACGGGCGTCTTGCCGGGGCGGGGCGCGAGGTCGTACTGGATGTTGAGCACCGAGAGGTCCGCCCCCTGGTCCCCGTAGAAGCGGTCGTTCAACCCCTGCATGGCCTCGACATTCAGTCGGGGCGAGAATCGGCGGCTGAGCGCGCCGTTCTCGTAGTACCAGTTCCACGGCTCCACGGGCGCCGCCGGCGTGTGATCGCGCCACGCCTGCAGCACGCGCAGCAACGTCGATTCCACCTGTGCGGGCGGCATGCCTAACGAAGTGGCAGCCCGGGCGATGGAGGAGCCGTGAAGCCGCTGCGCCGCCACCACGAGCGGCAGCATGGTGCGATACGGGCTGTCCGGCGCGTTGTCGCCATTCACGGAGGCCCACACGGAGGCGAGGGACCGCCACAGCTTCTCCCGCTCGGCGCTGGAGGGCTCGGTACCAAGGCGTGCGAGCACGCTGAGCCGGTCGCTGGTGTCGGTGTGGGTCACCACGTGACTCGCCGCTTTTCCGTAGCAGCTGTAGATGCGCTCCGCCAACCGGGCGAGCGCGCTGTCGCCGACCGCAAGCGCGCTTGCGCGGTAGCTGCACGAGGGTACGGCGCCACCCTCGTCCGCTGGTGCGGGAGCGTCCGCCTGCTCGATGGACGTGGACGCCTGCAACTGGGCGCGCATGGTGCGAATCGCCCGTCGGTCCTCCGCCCCGTAGCGGCTGGAATCGAGCGCGCCCAGTGCGTCGAAGGCGCGCGTGCGCAACGCGAAATGCGCCCCCCGCATGTCGGCCAGCGACTGGCCGCGAAGATTCTGCATCGCGCCGCGCGCGCTGGTGACGTAGATCTGGAAGTACAGCTCCCGCGCATCGGCATAGAGCAATTCCAGGCGAGCCAACTGCTCGCCCGCGGTGCCTCCCGGCGTCGGAACGGGCGACTGGATGCATCCTCCCACCGTCATGAGCAGGAGCGCGGCCATGGCGATCGATGGACACCGCCGACGCAGAGCACACCCCGCCGCACTATTATGAGACACCCTTCTCCCCTCGCTCACGGGTTGTGTTCATGCCGACATACCGCGCCCCAGTCGATGATTTTCGCTTCATCCTCACCGAGCTGTACGATGCCGCACAGCTCACGGCCTACAAGGAGTACGCCGAGGTGTCGCCGGATCTCATGATCTCGGTCCTGGAGGAAGCGGGCAAGTTCTGCGAGGAAGTTCTTTCCCCGCTCAACGCATCGGGAGACGCCGAGGGCTGCACGTGGGACAACGGCGTCGTGCGCACACCGAAGGGGTTCAAGGAAGCGTTCAGGGCGTATGGGGAGGGAGGGTGGATCGGCCTCGCCTCCGATCCTGAACACGGCGGGCAGGGGCTGCCCCTGACGCTGCGCTTCGCGGTGGATGAGATGGTGGTCGGCAGCAACCTCTCCTTCGCCATGTATCCCGGGCTCGCGCAGGGTGCCTACGAGGCGATTCACACGCATGGGGAGAAGGAGCAGCAGGCGTTCTACCTCCCGCGCCTGGCCAGTGGCCAGTGGGCGGGCACGATGTGCCTCACGGAGGCGCACGCGGGCACGGACCTGGGCATCCTCACCACCAAGGCGAAGCAACTCGACGACGGCACCTACCGCGTCACGGGACAGAAGATCTTCATCACCGCGGGCGAACATGACCTCACGGAGAACATCGTGCATCTCGTGCTCGCCAAGCTGCCGGGCGCGGCTCCCGGCACGCGCGGCATCTCGATGTTCCTCGTGCCGAAGTTCGTGCCGAACGCCGACGGTTCGTTAGGCGCGCGCAACCCGGTCACGTGCGGATCCATCGAGCACAAGATGGGCATCAAAGGCTCGGCCACCTGCGTGCTCAACTTCGACGAGGCGGTGGGGTACCTGGTGGGCGAGGAAGGCAAGGGCATGCGCTCGATGTTCACGATGATGAACTCGGCGCGCCTTGGCGTCGGGATCCAGGGCCTTGGGCTGGCGCAGAACGCGTATCACAACGCGGTGCACTACGCCCGTGAGCGGCTGCAGGGGCGCTCGCTGTCCGGCACGAAGAATCCCGACGGACCCGCGGACCCTATCATCGTGCACGCCGAGACGCGGCGCGGCCTGCTCAGCATGCGCGCCTTCATCGAGGGGGCGCGCGCCCTCTCGACGTGGACCGGCATGCTCATCGACCAGGAGTTCCGCGACCCCGATGAGGCCCGGCGCGTGGAGGCGGCCGACCTGGTCGCGCTGCTCACGCCCATCATCAAGGCGTTCTTCACCGACCTCGGATTCGCCAGCACCAACCTGGGCCTGCAGATCTTCGGTGGCCACGGCTACATCCGCGAGTACGGCATGGAGCAGTTCGTGCGCGATGCGCGCATCGGAATGATTTACGAGGGCACCAACCACATCCAGGCGCTCGACCTCGCGGGTCGCAAGCTGAGCGAGGGGAATGGGCGGCTGGTGAAGCGCTACGCGGCCATCCTGACGAAGGAGATCACCGCCTCCGCCGCAGTACCCGAGCTGGCGGACCTCGCGACCGCGCTCGCTGGAGCTGCGGACACGCTCACCAAGGCCACCCGGTGGATAACCGAGCAGGGTGTAAAGAACCCCGACGACATGGGAGGCGCCGCGAGCGAGTACCTGCACCTGTTCGGCTATGTGGCGTTAGGCCACCAGTGGCTGCGCACGGCGCGGGTGGCGCATGAGCGCCTCGCCTCGGGGGGCGCCTTCCCCGCGGCCCACTACGAGGCGAAGCTGCTCACGGCACGCTTCTACTTCCAGCACCTGCTGCCCAACATCCATGCCCTGCACGCCTCGATGATCGCCGGCGCGGGCGTGATGATGGCGTTCCCCACCGAATCGTTCTGAGGGCTCGCGCGTCTCGCGAGCCCCTGCCCCGGCTTACTGCGCGACGCGCAGCGGCGGCATCGCCTTGCGCGGCAGCTTCTCGTCGCGCATGGACGCGTTGTAGGCGAACCACGCCACCACGGTGGACATCTGCACCATGTCGTCGCGCTGTACCCGGTCCACCACGTCCATGTTGGAGTGGTGCGTGCGGGAGTTGTACTCCAGCCGTTCCTGCATGAACTGGAAGCCGGGAATGCCCGCGGCGTCGAACGAGGAGTGGTCGGTGCTGGCCACCGAGCGCGGACCGAGCGTGGTCACGCCCAGGTCCTTGAGGGGCGTGATCCACTGCTGGAAGATCGGCTCCACGCCGAAGTTCTGCTGCAGCCACACGCCACGTATGCGCCCGGTGCCGTTGTCGATGTTGAAGTAGGCGGAATGCTTCGCGTGCTCGGGCATGAGCGTGGCGCCGTCGGCGATGTGCTTCTTCACGTACTCGCGCGAGCCAAGCAGTCCCTGCTCCTCCCCGCCCCACAGCGCGACGCGGATGGTGCGCCGCGGCTGCACGCCTAACGCCTTGAGGATGCGCAGCGCTTCCATCATGGCGGCCGAGCCGGTGGCATTGTCGGTCGCGCCGGTGCCGGCGTGCCACGAATCGAAGTGCCCGCCGATGAGCACGATCTCGTCCTTCAGCTTCGGATCGGTGCCGGGAATCTCGGCGATGATGTTGAAGCCGTTAGGCGCGGTCTCCTCGTGGAACTTCACGCGCACGTCCAGCTCCACCTTCACCGGCACGCCCTTCTCCAGGATGCGCACCATGCGGTTGTAGTGCTCCACGGCCAGCGTCACCTGCACCGGCACCGGTGCCGCCTTCGGATCGCGGCTGCTGCCCGCGCCCACGAACACTGTCCCGCCATCGGTGCGCTGCGTCTGCCAGGAGAGGTCGCTGCCACCGGACGACATGTCCGAGTCGGAGCCGCGGTCCAGCACGGCCGCCACGCCTTCGTCCACGAAGAAGGTCAGCAGCTGCGCCTGGGACACCGCAGGCGGCGCGGGACGGGCGCTCGTCGCAGACGGAATGGGCGTGGACTCCGCCTCACGAATCTCCGCCTCGCCCATCTTCAGGATCACCGGCCCCTCCAGCAGCCGCACCTCGCGCGCCGTCTGCGGCAGCACGATCTTGCCCTTCAACCTGCCACGATACTTCTCGAAATCGC
>JBDSVW010000039.1:0-15532 GCA_039927015.1 Gemmatimonadaceae bacterium | reverse complement strand
ACCGGAAGAGTGGAGAGCACGGCAATCATGCCGCGCAGGAGCGCGAACTGGATGCGGTGCGCGAGGGTGGGCGAGGCGCTCACGCGGCGCCTCCCGCCGACAGGCGCTCGTGGGTGAAGGCAACCGTCTCGCGGGCGACGCGATCCCAGTTGTAGTGCGATTCCACCGCCTGGCGCCCCGCCGCACCCATGTGCCGGCGCAGGTTATCGTCGCCCAGGAGGCGCGCGAGAGCCGCCACCACGGCGCCCGTGTCGGTGGGAGGCACCACCATGCCGGTGATGCCGTCGCGCACAGCGCTGCGCACGCCTCCGGAATCTCCGGCGATGGAGGGCGTACCGCTCGCCGACGCCTCCACGAAAGAGATGCCGAAGCCTTCCACGTTGATGCCGTTGTCGACGCGCGAAAGCCCGACGTACACATCGGCGGTCGCGTAGGCCTCAGCGACCTCGTCGTCGGACATGGGACCGGCGAAGATGAGCCGGTCGGCCACGCCCGCGGCCTGCGCCAGTTGTTCCAGCCGCTGGCGGTCGTGTCCCTCGCCCACGACCAGGTACCGCACGTCGGGCCTCGTATCGCTCATGGCCGCGAGGGCCTGGATGACGACGTCCTGCCCCTTGTGCGGCACCAGGCGCGCCACCGTCAGCAACAATGGTGCGTCGAGAATGCCCAGCCGGCGTCGCAGCGCACCGCGGTCGCGCGCCGGTGAGAAGTGGGCGGGGTCTGTCCCCAGCTCGATCTCAGCCACTGGGGGCGGCCGCCGCACGCCGACCTCGCTCATCACCTGGCGCGCGAGCGCCGCCGACCAGGCAGAAATGGCCACCACACCTAACGAGTCGCCCAGGATGCGGCGGGCCGACCAGCGTTTGAGCGCGTCGCCCTGGCTCTTGCGTTGTTCGCGCAGCAGGTCGCCGCCGTTGACGTACACCAGATAGGGCGTGCCCGTGCGGCGCGCCGCGAGTGCCACGGCATAGCCGCACGGCCGCACGTTGCCGAGGTGCATGACGTCGGCGCCGGCGCGACAGAGGGCCACCAGGTCGTGGCTCCAGGCCACCTGGCTGGCGAAGCGCTTGGAGCGGGCGAAGGGAAAGGGCTGGCGTTCGATGGGATACGCTTCCCCGGCGTCGAAGGCGGCCGCGTGCGTCGCGCCGACGGTGGAGACGACCACGGAGTCGGGGGCGAAGCGCCGGCACAGCTCGACGTGTCGACGTGCCATGCCGCCGAGGTCTGGGGCGTAGTCCTGTGTGACGAAGAGGTGACGCATGCGCCCTAGCGTGGTGATTCGGGGGGGGCCCCCCGCTCCAGGGCCCACAACTGCGCGTACTTCGCCGCCACGCTCGTCGCCGCCAGCGCCGCCAGCACCACGCCGTGCACCCCGTCACGCCACCCGCCGCGCAACACCAGCATGCTCACCACCCGCCCGGCTGGACGCAGCAGCAGGTCGCTCGCGCGCGCCCGCCTCCCGCGCGCCGCATGCTGGCGCGCCCAGTCGCGCGAGTACCGCCCGAGCTTCTCGAAGTACTCGTCCAGGGTGGCGTACGGCGTGTGCAGCAGCGGCTCATGCAGGGTGCCCACCGCGCCGGTGACGATGACGTGCTCGTGCACCGGACGTTCGTCGTATCGCAGCGTGGACCGGAAGAGCCGCACCGGGCGATCGCGCTCCCAGCCGCCGTGCGCAATCTCCCGCCCGAAAAAGAAGTTCCGGCGGGGGGCACGAAAGGCGTCCTGCCCACGGCCGTCGGCCTCGACGAGCGCCAGCACCTCCCTGCCTAACGCCGGCGTGGCGCGCTCGTCGGCGTCGAGCACGAAAATCCACGGCTGCGTGGCGCGGGCGATGGCGGCATTCCGCTGCGCCCCGATCGAGACGAAGGGATGGCGGAACGCCTGGGCGCCCGCGCCCTCCGCCCTCGCCAGCGTCTCGTCGTTCGAGTCGTTCTCCACGACGATGATCTCCTGCGCCCACGCGGTGCTGGCGACGCACTCGGCGATCTCCCGTTCCTCATTCCGGGCGGCAATCACCACGCTGACGGGCACTGTACCGGGCATCACCCACGCCTCCCCTGCCGCTCCCGCGAGGAGTGGGCCGCTTGCTCGAAACCCGCCAGCATCTCCCGCAGCGAGAACTCCCGCTCCACGCGCAGCCGTCCGGCCTGCCCCATCGCCGTGCGTCGCTCGGCGTCCGCCAGCAGCACCGCCGCCTCGGCGGCCATCAGCGCCGGATCGAGCTGTGTCATCAACACGCCATGAATACCGTTGGAGACGTACCGGCTGGCGATCGACGTACGTTCGGCCAACACCACGACGCCGTGCGCCATCAGTTCCAGCGCCCCGAGGCCCGCCTCGTCGCCGTCGGCAATCACCCAGCCTGCCGCCGCTCCCCGCAGCGCCGCGGCAAGGTCCAGTGGATGGCCGAGCCACTCCACGCGACGTCCGAGTCCGAGGGCGGTGGCGAGGATCTTCAGGTCCTCGTCCTGCGCCACGGAACCGATCACGCGCAGCGTGAGGTTGCGGTGTCGCTGCACCAGCAGTGCCACGGCGCGCAGCACGTTCGTCGCCCGCCGCAACGACTCGCGCGTCGCCATGCAGACGAGCACCGTCGCGTTCGGCCCCCCGGCGCCATTGCTGCTCTCGGGCACGTCGACCCCCAGTTCAGCGCGCATCGGGGTGGGCGTTCCGCTCGCCACTAGATGCGCGGACGGCGGCGATTCGCTGGTGTACAGGTAGCGCGTCGGCACCAGCCGCTCCGCGCGCCGCCGGCGCCACGTCTGCGTGACCTCACCGCCAGCCGCAATACGCCGTACCACTGCGCCCCGCTTCGCCCCGCGCGTGGCGAAGGCGGCCGCCAGGTGCTCGGCGTCGGTGTGGACGAACACCACGTCCACGAAGTCGCGCGGCAGGACGTGTCGCACATGCCTCGCATCGCGGCGCGCGCTGCGCCGCTGCGGCAGCGCGATGACGGTCAGTCCGCGCTGCGCCGCCTGCATGGCGGCTTCGCTACCCGCCGGGGCGGCGAACCAGCTTTCATGGCCGCGCTCGGCCAGCGCTCCCGCCACGCTCGCGAACACGCGCGCCTCGCCTCCCCAGGCCGGATGGGCATGCAGGAACAGGGCGCGCATCGGTCAGGCGCCCACGGTCACGGGACGATCCGCGAACTGCATACCGTGCAGGCGGCGGTACATGCCGCCTAACGCATACAGCGCGTCGTGCGTGCCACGTTCCACCAGTCGTCCGCGGTCGAGCACCAGGATCTGCGACGCATGCTGCACCGTGGAGAGACGGTGCGCGATGACGAAGACGGTGCGCCCCGCGAGCAGCCGGTCGATGGCTTCCTGCACCAGGCGTTCGGACGCCGTGTCGAGCGCGGAGGTGGCTTCGTCAAGAATGAGCACCGGCGGATCGGTGAGCAGGGCGCGCGCGATGGCGATACGCTGGCGCTGCCCCCCGGACAGGCGGGTGCCCCGCTCGCCCAGCACGGTGCCGTAGCCCTCGGGCAACTCGGCAATGAACGCGTGTGCGTTCGCCGCCCGCGCGGCGGCTTCCACCTGTGCGTCGGTAAACGTGCCCGGCGCCCCGTACGCGATGTTGTTGCGCACGGAATCGTTGAACAGCACCGTGTCCTGCGACACGATGCCGGTGAGTGACCGCAGAGATCCCAGCGTGATGTCGCGCGTGTCGATGCCGTCGAGCAGGATGCGCCCGCTGGTGCACTCGTAGAAGCGCGGGATGAGGTCCACCAGCGTGCTCTTGCCCGCGCCGCTCGGCCCCACCAGGGCGACCACCTCTCCCCGCCGCGCGGTGAAGGTCACGTCATGGAGCACCGGCTCGCTGTCGTACGCGAAGCCCACGTGTTCGAACGCGATGGCGTCTCCCAACTCCCGCACGTCCCGCGTGCCGGTATCGGTCGCGATCTCCGCGGGATGGTCGAGCACCTCGAACACCCGCTCGGCCGCCGCCAGCGACTGCTGCGCCACCGTCGGCACCAGTGAGAGCTGCTTGAGCGGCTGCAGCATGCGCATCACGATGGCGAGGAAGGCGATGAGCTCCGACCCGCTCATCGTCCCGTCCACTTGCACCTGCCGGGCCCCGATGAGGAGGATGAGCATCGCGATGGCGGTGGCCACCGTTTCCGTGATGGGCTGGGCGAGGTAGGCAATGCGATTCACGCGGACCATGCCCATCGCGTAGTGATCGCTCGAGGCGCGAAAGCGTCCCTCCTCGTAGGCCTCGCCGCGGTACGACTTCACGAGCCGGATGCCGTTGACCGTCTCCTGCACCACGCTCGTCATGTCGCCGTACTGGTTGCCCAACCGCTTGTGCCCTTTCCGCAGCTTGCGCAGGATGGGTTGCAGCAGCCCGATGAGGATCGGGGCGACGACAAGCGCCAGCAGCGAGAGCCGCCACGAGATGGCGAACATCGCGCCGATCGCCGTCAACACCATCGCGGTGCTCTGGATCGAACGCGTCACCGCCTCGGTGATCACCTGCTTGGTCTGCTGCGTGTCGGTGAGCACGCGGGCGAGGATCTGCCCCGCCTTGGTGCGCGTGAAGTAGGCGAGCGGCAGGCGCTGCAGGTGCGCGTACACCGTGTTGCGCAGGTCGCGCGTGACGTACTCCTGCAGCGAGGCGCCGAACTGTCCGCTGAGCCACACCAGCACGTTCTTCAGCGTGACCGCAATGAGGATGACGACGATGATGTTCCGCAGCGAGATCATGGCATCGCCGGAGCCCACGAATGCCCCGACCAGCTTCTGCTGGAACTCGGTGATCTTCCCGATGGTGGTGGTGCCGAACAACGCGTCGAGGAACGGGATGAGGAGCGTGAACGAGAAGACGTCCAGCAGCGCCGCGCCGATGTTGCACGCGATGGTCGCGGTCATGCGCCATCCGTGCGGACGCAGGAAGGCCAGGAGCCGTCGATACATTGTCAGGCGCCCCGGTCCGCCCGATGGATCGCCGTGCGACGTGCGCGGCACGCGCGGCGACCGGCGAACCCGTCGCTCATCGCTTGGGCGTGAGCAGCGCCAGCGGCACGATGACTTCCTCGGGCGTGACGCCGCCGTGCAGGAACGAGCCCCGATAGCGGCTCTGGTATTCGCGGAGTTTCGTGGGATACACGAAGAAGGTGTTGCCCACCGCCAGCAGCGAATTGGCCCCCAGCCCGCGACGCGGCAGGCGCAACGAGTCCTCGTTGGTGAACAGCAGCGCCTGTTCGGGGCGCTCGGCGCGCAGGTCCTCGCCGAACTTGTAGCGCAGGTTCTGCGTGGCGTCGCGCTTGGCGAAGACGGTGGCGGGCGTGGTGCAGTGAATGGAGCCGTGGTCGCTGGTGAGCACCACGCTCATCTTGCGGCGCGCCGCTTCCTTCAGCACCGAGAGCAGCGCCGAGCGCTGGAACCACTGCAGCGTGAGCTGCCGGAGCGCGATCTCGTCCTTGGCCACCTCGAACAGGATGGCCGACTCGGAGCGGCCGTGCGTGAGCAGGTCCACGAAGTTGAAGACGAACGCGCTCACACCGTCAGGCGCAATGGCCGTCGAGATGTGTCGTTCCAGGTCGTCCGAATCGTGCGGGGTCGAGATCTTGTGGTAGCGCACCGAGGTCGAGACCTTCATCTCCCGGAACTGCGCCTCCAGCAGGTCGCGCTCGTGCGCGTTGAGCGTCTCGTCGTCGCGCTCCCCCCACCAGTCGGGAAAGCGCGCAGCAATCTCGCCCGGAAAGAGCCCGCTGAAGATGGAGTTGCGCGAGTACGGCGTGGCGGTGGGCAGGACCGCGTAGTAGTGCGTCGTCTCCACGTCGAACAGCGAGGCGAGCGTGGGCTCCAGCACCCGCCATTGGTCCACGCGCATGCAGTCCACCACGATCATCACCACCTGCCGCTCCCGCTGCAGCACGGGCAGCACGAATTCGCTCACCACGTCGATGGACAGGGGCGGGCGATCCCCGTCCAGGTCCTGCAGCCACCGCGGATACTCACGCTCCATGAAGCCGGCGAACTCCCGCTGGAGGTCGGGATAGAGACCGCGCAATGATTCGTACAGTCCCATCTCCCCCGACTCCGCGAGATCCACGTCCCAGCGCATGAGTTCGTCGAAGCGCTCGATCCACCCCCGCCAATCGAGATTCCCGTGACGCTCGTGCTCGATGACGCGGAAACGCTCCACGAAGGAGCGGGACATGGCTTGCCGGCGGATCTTCGTGCCTTCCAGGATCTTCGTAACTGCCGTCAGCACCTGCCGGGGCGACACCGGCTTGACGAGATAGTCGCGCACCGCGGCGCCTAACGCCTCGCGCAGGGTGGCATCGTCCTCGCTCTTGGTGACCATCACCACGGGCATGGCCGGGGCGATCTCACGCACTTCGCGATACGCCTCCAGCCCGCGCTTGCCCGGCATCTGCTCGTCCAGCAGCAGCAGCTCGTACGGGCGGCGACGCAGCATCTCGATGGCATCGTCGGCGTTGGTTGCGACGGTGACTTCGAAGCCCTTGTCGGCGAGGAAGAGGCGGTGTGGCTCGAGGAGCTCGGATTCGTCGTCCACCCACAGGACCTGCCTGGGGGGCCGGCCGATCTTCGGCAGCGGCGGCATGGTTTGAATGTATGGGTGGGTAATTCGTTTGCCGAGTGACGCGACCGACCTAGATTCACGGCGTGCTCGCGCAACCGCCATACGCCCTCGCCGCCGTATCGTTCCGCTTTCGCGCCCTGGCGGCGCTTGCCGGTCGCCTTCCCCTGGGAGGCGAGCGGGAACTGGCCATGGCGCTCTTCGTGGGCGCCCGGCTGGCCGGGGCATGTGCGGGGGCCACGCCGATCCCGGCGCCGGCGCGTGCGGCCCGCGCCAGCGGGGCACGATTCTGGATTGGCGCGCTCACCCTCCCGTCCTCCGCCCGGACGGCCATCACGCAGCTTGTCGACGCCAGCGCCGGCGAGGATCGCGGCGTGCTGGCGGCGGCTTTCGAGCGCCTGGTGGGATTGGCCACGCCCTTGCTGGATCCGCCCTGCCGGGCGGAGATCCGGCAGCTGCTCGCCTCGCTCCGGCCCGCCTGAGCGCGACCCGCCTCACGGCCCCCCGACCACCGCCCATGTCCGATACCCCTCCCGCCGACACGACGTCCCCCTCCCCCTCCCCCTCCCCCACCGCCCCCCGGCTCCCCGACGCGGCGGCGTACCTCGAGGGCATGCTCGACGCGGGCGGCGCGGGGGACAGCGTGTCCACCGGCTTTCCCTCGATCGACAACTTGTTAGGCGGCGGGGTACGCCGGGGCGACCTGGTGGTGCTGGGCGGCGACGTGGGATCGGGGAAGTCGGCACTGGCCCTCGCCATCGCGCTCCGCGCGGCGGTCGAGGACCGCAGCGTGGCCCTCTTCTCGGGCGAGCTGTCGGCGCCGCGGCTGCTGGAACGGGCGCTGGCGGTGCAGGGTCGCGTGCGTATCGACGATCTGCGGCACGGGCGGCTCGACGACGAGCAGCAGGTGGCCGTGGCCAGCGCGGCACTCGCCATGCGCGCCCGGGCGCCGATGCTGAGCCACTTGCCGCCTAACGGGCTGCCCGGGCTGTCGGACCTGCTCATCGAGCACCTGGGGCTCGACCTGCTGGTCATCGACCCGCTGCAATCCCTGGCCCTGGGACGAGGCTCCACGGAGGAAGAGCTGGCGCAGGTGATGCGCGACCTGAAGGGACTGGCGGTGCGGCGCGACTGCGCGGTGCTGGTGGTGTCGCACCTGGTCCGCTCCGTGCGGGAGCGTCCCGATCCGCGTCCGGTGCTGGAAGACTTCGGGGCGTTAGGCGCGATCCGCCAGCTGGCCGACATCGTCCTGGCGGTGCATCGCGAGGAGATGTACGTGGCGGCCTCCGACGTCGAGGGGGCCGCCGAGCTCCACGTGCTCAAACATCGGGGAGGCGCGGCCGCGTACGCCGACCTCTATTTCTACAAGCGGTGGCTCCGTTTCGAGGACATGGTGGAGCCCGACCGATAGCTCAGGAATGAGCGCCGGGAGCCGTCTCCGGGTGTTCGGGACCATTCGCAGTCCTATATTTGGAGCCACGACCAAGCAGAACCCCACCCGGACGGAGCGACATGGCGGGTCATAGCAAGTGGAAGCAGATCAAGCACTACAAGGCGGCGACGGACGCGAAGCGCAACGCCAAGTTCACCAAGCTCATTCGCGAAATCACCGTCGCGGCGAAAACGGGCGGGGGTGATCCCGGGGGCAATCCGCGGCTGCGCACGGCTATCGACATCGCGAAGGCAGCCTCGATGCCGAAGGAGAACATCGAGCGGGCCGTCCTCAAGGGCACCGGGGAGCTGGAAGGGGTGGATTACGTCGAGGTGCTGTACGAGGCGTACGGTCCCGGTGGCGTGGCGCTCATGATCCAGGCGCTGACCGACAACGCGACGCGCACCGTGGCCGAGGTCCGGGCCAAGCTGTCGCGCGGCGGGGGCAACCTTGGGGCGACCAACTCGGTGGCGTTCATGTTCGACCGCAAGGGCATGCTCTCACTCGACGCCGCGGCACGCGACGAGGACGACGTGATGTTGAAGGCGCTCGAGGCCGGCGCCGAGGACCTGGTGCGGGAGGACGATCGCTTCGTCGTAACCTGCGCACCTAACGACTTCCACGCGGTGAAGCAGGCGCTGGAGGACATGGGCCTTCCGGCCATGGATGCCGAACTCACCTGGATCCCTACCAACACGGTGCGCGTGGAAGGGGAGAACGCGCAAGCGCTGCTGAAGTTGATCGAGGCGATCGACGACTTGGAGGACGTGCAGAAGGTGGACGCCAACTTCGAGATGGATGACGCCGAGTTGGAACGCACATGAGCACACCCGGCCAGCCGATGACCACCTCCCAGCCCGGTCTCGGCTTCCCTTGATCGTGCTCGGCATCGACCCCGGCACCGCGATCACCGGCTACGGGGTCGTGTCACTCACGGGCCGCAGCACGCATACCCTGCTGGAGTGCGGCGTCATTCGCACCCGCAGCGGCGACTCGCTGCCCTCTCGCCTGAACGAGCTGTTCGTTGGCGTGAGCGAACTGGTGGAGCGCCACCATCCCCATGCGCTGGCGGTGGAGGACGTGTTCTACGCCAAGAACGTGCGCACGACCATCACCCTCGGGCACGCACGTGGCGTCATCCTGCTCGCCGGCCAGCGGGCGGGGCTGACGATTCACGAGTATCCGCCCGCGGAAATCAAGAAAGCCGTCTGTGGCACCGGTGCCGCGACGAAGGAGCAGGTGCAGTTCATGGTCGCGCGGCTCCTGCGACTCAAGCATCCCCCCACGCCCTCCGATGCCGCCGACGGCGTGGCAGCCGCGCTCACCTGCCTGATGGGCACCCACCTGCCGGCCATCGCGCTCGTCGCGGCCCGCCAGGGCTGACCTCGGCCGCGACCCCTCGTCCCTCTTTCATAGATGCTGTCCCTCATCGTCGGCAAGCTGGTCTCGAAGGATCTCGATCGTGTAGAGGTGCTCACGTCGGGAGGCGTGGGCTATGAGCTCTTCATCCCGCTCGGCACCTACGAGAAACTGCCCCGCGCCGGCGAGGCGGTGACGCTGCACACCTCCCTGGTCGTGCGGGAGGATGAGTGGTTGCTCTACGGATTTGCCACGTCGTATGATCGGGCGGTCTTTCGCAAGGTGCTGACGGCCAAGGGCGTCGGTCCCTCGCTGGCGTTAGGCCTCCTGTCCACGCTCTCACCGGAGCGCCTGGTGCGCGCCCTGCGCGAGAAGGACCTGCCCACGCTCCAGCAGGTGCCTCGGGTGGGGCGGAAGAAGGCGGAGCAGCTCATCCTGGACCTGGCCGACAAGCTGAACGATCTCGCCGCTCCCGGCGACGGGGCCCCGCGCCCCGAAGGTGCCACAGCCGACGACGCCATCCGCGCCTTGGTCTCGTTAGGATACGCCGCGCCCGACGCGGAGAAGGCGGTGCGCCGCGCGCTGGAAGACGCCCCCAAGCTGCCGTCCGCCCCCGACCTGATCCGTGCCGCCCTGGCGATGGTAGGACGGAAGTAGGGTGTGGAAAACTGAGCGCCCCAGGACGCCGCCAACGTCTTGACGCCTCCCTCCCACCGCCCCAACTCTCTCGTCTTCTCGCCTTCTCGTCCTCTCGTCCTCTCGTCCTCTCGTCTATGCCCGCCCAACGCGCCGCCACCTTCACCGAATCCGTCATTCGCGAGATGACCCGCGTGGCCCAGAGGCACGGGGCCATCAATCTCGCCCAGGGCTTTCCGGACTTCCCGATGCCGGAGGCAATGAAGGACGCCGCCTGCGCCGCGATCCACGGCGACGTGAATCAGTATGCCATTACGTGGGGCGCCTCCGCGTTGCGGCTGGCGATCGCCGAGAAGTACCACCGGATGTACGACTACACCGTCGACCCGGACACGAACATCACGGTCACCTGCGGCGCCACGGAGGCGATGGCAGCAGTGTTTCTCGCCTTGGTCGATCCGGGGGACGAGGTGATCGTCTTCGATCCGTTCTACGAGAACTACGGGCCCGACGCGATCCTGGCCGGCGCCAAGCCGGTCTTCGTTCCGCTCGAACCGCCCAACTGGACCTTCGATCCCGATCGCCTGCGCGCAGCGTTCACCAACCGGACGAAGGCAATCATCGTCAATACGCCACACAATCCCACCGGCCGCGTCTTCACGCGCGCGGAACTCGACCTCATCGCCGAGCTGTGCATCGGCAACGACGTGTGGGCGTTCACGGATGAGATCTACGAGCACATCCGGTACGCGGGCTCGCACCACGTGCTGGCCACCTGGCCCAGCATGGCCGAGCGCACGGTCACCATCTCGGGCCTGTCGAAGACGTTCAGCTGCACGGGATGGCGCCTGGGCTACGTGCTGGCACCCGAGCGCGAGTCGGTGGCCATCCGCAAGGTCCACGACTTCCTCACGGTGGGCGCACCGGCGCCGTTGCAGCAGGCGGCGGCGGTCGGGATGGCGTTCCCCGCCGAGTACTACAATCACCTCGCCCTCGACTATCGTGCCCGCCGCGAGGTGATGTGCGAGGCGCTGCGGCAGGCCGGCTTCGTTTTCACCCCACCAGAAGGCGCCTACTACATCCTCGCCGACTTCTCCGCGCTCAGCGATTCAGACGACGTGACCTTCGCGCACTGGCTGGCAAAGGAGGTCGGCGTGGCCACCGTGCCCGGCTCATCGTTCCACGTGGCCGGAGGACCGCCGCGGCACTACGTACGCTTCGCGTTCTGCAAGCGCACCGAGACGCTGCACGCGGCTGCCGAACGACTCGCGCTGATGCCGTCGCTCACCTAGGACGGGGCGCGGAGCTGATGGCGCGCAAGGCCGCTGGGCCGCTGGGCCGCTGGGCCGCTGGGCCGCAAGGCCGGCCCGCTCGGGGTCAGGAGATGCGCGTCCACCAGCAGTGCGGGAATGCGGTCCGGTGCCATGGGGCGGGCAAAGAGGTAGCCCTGCCCCATCGAGCAGCCGAGCGCCCGCAGCATGGCCAGCTGCGTCTCGGTCTCCACGCCCTCGGCCACGATGCGCATGTCCAGGCTGTGCCCCAGCGCCACGATCGAGCGCACAAGCCGGGAATCGCAGGAGCCGTGCGACATCGCCGCCACGAACGATCGGTCGATCTTGAGCACGTCGATGGGAAAGCGCTGCAGGTAGCTGAGCGACGAGTACCCGGTGCCGAAATCGTCCAGCGCCAGCGTCACGCCTAACGCCTTGAGCTCGTGCAGCACCCGCGCCACGTCGTCGGGGTCCTGCATGAGCGTGCTCTCGGTGATCTCGATCAGCAGCTGCGCGGGTGCCAGACCGGCCGCTTCCAGCGCGTGGCGCACGTCCGCCACCAGGGAGGGATCCTGCAGGTGGCGCCCCGAGAGGTTCACCCCCACCTGCAGGGGCAATCCCGTCTCGTCCAGCCAGTGGCGCGCCTGCCGGCACGCCTCGCGCAGCACCCACCGCCCGAGCGGCACGATGAGCCCGCTCTCCTCCGCGATGGGGATGAACGTGGTCGGCATGATGCTGCCCCGCATCTCGTGCTCCCACCGTACGAGGGCCTCGACGCCCACCAGCTGGCGGTGGTCGAGCTGGATGACCGGCTGGAAGACGAGGGTGAGTTCGTCGCGTTCGAGCGCCCGGCGCAGGTCGGCTTCGAGGTCCACACGCAGCACCACGTCGCTGTGCATGTGCGGCTCGTAGAACGCGGAGCCCCCCTTCCCGCTCGTCTTGGCGATGTACATCGCCAGATCGGCGATGCGCATCAGCTCCGCCGGCGATTGCGCCTGGCGGGAACTCGCGACGCCGATGCTCACGCCCACGACGATCTCCCGCCCTTCCACCACGAACGGCGCGTGCAGTGCCTTGCCAATGCGCTCGGCGATGGTGGACGCCACGTCGAGGCCGCCCGTCTCCGCCACCAGGATCGCGAACTCGTCGCCGCCCAGTCGGGCCAGCGTGTCGCTTTCCCGCAGTTCGCGCACGATGCGCGCGCTCATCATCACAAGCAAGGCGTCCCCCGCCGCGTGTCCTAACGAGTCGTTGACCCGCTTGAAGTCGTCGAGGTCGAGGAAGAGCAGCGCCACCTCGATGTCCGACCGCCACGTGCGGCAATAGGCATGCTCCAGGCGGTCGAGAAAGAGCGTGCGGTTTGCCAGCTGCGTGAGCGGATCGTGAAACGCCTGGTGCGCCAGCTGCCGCTCGAGTTCGGCGCGCTCACTCACGTCGCGCGCGTTGAGCACGATGCCCTCCACGCTCGGCTCGTCCAGCAGATTCGTCGCGACATGCTCCGCCGGGATCGTGCGGCCATCTGCGGCAGAGAGACGCCAGGCGGCCCGCACCGATTGGCGGGCACGCCCCGCGGCCTGCGCGAGCATGGCGGCCGCCGCGGGTTGGTCCTCGGGATGCACGAGGTCGAGCAACAGGCGCCCCTCGAGCGGGCGTGCCTCCCCACCCAGCTGCTGCACCGCGGCCGGACTCGCGTAGCGAATGGCCGACGATCGGTCGATGACGAGCAGCATGTCCGAGGAATGCTGCACGAGCGCGCGAACGCGCACGTCGCTCTCGTGCAGCGCGGCGGCGGTGCTCAGCTGCAGGTTCTCACGCACCGCGACCCACTGGCGCGCGAGCACGAGCGTCGTGACCATCACCGCACCCAGGGACGGCAGCCACACCGTCCCGCCACCCTCGCGGATGACCGCGGCCACGGTAAGGCCGCACACCACGGCGCACGCGACGTACGGGAGCAGTGCCGGAATCGGCGCGGTCGCCGCGCTCGATCCGGGCGTGTCGAATCGGCCCGACGCACGCCCCGAGGTGCCGGGAAGCCGGGCGGCGCCAGCGTGCCGCGCCTCCCACCGCTGGAGCACCGCGCTCACGGCCAGCAGGAGCATGGTCAGCGCCCATGCTGCGTTTACTCCAGTGTTCCCCTGCAGGCCATGCGCGAGCCGGTATGCATGCACGACATCGGCCACCATCAGGATCGCGAGAGCGAGCGCCAGCAGCGTCAGGCTGTGATCGAGGCGCGGATTGGGCTGGCGAAGCCACAGCATGGTGGCGCCTACGAGCAGGATCACGTCGCCCAGCAGGTACACGACCGCATGCGCCTGCCGCCAGCCGTCGATCGCCGTGCGACCGGGGGGCGCGCCGAAGTCGAGCAGCAGGACGCTGACGATTCCCGCGCAGACGACGATCGCGACGTCGAGCGAGAAAGTCACCAGTTCACGACGCGTGCTTCGCACGTGGGGGAACCGCAGGAGTCCCGCCACCAGCAGGGGCACGAAGAGAAGGAACAGGATATTCGAGAGCCAGCGCAGCGGTCCCACGATGCCGAGCGTCTGCCACGCATAGGCGGCCACGTTGCCCACCCCGTGCGCCACGAAGGCCATGGTGAGGTGCGACCAGGCACTGCGCGTTTCGTCGTCGATTGCCTCATCGCGGCTTGCCTGCCAGTTCCCAGGACCAGCAGCGCTCCCGCGACGCACAGGGACGCGAACTGCAGCACGCGACGCGCCGGCGCATCGCTCACCAGAACGGGGAGCGCGAACACCAGCGCCAGATGCAGCGAGAGGCCAGCGACGGCAGCGATCCCCGCCGCTGCAGCAAGGGGTCGGATGCGCCGTGGGCTCTCCGGGGACGTACGGACGGGGATCGCCATGGAACTACCCGAGATTTTCGACGTCCCCACCGCGAAACTTCACTCGTTCGGGCGCCGTCGGCGCGACGAAGGGACGGCGGCTCAGCCCTCGACCACGAGTGAGGCCTCCCGGCCCGCGTGCCGCTCCGGACCGTACATCTCCACGACCGACGGCGCCCGCAGCGTTTCCACGAGAAATTTGGAGAGCTCATCGGCCAGCATCGGACGCGCGAAGAGAAACCCCTGCCCCAGCGGACAGCCCAGCGCACGAAGCCCCTCGCGCTGCTCCGGTCGCTCGATGCCCTCGGCCACCGTCTCGATGCGCAGCGTCCGGCCCAGCGCGATGATGGCCCGGGCGAGCACCGGGTCGCAGCCCGCCATTCCTACCTGGTCCACGAACGTCCGGTCGATCTTGAGCATGTCGATCGGGAACTGCTGCAGGTATCCTAACGAGGAATAGCCGGTTCCAAAGTCGTCGATGGCGAGGTGCAGTCCGAGTGACTTGAGCTGGCGCAGCTTGTCGCAGGAGGCTTCGGAGCGCTGCATGATCACCGACTCGGTGATCTCCAGCGTCAGCGCCTCCGGTTCCAGCCCCGAGAGGCGCAATGCGTCCTGCACGTCGTCCACCACCGACTCCTCCTGGAAGTGCCGGCCCGAGAGGTTGACGGAGATGCGAAACCCCCGCGCACCGCACCCGCGCAGGCGCCACTCCCTCGCCCGGTAGCACGCCTCGCGCAGCACCGTGCGGCCAATGGGTACGATGAGCCCCGTCTCCTCTGCCACCGTCACAAAGCGCGACGGCGGCACGATGCCCCGGGACGCGTGGTGCCATCGCACCAGGGCCTCCGCGCCGAAGACGTGCCCCGTCTCGAGGTGCACAATCGGCTGGTACTCCACGTGGATGCCGCCGGAGTCCACCGCCGTCCGCAGGTCAGCCTCGAGCTCGAGACGGTCGAGCACGCGGGCATGCATCTCCGACGCATAGATGGCCCAGCGGCCCTTGTCGCTGCTTTTCGCGAAGTACATCGCGAGGTCGGCGTTGCGCAGCACGTCATCGGGCGTATCGCCCAGCGAGATGGCGGCGATCCCGATGCTCACGCCGATGAACACGTCGCGACCATGCATGCGGAACGGCGTGCGCAGCGCGGTCGAGATGCGTTCGGCGATATGCACGGCCTGCGCCATGTCCTCCAGCTCCTCCAGCAGGACCGCGAACTCGTCGCCCCCGAGGCGGGCGATGGTGTCGCCGGGACGCACGCAGGTGGAGAGACGTCCGGCGCAGGCCTGCAGGAGCTCGTCCCCCACGCCGTGGCCTAACGAATCGTTGACCTTCTTGAAGTCGTCCAGGTCGAGGAAGAGCACCGCCGACGGGCGCCGCGCCCGCGGGACCCGCGCCACGGCGTGCCCCACCCGGTTGAGGAAGAGCGAGCGATTGGC
>JBDSVW010000038.1:0-8776 GCA_039927015.1 Gemmatimonadaceae bacterium | reverse complement strand
GAACATCGTGGAGGCAGCGGGTGGGTGGGAAGGAGTGGTGCTCGTGAACGCCCAGAATCCGGAGAACGCGAAGTACCAGCAGAAGAACCTCGCGCAAATCGCGAAGGAGATGGGCAAGGATCCCGCCGACGCCGCGTGGGACCTGGTGGCCCAGGGTCGTGGCCGCGTGATGGCGATCTACCATATGATGAGCGAGCAGGACATCGAGACGGCGCTGCGATTTCCCTGGACGAGCATCGGGAGCGACGCGGGGGCGGCGCTCACCCCGGGGACGCTGGACCAGACGGGCCTGCCCCATCCCCGTATGTATGGCAACGCCGTGCGCGTGATTTCACGTTATGCACGCGACCGGAAGGTCCTCTCGCTCGAAGACGCCATCCGGAAGCAGACGTCATGGCCCGCCACCCGCATGCGGCTCGCCAATCGCGGATCCATCAAGGAAGGCAACTGGGCAGACGTCACCATCTTCGACCTGGCCACGCTGGACGACCGGGCCACGTATGATGACCCGCTCGTCTTTCCCCGTGGCATAGAGTATGTGCTCGTGAACGGAAAGCTCACCATCGAGCGCGGCAAGCACACGGGTATCCGCGCCGGACACGTGCTGTACGGCCCGGGAAAGCGTTAGGCAAACGAGGAGCGCGCCCGCGACATGTGCGGGACCATCAGCTGGCATAGCGGAACAGGAGGAAGTATGCAGCGTATCACGGTCGGACTCGCAATCCTTTGCACCGCCTCGGCGCCGCTGTGGGCGCAGGGACGTGCCGCAAAGGGGCGCGATCCCCTGGCGGGTCTGGATGCCTACGTGGCGACGCAGATGCGCCAGTGGAAGGTGCCGGGTTTGGCGCTGGCGGTCGTCAAGGGTGACAGCGTCATCCTCGAGCGCGGCTACGGCGTTCGGAAGTCAGGCGAGCCGGCGCCCGTGGACGCCAACACGATCTTCGCCATCGGTTCCTCCTCCAAGGCGTTCACGGCCGCACTGGTGGCGATGGCGGTCGACGAAGGGAAGATGAAATGGGACGGCCGGGTGACCGATTACCTCCCGGGCTTCGAGTTGCACGACGCGTATGCGACCCGTGAGCTGACGATGCGTGACGCGCTCTCACACCGCAGTGGCCTCGCACGCGGCGACATGATGTGGTACGGCGGGACGTTCTCCCGCGTCGAGATCCTGCGCCGCACCCGCTTCCTCAAGCCCAGCTGGGGCTTTCGGTCCCAGTTCGGCTACCAGAACCTGATGTTCCTGGCGGCCGGCGAGGCCGTCGCCCGCGTGGAAGGTGCGAGCTGGGATGCGCTGGTGCGGAGCCGCATCTTCCAACCCCTCGGAATGGGGGCCTCCACGACGAGTACGAGCGAACTGGCCGGCAGCACCAATGTCGCGCAGCCGCACGTGCTCGACGATTCGCTGGTCCGCGTGATTCCGTGGAAGAACATCGACAACATCGCCCCGGCCGGGTCGATCAACTCGTCGGTTCACGACATGACGCGCTGGCTTCGGCTGCAGCTGGGCAAGGGCCGATATGACGGACGCCAGCTCATCTCGTCAGCCAACCTCACGGAGATGTGGCAGGCCAACACGCACATCCGCTTGTCGAACGACCTGGAGCGCTTGCTCACGCCTAACGGCAACCTGGCGGCCTACGGCATGGGATGGTTCCTCCAGGACTTCAACGGGCGGCTCGCCGTGCACCACGGCGGCAACATCGACGGCTTCTCGGCGATGGTGGCGATGCTGCCCGACGAGCAGCTCGGCGTGGTGGTGCTCACCAACATGAACGGCACCTTTCTGCGCGACATCATGTGGGCCTACATCTTCGATGCCTACACACGCGATGCACCACGCGACTTTGCCCCGCGCTACCAGACGATCGTCGCGGGGATAACCGCGCAGGCCATGAACGCGGAAAAGGCGCTGGACGCGGCACGCGTGAACGGTACCTCCCCCTCACGCTCGATCGAGAAATATGCCGGCGTGTTCAGTGACTCCATGTACGGCGACCTCACGACGACCATGAAGGACGGATCCCTGCGACTGCAGCTCGCCTCCTTCACGGGCACCCTGGAGCACTGGCACTTCGATACGTTCCGCGCGGTGATGGATAATCCGCAGTTCGGGAAACCGTTCGTGCGCTTCGTGCTCGGGAAATCGGGGGAGCCGGTCGAGCTGAAGTTCGACCTGGCTCCCGAAGCCACGTTCACTGCTCAACCCCCCGCGGCCGATTCAGTCGCGGGCGTGGTCCTGTCGCTCGAAGAGCGGGCGAAATACACCGGGACGTACAAGCCCGCAGACCTGCCGCTGGAGATCCTCGTGCAGGAAGTGGGGGGGCAGCTCCGGGCCACCGTTCCCGGGCAACCGATGTACACGCTGGTGCCGGAAAGCCGCACGCGATTCCGCATGACGGCGCCCGGGCTGCCAGCGGGTTTCTATCTCGACTTCTCGATCGACGGAGATGCGGTGCGCGGTGCGATGCTCGTGCAGCCGGCGCCCCGCCCCTCGCTTTCACTCACTCGGGTACGGTAAGCAACGGAACCGTCAGGGAAACGCGAGGCGACGCGTCAGGCGAAGAGACCCAACTGTCCTCCGGTGTGCCAGAACATCACCGTCTCCCCGTCGCGGAAACGCGCCGCTCGTGCGTACGCGATGAGTCCGGCCAGCGCCTTGGCCGAGTACCAGTGGTCCGTGAACAGCGCTTCGGTGCGCGCAGCGAGTGACTGCGCTTCGCGCGAGGCTTCCGAGGGGAGGCCGTACCCCTCGCCCACGAACTCTGCGTCGGCGGAGAATCGGTCGGCGGCGCCGAATGCGCCGCGCGGGAGTTGGAGTCGCTCCTCGATGCCCTCGCACAACCCGAGCACGGTGCGTTCGATGTCCGCCACGGGATCGTCGGAGCTGATGCCGATGACGCGGGTCGGGAGGCCGAACAGCGCGCAGCCGGCCAGGAGTCCTGCCTGCGTACCGCCCGACGAGGTGGCATGCACAATCACGTCGGGCACCATGCCCTGCCGCACGATTTCACCGATGCCCAGGGCGAGTCCCATGGCGCCGAGGGGTGTGGACGCGCCAAGCGGCACCACGTAGGGCTGGCGACCCTCGTTCCGCAGCCGGTGGGCGATGGCCTCCATGCCGGGAATGCGGTCGGTTCGCTCCGCAACGTGGGTAACGCGGGCGCCGAGCAGGCGTACGACGAGGGCGTTGCCGGTGGGGTGCGCCGGTTCGGCGCCATTCGCCACGATATGGCAATCCATGCCGAGCCGTGCCGCGGCTGCGGCGGTGGCCCGGCAATGATTCGACTGCACGCCTCCGCAGGTGATGAGCGTGTCCGCGCCTAACGCCAGCGCCTCGGCGGCCACGAGGCCAAGCTTGCGCACCTTGTTGCCGCCGAAGCCGAAGGGCAGGGCGTCGTCGCGTTTCACGACCAGGCGGGCGCCCATGCCAATCGCGTCGCGCAATCGCGGGGCGAGGTCAACGGGGGTGGGCAGGGTTCCGAGTGCGATATGCGGCAGGGCGAGCAGGCGGTCGCGGGCGGCGGCGAGAGAGGGCACGTGGAGATGGGAGGAAGGACGGGTCGCGCGGTGGCTGTGGCACGGAAGGCAGGTGGCGGGTGGCGCGGGGCCCCCCCCCGTGAAAAAAATGCCGTATCGCACTCCAGCGCGCATCACCAATTCCGTGCACGGGCGCCGGATCGAACGCGATCTCGATTCGCCGGCCTCGCCCCACTCCGCTATCTTCTGCGGCGTCCCGAGCCGTTGAGGGCTCGGCAACCACCGCCTGAGACGTGAAAGTCTCCGCCGCCAACCGCCGTGCCGGCGCGCGTGTACCGCACGCCTCCGGTCACCCTAGGCCTCTCCCCCGCCACGAACCTCCGACTTCCCGCGCGTGTCCTCTTCCATCGACTCCGAACTCTCCGCCAAGTGGCGAAGAGGGCCGGGAATTTTCGTCGTGATCGACGTGCGCGGCGCGCTGGGGGAGCGCATTCACGCGCTGCAGCGCCAGTATGACCCCAAGCTGGCCAACTACCTGCCCCCACACCTCACGCTCGTGGGCTCGTCCGGCGTGGGGCCCATCGACGCCGGCACGTCGCGCGAGGTGCTGCGCGAACTGCTGACGCCCATCGCCGCGTCCACGGCGCCGATGTCGCTCGTCTTCGATGCGCCGATGCGCTTCATGCAGACGGACATCGTCGTGCTGCCGCTCGCGCCCCATGGGCCGTTGCGGGATCTGCATGAGCGAATCGCGCGCTCGGGCGTCACCTTCCAGCCCGCCCGCTTCGCCTTCACGCCCCACGTCACGCTGTCGTTCTTCCGCACACTCACGCCCCGGCAGCGTCGCGACCTGCTCGCGGTGCGCATCGAGGAACCGCTCGTGATCGACCATCTCCGCCTGTCACTCACCGATGAACCCCAGCCTCCCAAGGCGCTATTCGAGCTTCCGCTATCCAATGACCGTTAGGCGCGCCGCATGAGCGCGGGCGACCGGCGCGCTGCGCTGTCGCGTGCTGAGGTGTCCGCGATGCTCGCGGCGGACGCGAGCGGCGACACGGCAACCCGGATGATCGACCTGGCGGTCGAGTGGCTCGCGCACGCTGCGTCGGGCGAGGGAGCGGTGTCCCGCAACACTCCTCCAGCGGAGATCGCGGCACGATTCGATGAGCCCCTGCCGGAACACGGCGTACCCCTCGACGACATCCTGCGCCGGTTGCGCGAGCAGGTGATGTCTGACGCCAACCGACTTTCGCACCCGATGTACATGGGACATCAGGTGTCGGCGCCCCTGCCTATCGCCGCCTGGACCGATGCACTGGCGGCGGTCATGAACAACGGTATGGCGGTACGTGAGATGTCGCCCACGCTCACGCATGTGGAGCAGCGCGTTGTTCGCTGGATGTGCAACGTGACGGGATTCGGGCCGGGCAGCGGCGGCACGTTCACGTCGGGCGGCTCGGAGGCGACGCTCACCGCCTTGCTGGCCGCGCGAGCGAAAGTGCTTCCCGCGGCGTGGGAGGAGGGCGTCGCGGCGGGCACGCCGGTCGTGATATGTGGCGAGCATGCGCACTACGCGGTGCGTCGCGCGGTGGGCATCATCGGCCTGGGAGTGCGGCAGGTTGTCACCGTGCCAAGCGTTGACTACCGCATGGACGCGAAGGCACTGCCAGCCATTCTGGCGCGCCTGCACGCCGAGGCGCGGCCGGTGGTAGCCGTGGTCGCCTCTGCCGGGCACACGGCCACAGGCTCCTTCGATAACCTGGAACGGATCGCCGACGCGTGCGCGCCCTCCGCAACCTGGCTGCACGTGGATGCCGCGCACGGGGCGTCCGCACTCCTGTCCGAACGGCACCGGGTGCGACTCCGGGGAATCGAGCGGGTGGATTCGCTGGCGTGGGATCCGCACAAGATGATGCTCATGCCGCTGGCGGCGGGCATGCTGTTGGTGCGCGACGAGGTGGGCCTCGAGCGGGCGTTCTCGCAGCAGGCGCCATACCTGTTCCATCGACGCGATGACGAGCCCTCGTACGACATCGGCCCCCGCTCATTTCTCTGCTCCCGGCGGGCAGACGCATTGAAGGTATGGGTGGCCCTCCAGCGATATGGACGCGAGGGCATCGCGGTGCTGTATGACTACCTCGTCGAGTTGACCGAGGGATTGCACGATCGCCTCGTCGCGCATCCTCGCTTCGAGCCCCTGCATGCTCCGGAGACGAATATCCTGTGCTTCCGCTATCTCGGCGATGAGAGCGTCGGGGAGCAGCAGCTCGATGCGCTCAATCGGGCGCTACGGGGGCGATACAACCACTCTGGAGAAGGGTGGATCACCCTCACCGAGCTCGACGGACGCCAGGCGCTGCGGGTGACCATCATCAATCCCCGAACGACACCAGCGCATCTCGACCGGCTGGTTGAAGGGCTCGACTCGGTCGGCGAGGGATTGGTCCAGCAGCCGGGATAGGAGCCTCGAAGGAGCATGGCCGGGAGGGTGATGGGCGATTCGTGCTCGGCACGGGATGGTTCAGGCGCTGCCCATTCGTGGTTGGAGTCCCCCTAAGGTGTTCAAGCTCCCCCACCAATTCTCCGAATCCGGGAATCGGCTTCCCCGGCTTCCCCGGCTTCCCCGGCGCGCACGGTCAATCGGGATGCGGCGGCCCGTCACCCAATCCGGACCCCGCTGACGGGCGTACCTCTCCAGAAGCCGTCACTCGACGCTCCGCCCTCTTTCGCCCAATCTCCCGTGAACAGGCCGATCGTACTCTCTGCGGCTGCAGCGCTCCTGATCGCGGGCGCGGTGGCCGCACACAGCACCAAGCCCGTTCGACAAGCGCCAACCGCGCCGGTGAATCCCGTAGTCGATGCCGGAACACGCGCCGCCGCCAGGGATTCCGACATCGTCCTCTTCGAGAGGCGCCTCGTGGAAGATCCGGCGAGCGCCGCCGACCGCTCGCGGCTCGCGACGCTGTACCTGCGACGGGCACGCGAGACCGGAAACTTCGTGGACGTCGAGCGCGCCACCCGGGAAGCCCGCCAGTCGCTCCGGCTCCGCGAAGGCCACAATCAGGCTACCTACGGCATCCTCGCCTCAGCCCTCCTGGCCCAGCACGACTTCGTGGGCGCACTCGCGGCAGCGCGCGCGCTGGCTGCCGACGCACCGGAGTCGGCCGCCAACCAATCGCTGTTGGGCGAAGTGCTGCTCGAACTGGGACAATACGATCAAGCGGCCACGGTGTTCACCCTCGCTGAACGAGAGCCGGCCACGCTGGGCACGGCGCCACGGCTCGCCCGCTGGTACGAACTCACCGGACGCATGGATCGCGCGCGGGCTATGGCGCGCTACGCACTGCGTCTCTCCGCGGCGCGCGATGACCTCACGCCCGAGCAGCACGCCTGGTACCTGATGCGAACGGGCGACCTGGAGGCGAAGCACGGCGCCGCCTCCGTGGCGGACTCGCTCTATCAGGCGGGACTCGTTGTGAACCCTGATGACTACCGGCTGCTCTCGGCCCGCGCGCGGTTGGCCGCTTCACAAGGGCGGTGGCGTGACGTGGTGTCATTGGGCGAATCGGCCATTTCCACGCAACTCGAGCCGGGCACGCTGGGACTGCTGCGCGAGGCCTGGCTCGCGCTGGGCGACAGCGCGCAGGCCGAGAGCTATGCGCACGCGATGACAGCCAGCGCGCTCACCCAACCGGGACCGATTCACAGGGCCTGGGGGCTGCACCTTGTGGATCACGGCGAGCGACTGGATGAAGTCCTCTCGCGCGTCAGGCGCGAGCAGCGTACCCGAGAGGATGTCTACGGTTATGACCTCGAGGCGTGGACCCTCCACGCCATGGGACGCGACGCGGAAGCGTGGCGTGCCGCGGAACGCGCGGTGTCACAGCAGACGGAGGATGCGCTGCTCTGGTACCATGCGGGGGTCATCGCCGCCGCGACACAGCGCGACCAGCTCGCACGCGACTACCTCGGCCGCGCGCTTCAGCTCAACCCGTCATTCAGCGTGCGCGGCGTGGCCCATGCGAAGGCGCTCCTCTCCGGATTGCCGGCAGCAGCGAGTTCGGGAAAGTCCGGATGAGCCGCATGCGCTCACTCGTCGTCGGGCTCGCGCTCACGTGTGCTGCCGCGCAGCCGCTGCTCGCGCATCCGCTGCACACTGCGATGGCCGAGTTGCGGCTGGCGACTGACGGGACGCTCACGCTCAAGGTACGCGCCTTCTCCGATGACTTCAGCGCGGCAGTGTCGCGCGCGACCCGCTCGCCGGTGTTATCGGACTATCGCGTAGACGATGAGGCGGTGCTGCGCTACGTGTCCAGCACCCTCACGGTCGAAGTGCAGGGCCGCGCGATTCCGCTCGTGCTCTCCTCGCAGCGACGGGACGGCGATGTGACATGGCTGGAGTTGCGCGCCGTCGGTGTCACGTCACTGAAGGGCGCGACGGTGCGCAATGGCCTTCTGATGGAGATGCATGCGGACCAGGTCAACATCGTGAAGGCGCAATACGACGGGCGTTCGTTCACCACGCTGTTCTCGCGCGCGGACTCGCCGAAGCAACTGCCCTGACGACCTAGTTCTGGCCGGCCAATCCTGTCCAAACGGCCTGCAGTGTCGTTTTCGGCCGTCGGCCAATGAGGATCTCCACCGCTCGCTCCTCCGGCACCATCCACGGCGAATCGAATCGCGCGACATCGCGCACCTCGTCGTAGAAGCGTGCGAGGTCCTCGGGGGAGACCCCCAGCGTGAGCGCGATGGTACCCGGGCGTTCGCCGGGACCGAAGAACCAGAACGAGCCCGCGGCGCTGACCACGCCGGGCAGCCCGAACTCTGGTCCGTAGAACTCGAGGGCGCCCGCCTCCCCGTAATTCTCCCCGATGACGACGACGTGGGGCTGCTCAGCGGCTGGAATGGTCGCATACACCTCCGCCACGGCGCGCACCATCTCACGCCACCCGAGCATGTCGGCGTAGTCCTGGGGAAGGGCGAGCTGCACACCCTGGTTGGTCTCCGTGGCCTGCGAGATGCCCAGCCACTGCGCGTAGCGCGCCATTGGCTGCGGCGAAAGAAAGGGCACGCCTACGGGAAAAATGACGATGCCATACGCGGCGATCGCCGCCAACGACACCGCGAACGCGCCTCGCCTCGACTTACGCGCGCGCAGTAGCTCCAGCCGGGCCGCGCCGGCGGCAAACAGCACGGGATAAATGGGACCGATGTAGTACGACTTGCCGTGCAGCACGAGCAGGAAGAGGAAGGCGCCGAGGCACGACAGGCCAAGCAAGCGATAGCGCGAAAGCTG
>JBDSVW010000037.1:0-3830 GCA_039927015.1 Gemmatimonadaceae bacterium | reverse complement strand
GGACTGCGGGTGAACTGGTAGGCATGAGCCCGCGCGCGTCACCAGCCACGGGACGGGAACCCGCAGCGGATGACGCGCGCTTCATGCGGCGCGCGCTCGCGCTCGCCGAGCGCGGGTGGGGGCAGGTGTCACCCAACCCGCTCGTGGGCGCGGTCGTGGTTCGCCATGGCAAGGTGGTGGGGGAAGGCTTCCACGCCGCGTATGGCGGCGATCATGCGGAGCGCGCGGCGTTAGGCAGGGCCGGCGGCGCCGCGCGTGGCGCCACGGTGTACGTCACGCTCGAGCCGTGCGCCCACGTCGGGAAAACGCTGCCCTGTGCCGAGGCGCTCATCGAGGCAGGGGTGCAGCGCGTCGTCATCGCCACGCGCGACCCCAACACGGTGGCGGCGGGCGGCGCCGAGGCGCTGCGCAAGGCTGGCATCACCGTCGACATCGGGATCGCCGAAGCCGAGGCGCGCGAGCACAATGCGGCCTACTTCCACGCCTTGGCATCCGACCGGCCGTGGGTCACCCTCAAGCTGGCCATATCCATCGACGGCGCGGTGGCGGATCATACGCGCAAGACGGGTTGGCTGACCGGGGTGGAAGCGCGCGCCGAGGTGCATCGGCTGCGGGCACAGCACGACGCGGTGGGGGTCGGAATGGGGACCGTGCGTGCCGACGATCCCGCGCTCACCGTGCGCGACGCCAAGGCGCCGCGCGTACCTCCGCTGCGCGTCGTCTTCTCGCGGTCAGGCCGGTTGCCGCTGACCAGTGTGCTCGCGCGCACCGCGCGCGACTTTCCCGTGTTGGTCATGGCGCAGGAGCCCGATTCCGCCTACCAAACCACCCTGCATTCCATCGGCGTCGAACTTCTGCAGGCCTCCAGCCTCGGGGATGCGCTGCGCGAACTGCGGAAGCGCGACGTGCGCTCGCTCATGGTGGAGGGAGGGGCGCGGCTGGCTGGCGCCCTGCTGTTCGATCACCTTGTCGACAGGCTCGTCGTCTTCACGGCGCCCGTCGTGCTGGGATCCGGCGCGCTGAACGCCTTCCTCCTCGCCCCGTCGCAGCGCGCCGAGCAGGCGAGTCGGATGCCGGTGGTACGCCGCGCGATGTTTGGAGATGATGTCATGACCGTGTACGCTGCCCTCCCCGCCGCCGCAGACGAGAATCGCTGATGTTTACCGGACTGGTGGACGACGTGGGCATCATCACGCGCGTGGAATCGACTCCCGCCGGCCGGGAGTTCCGCGTCGAGTGTGCGTACGACGACCTGTCGGACGGCGAGAGCATCGCATGCGCCGGGGCATGCCTCACGGTGCGCGCGCAGGGTGCCGGCTGGTTCACGGTGGCTGCGGTGGTCACGACGCTCGATCGCACATCGGTCGCGCAGTGGAAGGAAGGCACCCGTCTCAACCTGGAGCGGGCGCTTCGGGTGGGTGACCGCCTGGGGGGGCACATCGTGCAGGGGCACGTGGACGGGGTGGGCACCGTCCGCTCCACCACGCGCCACGACGATGCCTGGCTCATCGACGTACAGGTGCCCCCTGCCATTGAGCAACTCCTGGTGCCGCACGGTGCCATCACGGTGGACGGGGTGAGTCTCACCGTCAACGCACTGCCGTCGCCCGGCATCCTCCAGCTCTCAATCATCGAGTACACGTTGCGGCACACCACGCTGGGCGGGCTGACCCCGGGCGACGCCGTGCACCTGGAAGGGGACGTGATCGGCAAGTACGTGCAGCGGCTGCAGGCGCCGTACCGCGCCCGGAGCTGACGCCAGCGGACGTCCGCGAGCTCCGGCACGACCGAACGCCCCGGGTACCATGGTCGTGATCGGCTTTGGCGCCGACGCTCGGGGGATTACGTTTCCCCCATGGAATTCGGCACCGTGGAACAGGCGATCCAGGACATCCGCGCCGGCAAGTTCGTGGTCGTGGCGGACGACGAGGATCGAGAGAACGAGGGAGACCTCGTGTGCGCGGCGGAACTCGTCACGCCCGAGATGGTCAACTTCATGCTCCGTGCGAAGGGCATGATCTGCCTCGCGCTCACTACCGAACGGGTGAACCAGCTCGGGCTCACGATGCAGGCGCGCGAGAACACCGAGTCACTCAAGACGGCGTTCACGGTGACGATCGACGCCGCCCCTCACTACGGGGTGACGACGGGCATCTCTGCCAGCGACCGTGCTGCCACCATCCGGGTGGCCGCGGACCCCGCCAAGGGCCCCGGTGACCTACGTACCCCCGGGCACGTGCACCCGCTGCGGGCGCGCGAAGGGGGCGTGCTGCAACGGGTGGGGCATACCGAAGCGGCGGTGGACCTGTGCCGCCTCGCCGGACGGCAGCCCTCGGGCGTGATCTGTGAGATTCTGAACGAAGACGGGCGCACCATGAAGCGCGACGAGCTGGACGAGTTCGCGCGCGCGCATGGCCTCACGTTCATCACGGTCGCCGACCTGGTCGCGCATCGCCTCAAGCACGAGCGCCTGGTGCATCGCGCGGCCGAGGCACGCCTGCCCAATGACATCGCCGGCGACGGATGGCGCATCGTCGGCTATCGGAACGACGTGGACGATCACGAGCATGTGGCGCTCGTCTTCGGCGACCTTGGCGATGGCCAGAATGTGTTGGTGCGCATGCACTCGAAGTGCCTCACCGGCGACGTCTTCCACTCCCGCCGGTGCGACTGCGGCTGGCAGCTGCATAAGGCCATGGAGATGATCGCCACGGAAGGACGGGGCGCCATCGTGTACCTCGACCAGGAGGGGCGCGGCATCGGCCTCGTCAACAAGCTGCGCGCGTACGAGTTGCAGGATGAGGGGCACGACACGGTGGAGGCGAACGAGAAGCTCGGCTTCAAGTCGGACCTGCGCAATTACGGGGTGGGCGCCCAGATCCTGCTGGACCTGGGGCTCAAGTCCATCCGCGTGCTGACCAACAATCCCATGAAGCTCGTGGGACTCAAGGGGTACGCGATCGAGATCGTGGACCGCGTGCGCATCGCCGCGCCCAGCAACGATGAAAACGCCTCCTATCTGGAGACGAAGCGCACCAAGATGGGCCACCTCCTGAGCAGCTGAATGCCTGAATATTCCGGTTCGCCCTCGGGCGCGGGACGGCGTGTCGCCGTCGTCGTCGCCCGCTTCAATGAGTCCATCACGCAGCGCCTGCTGGATGGCGCGCTCGACGCGCTCACCCGCCATGGCACGGCCTTCGAGGACATCGATGTCCTGTGGGTGCCCGGTGCCTGGGAGCTTCCCTTCGCCGCACGGCGCGCGCTCGCCGCGGATCGCTACGACACGCTCGTGGCGCTCGGCGCAGTGATTCGTGGCGACACGCCGCACTTCGACTTCGTGTCGAGCGAATGTGCGCGCGGCCTCGCGCAGGCCAGCGCGGACTTCGACTCTCCCGTCGCGCTGGGTGTGCTCACGTGCGACACCATGGAGCAGGCGGAGGCGCGCGCCGGTGGCGCGCACGGCAACAAGGGATGGGATGCGGCACTGGCGGCCCTCGAGATGGCGGACCTGTTCGGACGACTCGATGCCGCTGACGAAAGCTGAGCGCGAGAAGCGCCGGTGGCTGCGCGTGCGCCGTCGTGCCCGGGCCCGGCTGGTGCAGGCGCTGTACGCGTGGGAGGCGGCCGGGAGCAGTTCGCTGGTGCGTTCGGCGCAGCTCACGTGGGATGACATGTCCCTGGGCGCCGACGAGCGCGCGTTCGCCGAGCCGCTGCTGCGGCGCATGTCCGAAGGTATGCCCGCGATTGACGGCGAGATCGCCGCTGTGACGACCAACTGGCGCACGGAACGCATCGGCAAGATCGAACGCGCCATCTTGCGCCTGGCGGCC
>JBDSVW010000036.1:0-19679 GCA_039927015.1 Gemmatimonadaceae bacterium | reverse complement strand
GGAATGCCCGCGTCGATGCGCGTCCACGTCGCACCGTAGTCGCGCGTGCGGTAGAGGTACGGCCGGAAATCGTCGAGTTGGTAGCGCGTCGCCGACATGTATGCCACCGCCGGATCGAAGCGCGAGGGTTCGATGCCTGTCACACGCGTGTGCTTGACCATCGCGCTGGGCGTCACCTCCGTCCACGACGTGCCCCCATTGCGCGAGATATGCACCCGTCCGTCGTCCGAGCCGGCCCACAGCAATCCCTTCGTGGTGGGAGACTCGGCCAGGGCGAAGATCGTCGCGTACCACTCGGTGCCAGTCATGTCCTTGTGAATCGGACCGCCGCTAGGGCCAAGCGTGGCAGGATCGGCGTAGGTGAGATCGGGGGAGATCTTTTCCCAGCTCGCTCCCTCGGTGGTGGAGCGCCACAGGTTCTGCGATGCGGCGTAGAGCACGTTCGGGTCGTGCGGCGACAGCATCACCGGAAACGTCCACTGAAAGCGGTTGGGCACATCCTTCACCGCCATGCCATCGTAATTGTTGAGCCACACCGCGATGTCCCGCGAATGCTGCGTGCGGTTGTCGTGGCGCTCGAGCATCCCGGTGTAGCAGCCGCCATACGTGATGTTCGGGTTGCGCGGATCGATGGCGATGTGCGCATTCTCGCAGCCCGCCACCGGCCACCAGTCACGCTCCCCGATGGAACCGAAGTCGGAGCGGGAGGTGATGGATACGGTGCTGTTGTCCTGCTGCGCACCGTAGATGCGGTACGGCCACTGGTTGTCCGTGATCACGTGGTAGAACTGCGAGGTCGGCTGGTTGTCGATGGACGACCAGCTCTTGCCGCCGTCCAGCGACACCGTACCGCCCCCATCGTTGCCGTTCATCAGCCGGTCCGGATTCTTCGGGTCCACCCACATGATGTGCGTGTCTCCATGCGGCACGCGTATCCGTGTGAACGTCTTCCCGGCGTCGACGGACTTCCACACCTGCAGGTTCATCACGTACAGCGTGTTCTCGTTGCTCGGATCGGCCGTGACGGTGGAATAGTACCAGGGACGTATCTGGAACTTCTGGTCGCCGTTGGTGCGCGTCCACGTGTCGCCGCCATTGTCGGAGCGGAAGATGCCGCCTGACGTGTCACGCGCCTCCACCGTCGCGTAGATGCGCCGCGGATTCGCGGGCGAGACATCCACGCCGATCTTGCCCAGGGGCCCTGTCGGCATGCCGGGGTTCATCGACAGGTCTGCCCACGTGTCGCCGCCGTCGGTGGACTTCCACAGCCCGCTCAGGCCACCCCCCGCCTCCATGCCCCACGGCGAACGCTGGAACTTCCACATCGACGCGAAGAGGATCCTCGGATTGGTGGGATCCATCGAGATATCGGTCGCGCCCGTGGAGTCGTTGATAAAGAGGATCTTCTCCCACGACTTCCCGCCGTCCATGGTGCGGAACACGCCACGCTCGGCGTTGGGGCCGAAGGCGTGCCCGATGGCTGCGACGTAGGCGATGTCCGGATTGGAGGGATGCACGCGGATCGCGGCCACCTGCTGCGTCTCCGTAAGGCCCAGGTGCTGCCAGGTGTCGCCGCCGTCGGTCGAGCGATAGACGCCCGTACCGTAGGTGAGATCCTCTCGCAGCTGCGACTCGCCGGTTCCCACGTAGAGCACATTGGGATCGGACGGCGCTACGGTGACGGCCCCGACCGAGGAAATGTCGCTCTTGCCGTCCGTGATGTTCTCCCAGCTGATGCCGGCGTTCGTGGTCTTCCACACACCGCCATTCACTGCGCCGAAGTAGTACACCAGCGGCTTGGTGGGGTCGCCGGCCACCGCGTCCACACGTCCGCCGCGGAACGGGCCCACGAGTCGCCAGCGCAGCGACTTGAACGCCTGATTCGTCGCGGCGGGGTCGGAGTAGAGATTGGGGTTATAGGCGGGCAGCGATGCGGCTGGCGGGCCCGCCGCGCGGCGCTGGGCGCCGGAAGGAGCGGACGCGACCGCGAGAAACGCTGCGGCGAGGAGTGCGGTGGTAGGGAAGCGTGGAGAGATGCGCATCTATCTAGTATCGTGCCGGAATCGGGTTGGACGCGGTGCCCGGTTGAAGGGCTCGCGAATGGTCGGTCGAGAGAGTAGGGAGCGCAAGCCCGCGGCGCCCAGGCGCTCCCCCGGCTTCTCGACGCACCGCCCGGACGCACCGCCCGGACGCACAGCCCGGACACGTGGCGCGAGTCGCCGCCGCACTCGACCGTGATGGATATCCCGGTCGGGGCTCCACATATTCGGCGCATGTCCACCCCGAAGCGTTCGATCCCTCGTGACCCGCCCACGCCCACGCATCGCGCAAGCCGTTGCGCGTACGGCGTCCTCGCGGCGCTCGCCGTGGCGGTGTTGATGGCCACGATCACCGGGGCGGCGCACGCCCAGGTCATCACAGTCCCTCCACCCAACGCACCGGGCCCCCAACGCGTGGCGCGTGGATCGATACAGTATGGCACCGGTAGCTGGGAGCCGGACTCGTTAGGTAATCACCGGGCCGTAGTACAGGTGGATGTGGGGGGAGACGCGCTGTTCGTGCGCATTCCGTGGCGCCGGCGGGGTGCAGCGCCTGAAAAGGTGGGCCTGATCGTCATGGACGCGAGAACGCAGTTGCGGGTGCGCAATGTGGCCGCGATGGAGATCAACCGGGAGTTCGGCGACATCGTCTTCCAGCCGCCCACGGCGCCCGGCACCTACTACGTGTACTACCTGCCCTACACCGGCACCTTCTTCTCAAACTATCCGAAGATCACCTATCGTCTGCCGGAGACGACGGCCGACCGGGCGTGGATGCAGCGCAACGGCCTGGTGAGCGCCGTGGCTCGCTTCGGACAGTACCGCAGCCTGCCAGCCGCGAGTGTCGTGGGCTTCGATGCCATCGACACCTTCTCGCAGTTCACCCCCATGGAGTACATCGCGTCCACCGCGGAACTCGACGCGATTCGCGCGAAGTACGCGTGGGCAGAGTACTTCACCTTTCCGGAAGACCGTGCGCTCTCCATTCGCATGACGGACGACATTCCCCGGCGCTGGGCGCAGGCGGGTCCGTTCTTGCCCTTCACGGGCAGCGCGAAGCGCGGGGAGTTTTACACGTTCCAGATCGGTGTGTGGGCGCACCGCATGGCGATCGATTCCATGCGGTACGAAGCCAGCAGCTTCACGCGGCGGGGCGGGACGGAGGTCATTCCCGCCTCGGCGGTCACAGCCTTCAACCTCGAGGGGGTGGACTGGTCGGGGCATCGCTTCACACGCCCGCTGCGCGTCGAGCGCGGCAAGGTGCAGCCGCTCTGGTTCGGTGTGCAGATCCCCCCGAGCACGGTGCCCGGCACCTACGAAGGAGACATCGCCCTCGGCAGCAGCAACGCAAAGGATCGTGTGACCCGCGTTGTGCTACAGGTCACGCCAGACAGCGTGCTGAATCATGGCGACGACGATCCGGCCAACCTCAGCCGCCTGCGATGGCTGAACTCGCAGCTGGCGTCTGATGACGGTATTGTGCCGCCCTACATCCCAATGACCGTGAGCGGCACGACGGTACAGGTGCTCGGCCGCTCGCTCACCTTCGGCGCAGATGGCCTGCCCACCGCGATTCGTTCGTTCTTTACGCCGGGCAACACGTCCATCGGCACCGCGGCGCGCGACGTGCTGGCCTCCCCCGTGCGACTCGTTGTGCGCGACAGCGCGGGACGCGAACTCGCGTGGAGCGGCCCAGACGCGACAGTCACGCGGAGGGCACCGGGGGCGGTTGCCTGGGAGGCGAGTCGTACGTCGGGACCGCTGTCCCTGCGCCTTCAGGCGCAGATTGAGTTCGAGGGCACCACGGAGTTCACCGTGACTCTGCGCGCGAGCCAGGCCACCACGGCCGACGTGCGGCTCGAGATTCCGATGAAGGCAGATGCGGCACGCTACATGATGGGACTCGGCCAGAAGGGAGGCGTGCGTCCGGACTCCTTTCACTGGCAGTGGGACGTGGAGAAGAAGAACCAGGACGCGGCGTGGTTAGGCGACGTGAACGCCGGCCTCCAGTTCACGCTGCGGGATGAGCATTACGTGCGTCCCCTGAACACGAACTTCTACCTCTCCAAGCCGCTGGTGCTGCCCACGTCGTGGGGGAACGGAGGTCAAGGCGGCTGTGACATTGTGGGACCACCCGCCGCCGAGGTAGCGCGCGAGGCGCGCGAGGCGCCAGGCGCGGCTCGGGCCACCGTGCTCGTCGCCTGCCACGGCGGCGCGCACACCCTGCAGGCCGGCGATTCCCTGCGCTTCGACTTCCGGCTCATGATCACGCCGTTCAAGACCCTCGACACGGCCGGACAGTGGAAGACGCGCTTCTTCCATGCGTTCGTGCCCGTGGACTCGGTGGCCCGCCGGGGTGCGAATACCATCAACGTGCACCACGCCAATCGCGTGAACCCCTGGATCAACTATCCCTTTCTCGAGACCGCTGCGATGAAGGCGTACATCGATTCCGCCCACGCGCAGTCGATGAAGGTGAAGATCTACTACACCGTGCGGGAGCTCAGCAATCGCGCGCCAGAGCTCTTCGCCCTGCGCTCGTTAGGTGACGAGGTGCTCTCGCACGGTCCCGGCGGTGGGTTCTCATGGCTGCAGGAGCATCTGGGCAGCGACTACCTTGCGGCCTGGCACGTGCCGGAAATCAGGGACGCGGCTGTGGTGAACAGCGGCGTATCCCGCTGGCACAACTACTATGTCGAGGGGCTCGACTGGCTGGTGAAGCGCGAGCGTATCGATGGCCTCTACATCGACGACGTCGCCTTCGACCGCACGACCATGAAGCGCGTGCGCAAGGTGCTCGACCGCGGCAATCCCGGCGCGCTCATCGACCTGCACTCGGCCAACCAGTACAACCCGCGCGACGGCTTCGCCTCGAGCGCGAACCTGTATCTCGAGCACTTTCCCTTCCTCAACCGCATCTGGTTCGGGGAGTACTTCGACTACGACTCTCGCCCCGACTATTGGCTGGTGGAGATCTCCGGCATCCCGTTCGGCCTGATGGGGGAGATGCTGGAGAAGGGCGGCAATCCCTGGCGCGGCATGACGCTCGGCATGACCGCGCGCCTTCCATGGTCCGGCGATCCCTCTCCCCTGTGGAAGGTCTGGGATTCCTTCGGCATCCAGGGCAGCCGGATGGTGGGATGGTGGTCGGGGCAGGCGCCCGTCACGACGGGGGACAGTGCGATTGTGGCCACAACCTGGATCCGGCCCGGGCGGGCCATGGTGTCGTTAGGTTCGTGGCGCGAGACGGACACGACGCTGCGGCTTGCCTTCGACTGGAAGGCACTCGGCCTCGACCCGGCGCGCACGCGCATCCGCGCACCCGCCATCGCCGGATTCCAGGAGGCGATGAGCGGCACGCCGGGTACGCGTTTCGTGATTCCCGGAAAGAAGGGATTGCTCCTGCTGCTGGAGCAGCGCTAGCGGCGCCCCGCTTTCGGCCGGGCGGGAACGTGGGCACTCCCCGCGCTCGCCCCGTCGGGCAGGGCAGCGACGGCGCTTCCTAACCATGTCCGCAAACGGCTAGTCCGCACGACGAGGGCGATTAGACTTGGGCCATGGTCCTCCAGCGCACCGCTTACTACCAGGCCCTCACGGCCCGCGACGAACGCTTCGACGGTGTCTTCTTCGTCGGGGTAACGTCCACGCGCATCTACTGCCGTCCGGTCTGCCGGGCGCGCACTCCGCGCCTCGCCAACTGCAAGTTCTTCTCGTCACCCGCGGCCGCCGAGCGCTTGGGCTTTCGTCCCTGCCTGCGCTGCCGGCCCGAACTGGCGCCGGGCAATGCGCCGGTGGATGCGACCGCGACGCTGGCGGAGTTGGCCAGCCGATCCATCGCGGCGGGGGCACTCAACGGTGGCAGCCTCGAAACCCTGGCCGAATCGTTAGGCGTCACGGCGCGCCACCTCCGGCGCGCGGTGGTCCAGCACCTCGGCGTGTCACCCATCGACCTGGCAACCACGCACCGGCTGTTGCTCGCCAAGCGACTGCTTCACGAAACGTCGCTGCCCATCACGCAGGTGGCGTTCGCCAGCGGCTTCGAATCCCTGCGACGCTTCAACGACGCATTCAAGGGACGGTATCGCCTGGCCCCGGCGTCGCTGCGGCGCGAGATGCTCACGACGGGTGAGTCGGCAACAGGCACGACGGCCGAGGCCGACGGGGTGGAGCTCTCGCTCGAGTTCCGGCGACCGCTGGACTGGGATGCGCTGCTCGGCTTCCTGCGCGACCGGGCCACGCCAGGCGTGGAGTGGGTCGGCGACCGGCAGTATGCGCGCACGATGCGCGTACACCAGCACACCGGACGCGTGGACGTGGAGATGCGCGACGAGGGCCGGCGGCCGGCGCTGGTGGCGCGTATCTCCCCTTCGCTCGTTCCCGTGCTCATGCCGATGCTCGCGCACCTGCGCGACTTGTTCGACCTGGACGCCAACCCGGACGCCATCGCCGATCATCTCGTGCGTAGCGGAATCACCACCGACCGCGACGCGGTGCACGCGACGCGTGTACCGGGTTGTGTGGACGGCTTCGAGCTGGCCGTGCGCGCCATCCTGGGGCAGCAGGTGAGCGTGAAAGGGGCCACCACGCTCATGGGCCGGTTCGTGCGAGCGTTCGGGCAGCCGTTCACGGACACCGCACCGCGCACAGGCCCGGCGCTGGAGCTCGTGATGCCAGACGCGGAGCGGATCGCCCGCCTTGGCGTGGGAGACATCGCGGCGTTAGGCATGCCGACCAGCCGGGCCCAGGCCATCCTGGCGCTCGCGCGCGCCGTCGCCGATCGCACACTCTCGCTGGAGGCGGGCGGCGACGTGGCCCGTAGCGTGCGCGCGCTCAACGCCTTGCCGGGCGTGGGCGACTGGACGGCGCAGTACGTGGCCATGCGCGCGCTGCGCTGGCCCGATGCATTTCCCGCCGGCGACCTCGCGTTGCGCAAGGCGGCCGGCAACATCACGGCGTCGCAACTCGCGTCACGCTCCGAGGCCTGGCGGCCCTGGCGCGCGTACGCGGCGATGTATCTCTGGCGCTCCCTCTCGGCCAGTCCTGCAACCGGCGCTACGGCGCGGAGCCTCCCATGACTTCCCCACTCACGCCCGTGTACTTCACCACCATGTACAGCCCGCTCGGCGATTTGCTGCTGACGGGGGATGGCGCGCACCTCACGGGGCTGTACATGCAGCCGCATCGGCACGGCCCCGAACAGGGCGATCACTGGGTGCGCGCGGCGGCGCCGTTTGGGGACGCCATGCGGCAGTTGCGCGAATACTTCGTCGGCCAGCGCCAGGAGTTCGAGATCCCGCTCGCGCCGCACGGCACCGAGTTCCAGCGCCGGGTGTGGGCGGCGCTGCGGGACATCCCGTTCGCACGCACCGTCAGCTACGGGCACATCGCGCGCGAGATCGGCAATCCCAAGGGGGTGCGGGCGGTGGGGCTGGCCAACGGACGCAATCCCATCTCCATCATCGTCCCCTGTCACCGCGTCATCGGCGCGAACGGCTCGCTCACCGGTTACGGCGGCGGCATCGAACGAAAGGAGTGGCTGCTCTCACACGAGGCGAAACAGCTCGCGCTCCCGTTGCTCGCGGGCGCCGGGGCTGGCTGACGCCTGACGCCTGACGCCTGACGGTTCGCGGCACCCGGGGGCGCCGCCAGCGCATGCCGGAACCAGACTCACGACGCCCGACTACGCGGGTGCGACCACGCTGTTCACCGTTCGCACCACCGCCCCGAGCTCCTCCGCATCGGTGCCCGTCCACGCGTAGGGTTCGGGAACGAATGGCTGTCCCGGCAGGACATGCGGGCTCCGGTGCCTCATCCGGCTCTCGACCCGCTCCGCCGGCCGCAAATGGACCTCGTGTACCCGCGTCGCCTGCACGAGCGCATCAACATTGGTATGCCGCACGCCGCCCCCTGCCATCACGACGATGCGGTCACCCGCCCGCCGCACGAGGCGGGCGATCATCTCCGCGCCCTCCACGGCCGTGGCCGCGCCCCCAGACGTCAGCACGCGCTGCGCGCCTAACGCCTGCAATGCGTCGATCGCCTCGGCGGGATCCCTGGTGACGTCGATGGCCTTGTGGAAGGTGAAGGGCAGGGGATGCGCCGCTTCGAGCAACGCGCTCGTGCCGTCCTCGTCAATCGTGCCATTCGGGTTGAGCGCCCCGCTCACGATGCCCTGCACCTCGCAGCTCTTGGCAAACTCGATATCGCGCAGCATCACCTCGATGTCCGCGGCGTCGTACAGGAAGTCGCCGCCCCGCGGGCGCACCATGACGTACACGGGGATGCCCACGCAGCGCAGCACCGCGCGCATCATGCCGCCGCTGGGCGTGGTGCCCCCCTCCACAAGGTTGGCGCACAATTCCAGCCGGCCCGCACCGGCCCGCTCGGCCGCGATCGCGCCCTGCACCGAATCCACGCACGCTTCCACCAGAATGCGCACTGCCAAGTCCGGACGAGCCTGTCCTGTCGACCGGACCATCCGCCGGGCGGCGGGACGCGAAGCGGTCGGGAAGGGCACCTGCCCCATGAAGCTCACCGTGGTTCGCGAGGTGCGCAACAGCCCAATTCGAGTCCGCCTTACCCGCAGAGTCTTGCGGAGAAGCTGCCTAGCTAATACTGTTAGCTAACAGAAGTCACCTCGCTCACTTAGTCTCCTTTATGAAGACCGTCACCGTCCACAAAGCGAAGACCACTCTGTCGCAGCTTATCGCTGAGGTTGAGGCCGGCATCGACGTCGTGATCATGCGCGGTACTGAGGCGGCCGTGCGGCTGGTTCCAGCGAGCAGCCCCGCTCCGAAGCGCCAGTTCGGTGCCTTGTCGGGGAAGGTGCACGTTACGTCGGCGTTCTTCGACCCGCTTCCGCAGTCCGAACTCGCCGCGTGGGAGCAATAGCGAGGTGCGCGTTTTACTCGACACGCACGCGCTCCTGTGGTGGCTCGCTGGCGACAAGCAGTTATCCAAGCGTGCTCGCCTCACGGTGACGGACGAAGAGAATCAGATCTTCGTCAGTGCCGCATCGGCGTGGGAGGTGTCGACGAAGCACCGCATTGGCAAGCTGCCAGGGGCGGGTCCGTTGGCCGTCGACTTTGCCCGCGAGGTCCGTCAGCAAGGATTTTCTGAATTGCCGATCACGCTTGCACATGCGCAGGTTGCAGGTGCGCTTCCAGGGGAGCACCGCGATCCCTTCGACCGGATGTTGGTGGCGCAGGCCCGCGAGGAGAAGATGGCGTTGGTATCGAACGAGGCGGTCTTCGACGCGTTTGGTGTGGAGCGGATCTGGTAGAGTCGCCATCACCGCGTCGGAGGCACTCGTGCGCTGCATCGTCCGACGCGAAAAAGGAACGCCCGCGGCTGCAGCGCGGTGAGCACCTGCGGGTATAACAGCGGCTATCTTTCCCCACCGCCCTCCGCGCGGCTCCAGCCGCCACGCTTTCGCTCCCGATGCCGCACCCCCGAAATCCCGACTCCCAGTTCGACCTCTGGCCCGCCCGCGTGTACGTGGAGCAGCTGGACGCCAAGGCGGTCGCCGGGCCCCGGACGCGTGTTACCGCGATGTACACCGTTCGTTATGAGAGGGAGCAGGGCGTGCACCAGGTGTTCTTCGACCATCACGGATGGTACTGCGCGGAGCATGGGCCGGCGTGCAAGGCGGTGCAGACCGTCACGGCGCAGCGGGCCCGTGAGCAGGAAACTTGAGTCGACAGGAGTGGGACATGCGCAGATTCGCGACGTTGACGCTGGCGGCCTTTCTCGTCGCCTGCGGAGGGGGCGGTGAAGGTCCCACTGGCGGCGGCGATGGCATCGCCGCCGTGACTCTCAATGCGCCCAGCCTCGGCCTGTTCGTGGGCAAGAGCGATCAACTCGCGGCCACGGCGCGCGACGCCAAGGGCGACGTGGTAGCGGGAGCGCCCGCGGCCACGTGGCGCAGCTCCAACGCGGTGGTCGCCACCGTGACGTCCTCAGGGCTTGTGACGGCCACCGCGGCGGGCAGTGCCGACATCACGGCGACCATCGGGTCGAAGAGCGCCACGGCGCGCGTCACCGTCGCCGCCGCGCCCACGCAGGCAACGGTCAGCATGCCGGGGCTCACCTTCACCCCCTTCAAGGTGACGCTCAAGGTGGGCGGCACGGTGCGCTACGAGTTTCCCTCGCTCGCCCACAACGTGATCTTCGACCGCGTGACGGGCGCGCCGAGCGACATCCCCATCACTTCGTCCGCCACGGTGTCGCGTCTCTTCCCCGTGGCGGGCTTCTTCCGCTACGACTGCACTCTCCACAACGGCATGACCGGAGAAGTGGAAGTCGTACCCTGACGTCCTACTTCGTCACGCCGCGGAACGCCGGCACGTAGCCAGGAAAGACGGTGGAGAGGTTCGTGTTGCCAAGGCGGTTCTGCACGATCTCGCCCAGGATGTCGCGGTAGTCGATCGACACGGCCAGGTCCTGCTTGTCGGCCAGGTTCTCCTGCGCGAGCGGCTTCCAGTTGTCGGTGAGCACGCGCCCGCCCCGAATGCCACGGCCCATCGCGAACATCGCGGTCGCGCGCCCGTGATCGGTGCCCCGACTGCCATTCTCGCGCACGTTGCGGCCGAACTCGGACAGCACGACCACGGTCACGTTCTGCGACAGCCCGCTGGCGATGCAGTCCTGCCAGAACGCGCCTAACGCGCCGGAGAGCTGCGTCATCTGGTTCGCCATGCCACCGGTGAGCGGATTCTGGTCGGTGTGCGTGTCCCAGCCGCCGATGTCGAGGTGCACCGCCTCGACGCCGATGTCTGCCTTGATGAGCGCCGCGGAGGAACGCAGCCCGCGCGCGAGCCCGGTGTTGGGATACACCGCGCCATTGGCCGGCTGGTAGCCGGCGATGTTGAGCGTGCGCAGGAGGTTGATCGTGTTGATGGCGTCCGTCGCCGCCGTTTTGGACGGCTCGAGGTAGCCCGTGTAGTCGCTCTGCAGCCAGGCAAGGCGCGCATCGCGCGTGGCCGTGCTGCCGGCGAGCCCGTAGTTCGCCGGGTCGGTGATGGGCAACACGCGGGGGCCGCCCTTGAGCGTATCCACCAGTCCATCGGCGAACCCGATGCCGCGCAGCGACGATCCGCTCTTGAGCGGCGACGTGGTAGCGAGGTGACGTCCGAGCCAGCCGGTGTTCACGCTGGAATCGTTTGCCTTGCCGACCTCCATGAAGTGCTGCGCGTCGAAGTGCGAGCGCGTGCTGTAGGTGAGCCCTGCGCCGTGCACGACCAGCAGGTTGCCCGCCTGGTACGCCGGCTGCAGGAAGCGCATCGCCTGCGGTATCGCGAAGAAGTTGTCAAGCGCGATACCCTTGCTGGCCGAGGAGCTGTCGGGCCGCGGTATGGCGATCGTGGGGCGGCCCGTGTAGTACAGCGGGTCGCCGAACGGCGCGCATAACGAGAGTCCGTCCGCCCCGCCGCGCAGGAACACCGAGACGATGACGTCCCGGTCGGCCGCGAACGAATCGGCGAACGACACCTTGGGCAGCCATTCGGGGTACGCCCACGTGAACATCGCGGCTCCGGTCATGCCGCCCGACTGCGCCAGGAAGTCGCGGCGGCTCGTCAGGTCGTTGTATTCATCACACGCGCAGGCGTCGTGTTCGTTCGGGCTCATGATTCGCTCCGTGGCATCGTGTCGGATCGGTGGGGGGGAACGGAGCCCCGGATCAGATCCATTGGAAAGTCGAGGAACTCAGTGCCAGCGCGATGGCTTCGCGCACGAGCGTCTGGCTGGGCATGGGTTGCACCTGCAGGTAGGTGAGCAGCTGGCCGCGCAACCGGGCCGGCATGTCGCCCCCGAAGAGTTCGCGGTTGATGGCGTCGGCCACGCCAGTCGGCGTGTTGACTGCGATGAAGCGACTGATGTCCATCGTGATCTCGCCCGACGTGGTCGTGATGTAGCTGGCGAAGTTCCACCGCTGCAGCGCCCCGCCTGCCCAATAGTCGGCGCTGTCCGGATAGCCGTCGGGGGAATCCCAGTAGAACATCGGCTGTCCGAGGCGCGTCAGGTATGTGCCCGTCACGGCGGCCACCCGCGTGACCGTCGGCTTGAGCGCCCGCAGCGACGAGAGCACGAAGGTGTACGGACGCTTGAACTTGGGCGCCGCCGCGGTGAAGTTGCCCTGCGAAAGCACCGCCCGCACCATCGAGGGAATGTCGCCCGACGTCTTGGTATAGACCGCGGCCACGGCGGTGACCTGCGCGGCGGTCGGCTCGTACTGCAGCAGCCAGCGCAGCATTTTCTTCGAGACGTATTTTGCGGTGCTCGGGTGCGCGACCAGCACGTCGATCATCTGGTCGCCCTCGGTCTTGGCGGCGATACCGGACGACGTCGGCATGGCGGGGAACGTCCGACCCAGCACGGTCTTCGCCCCGAAGTCGTGGCCGTTCGGGTCAAAGTTGAAGTTGCCACGACCGGCGATGGTCCACCCAGTCAGCACGCGCGCGAGTTCTCGCACGTCGGTTTGCGTATAGCCACCGTCCGCGCCCATGGTGTGCAGTTCCATGATCTCGCGAGCGTAGTTCTCGTTGAGCGTGGTGCGGCGATTGCGGGTGTTGTCCAGATACTCCAGCATGGCCGCCGAATGCGCACTGGCCTTCAGCAGGTCGGAAAACTTGCCCAGCGCATGCCGGCGAATCACTTCGCGATCGTCCACCAGTTTGAGGTAGAGCACCTGCGGCCACGAGATGTTGAAGTGGTCGCTCCAGAACTCCACCATGCGCTCGTACAGCTGGCGCTTGGAGAAGGCCGCACGGTAGAGCGACGACTCGGCGAGCTGGTTTTGCACCAGGCGCTGGTCGAGGTTGTAGATCTGCTCCACCGCCTGCGTGAGGTACGGATAGTTCTGCGCGACGAAACCCTGCGTCGCCACGTCGTCGATCTTCGTGTAGTTGAGGTGGTAGTTGAGATAGCCGGTGAAGCCCAGCTTGCGCGCCAGCTTCAACTCGTCCTCGGTGACCCCGTTCGTCACGCGCCGCACGAGCCGCGTGAGCGTGCTGTCCCAGCCGGTCTGCGTGTTGAGCGGTTCTTTCGTGAAGGGGTCGAACTCACGCGATGTGCCCTGATCCAGCAGGCGCTTCACCATGTCCCGGGAGGCGGACTTCTTGGGCGGCTTGGCCTGTTGGGCCCCGGCCTTTCCCGCCGCCGCGACCGTCGCGGCGAGCGATACGCCGACCTCGAAGAATCGCCGCCGCGACGGGCGCGCATCTACGACTGCGCGTTCCGGGGTCCCCTCCTCCCGCTCCGATGATTCAGGTGCGCTCGACGCGCAGGTACTCGAATCAGACGACGCGATGCTCATACGACTCCCGTTGCTACCCTGTGGAAAGACGACGTGGAACCGACGGGCGGCGCTCTCAGCGGGTGGACGATCCGCGCCCGGGCGACGTTAGCACCCACGGACGAATTCGGTGAACATTCTCGCTGAAAAACGACACGTCACACGCGAGATGGCACACGCGGCACAATCCCTCCGGTCGCGCCGCGCATCGACGGCCAAGGCTATTGTCCAATCACGTCCGCGTCCTCGTCGGAACCCCCCGCTTTTCCATCGCGGCCCAGCGTCATGAGGTCGTATCCGTTCGCGTTGCGCGTGCCGGGAGAGCGAAACACGTATGCCACGCCCCACGGGTCCTGCGGGACTTCCTTGCGCAGGTATGGACCGCGCCAGTTGGCGGGCACGGGTTCGCGCGTCGGCTTCTCTCGCAGCGCCTTCAGCCCCTGCTCCGAGGTGGGATAGCTGCCGTTGTCGAGTCGATAGTTGTCCAGCGCGGTGCCAAGCAACTCCATCTGCGTTTTGGCTGTCGTGACGCGCGCCTCACTCACGCGCCCGAAAATCTGCGGCGCCACGAGTCCGGCCAACAGGCCCAGCACGATGATGACGACGATGAGTTCGAGCAGGGTGAATCCTGTGCGCATTCTCATAGTGCTCCCGCATTGATCGAGTAGATCGCCTGCAACATGGCCAGCGCCACAAAGCCCACCACGCCGCCGAAGGCGACGATGAGCAGCGGTTCTACCAGCGCCACCATGCTGCGCAGCGACCGCTCCACCTGCACGTCGTAGGTGTCCGCGACGCGCAGCGCCATGGCAGCCAGTGTTCCGCTCTCTTCTCCCACGGCCAGCAACTGGGTGGCAAGGGGCGGCAGCGCCGTACCCAGCGCTTCAGACACCCGTTCCCCTCGCTGAATCGCCGTGGCAGAGCCCTCGAGGCGCGCCCGCAACGCCTCGTTGGCGACGGCCTCCCGCGCGATGTGCACGCTGGTCAGCACGCCCGCGCCACTCTCCAGCAGCGTGCCCAGCGCCCGGGCAAATCGGGCGGTGGACACGTCCCACTCCAGGGGCCCCCACACCGGCCATCCCAGCCGCATGCGATGCCATTGCCGCCGGTTGCCAGGATCCAGCAACTGCCGCCGCCCGAACAGCCACGCGGCGCCGCCTAACGTCAACAGCAGCCACCACCCGTGCGTCACGACGGCGCTCATGCCCACGAGCGTGCGCGTGGACAGCGGCAGCGTGCCGCCGGCCTCGGCGAGGATGCTCACGAAGCGTGGTACGACGAAGGTGAGCAGCACCACGATCCCCACGCCCGCCACCACGCCCATGAGGGCAGGGTAGAGCAGCGCCGCTTGCACCTTGTCGCGCAGGTCGCGGGCGCGATCGAAGTGGTCGGCCAGCCGCGACAACGCGTCGTCGAGCGTCCCACTCTCTTCTCCCGCGCGCACCACCGCCGGGGCAAGTGCTCCAAATACCGAGCTGCGGGTGCGCATGGCGGAGGAGAGCGTCCCGCCCTGCTGCACCTCGTCGCGCACCGCGGCGAGGGCGGACCCCACCTCCGCATGGGTGGCATGGGCGCCGGCGAACGCGAGTGCGCGGTCGAGGGTCGAGCCACCCGACAGGATGATCGCGATCGTACGGGTGGCGGCGGCGAGGGCGGCATCGCGACGCACGCCACGACGCCAGCGTGGGCCACCTAACGCGCTACCGGCGCGCACAAGCTCCACGGCGACCGGCACCAGGGTCTGCCGGCGCAGCTCATCCGAGGCCGCGCGCGCACTGTCGGCCTGCACGACTCCCTCCACCACTTCACCGGAGGCGGTGGCCGCGCGATAGCGGAAGGCGGCCGTCACGGGGTGTGCTCCCGCGTGGCCGTCGGAAGCGCACTCCGCTCCTGGGCGTCCACATCGTCCAGCGCGACCACACGCCGCACTTCTTCCAGGGTGGTGACACCGGCGGCCACGAGCGACTCACCCGACTCCGCCAGCGACATGACGCAGAACGCACCACCGCTGCGACGGATGCCCTCCATGGATCGGGCCGTGGCGATGTGGCGACGATCCGCCTCGTCAGGCACGTAGAGTTCGTAGATTCCCGTGCGTCCGCGATAACCGGTGTGTCCGCACTCCACGCACCCGCGCCCCCGCCGGGCGGTGATCGCGCTGTCGCGCACTCGACCGCGCAGGCCCGCGAGCGCCGAATGGTCCCACGCGACGGTCTCGGCGCAGTGCGTGCACACCGTGCGCACGAGCCGTTGCGCCAGAATGCCCTGCACCGTGGCCGCGACCAGATACGGTTCGATGCCCATGTCGATGAGGCGCGTGATGCCGCTCGGCGCGTCGTTGGTGTGCAGCGTCGAGAAGACGAGGTGTCCGGTGAGGGCGGCCTGTACCGCCACCTCGGCGGTCTCGCGGTCGCGCATCTCACCCACCATCACCAGGTCGGGATCGTGGCGCAGAATCGAGCGCAGCACGTTGGCGAAACCGAGTCCCGCCTTGCGGTTGACCGGGATCTGCGTGACGCCCGCGATCTGGTATTCCACCGGGTCTTCCACGGTGATGATCTTCACCCCGGGGGCGTTGCGACGCCCCAGCGCCGAATAGAGCGTCGTCGTCTTGCCCGAGCCAGTGGGGCCCGACACCAGAATGAGGCCGGAGGGACGCTGGATGAGCGTCGCGAGTTGCGCCTCCACCTGCGGATGCATGCCCAGCGCCCCGAAGTCCTCCACGCCGGTCACCCCCGCCCCCTGATCGAGCACACGCAGCACCACGCTCTCCCCGTGCAGGGCGGGAAGCGTCGAGACGCGCACGTCCACCTCCCGCTCCCCGAGCCTGACCCGGGCCCGGCCGTCCTGCGGCAACCGGCGCTCCGCGATATCGAGGCCCGCCAGCAGCTTGATGCGGGAGATCACGCCACTTTGCAGCTCGCGGCCGTAGGTCGCCACGTCGCGCAGCACGCCGTCCAGGCGCAGCCGCAGGCGCAGCCCGTCGCGCGTGCTCTCCACATGCACGTCGCTCGCGCGGCTGCGCAGGGCGTCGCCAAGCATGGAGTTCACCAGCTGTACCACCGGCGCGTCGTTGGCCCGCGCCCGCAGGTCACCGACGCCTTCCTCCATGCCGACGGCGCCGCTGTCCGCGGGCCCAGCGGGGCCGCCCGCCTCGCGACCAGCGCCCATCAATGCGGCCTGCAGATCGTTAGGCGAGACCTCCACCACCTGCACGGCGGCACCGAAGAGCCGTGCCAGCTCGTCCGTCACCGTGGGATCGAGCGGCCGGCCGGCGGCCACGAGCAGTACGCCTCGCTCGTCCGTCCGGAGCGGGAGCACGAGATGCTCCTCCAGGTAACGGGGAGAGAGCCGGGCGGCGAGCGCCCCCTGCGCAGCCTCGCGCAGTTCGTCGCCCGTCACGGCTTCTGCTTGGGTGGCAGGGTGCGGATGGTGTCGGGCAGCGCCCCCGGCAGCTGCCGGTTCATCCGGCGCTGCACGTCGTCCCGGATCGCGTCGGCGTCCTCGTCGGAGCGCACGATGTACGGGGTGACGAAGATGGCGACTTCCGTGCGCGAGCGGCTCACGCTCCGCCGCCGAAAGAGGAAGCCCAGGAGTGGGATGTCCTTCAGCAGGGGAACGCCGCTCTCGATGGTCTCGCGGCTGTCACCGATGAGGCCCGCGATCACGACGGTCTGTCCGTCGCGGATCGTGGTGCGCGTGGTCGCTTCGCGCGTGGAGATTACCGGGGCGTTGAGCGCTGCCTGAATCGTCTGGTTGGTCAGCGAACTCACTTCCTGCAAAATCTGCACGCTGACGTAGTCATCGGAGTTGATGGTGGGAATGATGGTGAGCTGCGTGCCCACGTCCTCGAACTGCACGGTGCGATCGATGGCCACGTCGTTCCCGAGTCGCGTGGAGGCAATGAAGGGCACGCGGCTCCCCACCAGAATGCGGGACTCGCGGTTGTTGGTGGCCAGGATGGACGGCGTGGACAGCACGCGCACCTGGGAACGCGAGGAGAGTGCCCGCAGGATGGCGCGCACGTTCGCGTTGCGCAGCGTCACCAGGCGCACCGCGAAGTCACGCAGCGAGCTCGAATCGGCGGCCTCGGGATTGCCGGAGGAGATGGTGGAGCTGCCGCCCACGCTGCGCCAGTCCACACCGAACTCATCCCCGGTGCCTAACGTCACTTCGGCCACGGTGACCTCCAGCAGCACCTGTGCGGGTCGCGAGTCGAGCGCCTGGATGGTTTCCTGCAGCAACGGAAAGTTCGGCGGGGCGGTGCGGATGAGCAGGGAGTTGGAGGGCGCGTGCGGCACCACCGTCGTCTGTCCCGAAAGCAGTCCCGCCGCGCGTGCGGCGGCGCCGCTGTCCCCGGGAACGGGGAGCGTCGTCGCGGGAATCACGGGCGTCTCGCGGCGCGTCCGGAAGGCGTCGGTCTCCCGCTGCCGGAAGGCGTCGAGCGAGCGCGAGAGCGAAAGGTCATCGAGCGACCGGCGTCCGCTACGCGCCACCGTCACGCCGAACAGCTGGCCCAGCGACTCGGCCAGGTCGTCGGAGTCGGCGTACTTCAGGTTCACCACGTACGTGCGCAGGCCCGACTCGCCCTGCGGCTTCTCGTCGAGGTAGCGGAGCAGTTCGAGGTAGCGCGCAACGTTCACACCACGGTCGGTGATGAGCAGGGCGTTCGTGCGCGGCACCGCCTCGATGCTCGCCCCCGCCCCCGCGACCTGCCGCAGCGCCGCCGCCCCTTCCTCGGCGCGGATGCTCTGTAGCGGCACCAGTTGCGTCACGAGCCCCAGCGGCGGAGGGTCGGGCAGGGTCATGCCCACCCGCACCTGGCCGGTGCGCGGCGCCTTGTCCACGGGATACACCTGCGCCACGCTTCCCTGCTGCACGAGCACCAGCCCGTTCGTCTCCAGAATGCCCTCGAGAATGGACGGCAGCTGCGCGGCCGTCACCGGATCGACGGTGGAGAAGGAAATACGACGGTCGGACGGGATGTCGGCGACCATGATCGTGAGGCCCATCGTCGCGGCCAGCGAGCGAATGACGTCGGCCAGGGGAGCGTTCCGAAAGTCGAGCCGGGCACCCTGTAGGGCCGTCGCACCTTGCGCTGCCTGCGCCGCCAGCCGCTGCGGGACCCCCGCCACTGCGACCGTCGCCACGGCCAGCAACACCGCCAGCCGCAACGGTGTGCCGCCGGCGCTCCGTCGAGCGTGGTGGCGGCGCGCCAGGCGTTCACGAGAGTCCAGCATTCGTGCCTTGTACTTCATCAGCGTTCCTCGACGACTCGCCTCATGGGCGTCCGTCCTCATGGTCCATTCGCAACGTGACACGTCCGCGCGGCCCCGCCAGCACGACCACGCGGGGTCCGATGGAGAGTACGCGATAGCCGCCCTCCCCCTCGCCTTCCGAAAAAAGGCGCGCGCCGGGACGCGCCCCGTCCAGCTGCAATAATGCCTGCGCGCCGCCGGCGCCGATCACCGTGCCGAACAACACCGGCATCGAGAGGTCGACGCCCGGTGGATCGCCAGTCTCGCCCGAGTCCTCATTGGCCGGCATCGCCGCCATCGAAGACACATCGTCCGGCGGAACGAACCGAGCCGTCGGTGGCTCGCGTCGCGCAGAGAAGATGTTGGCCAGCACGATGTTCTCGGACAGCGTCGCGTCCACGTCGGCACGCGCGGGAGGCTCGAATCCACGAGTCGCCGGTGGCGGCTCGATGCCGCCGCCGAGTCGCGGTGGCAGCACGAGCCACATCGCGCCCGCCGAGACGAACAGCAGGGTCAGTACCGAGAGCAGGACACGCGGTCGCGGCATGCTCCCCCTCATGGCGTGAGCAGGAAGGGGGCGCGCACCACGATCGACATCTGCAGCAACTGGCCGCGCAGCGCCGAGTTCTCCGACACCGCGAGTTCCGCGATCTCAAGCATCCGGGGCCCCTGCTCAACGCGGGCGAGGAACGACACCAGTCCATAGATGTCCGTCACCGCCGAGATGCTGGCCGGCATGCCACCGCCCTCGACAGCCGCCGAGTCCCCGGCGCTGGCGACATCCATGCGCGTGACGCTCACACGGCTCGCCGACGCGTAGTCCTGCAGCAGCGATTGCAGCGACGAGGCCACCAGCGCCGGCGAGCGCCCCCGCAGCAGGCGCACCGGCAGCGAGTCCGCCGCCGCCTCCTGCACGCGCGCGTCGTTCACGAGCCGCGCGCCGTACGTGCCTAACGACCGGAGCTGCGCCACCTGCTGTCGCGTGGCGTCGATCAGCGCTTCCCGGGCCTGCCAGCGGCGCGCCGTGGGCAGCACGACGTAGGCCAGCAGCAGCGCCACGATGCTGACGACCGCCGCGATGGCGATTGT
>JBDSVW010000035.1:0-2788 GCA_039927015.1 Gemmatimonadaceae bacterium | reverse complement strand
GGCGCCCATTGTCTCTTGGCGACGCACGAGCCGGCTCAGGAGATCGTAGCTGCGGGTCTCCACCACACTGTCCGGCGTCAACTGCCCCCGGACCATGCGCGTCATGCGCGTCATGCGCGCATCGTTGTCGTAGGTGAACCCGATCCGCTTCCCGAACACGTCGGTGATGGACGTCAGGAACCCGGCGAGCGGCGAATAGGCATGGGTCTGCGGCGTCGCCGTGGGCTCACTCCGTCACTCTTTCGCATCGACGCGTTGCGCGTGCAGCGCGCGACGCGTGAAGAGCGGCGCCACAATCACCGACAGCAGCACCACCGCAAGGAACGCGATCAGCGCGTATCGCGCCGCCACGAGCGCGACCACGACGACCAGCGCGCCGCCCAATACCCACAGGCGACCAAAGTTCGCGTGCGCCGCCCGCCACGCGATCGGGTCACGCAGCATGGCGGCCGACCGAAGTCCCGCAATGGGATTGGGGCGAAGCCTGGGCATGACGTTGCCCATCGCCACGAGCGCGCCACCGAAGACCAGGCCAACCACCATCGAGATGGGTCCGCGCCAGCCCAGCGCCGATGCGAGGAAGCCGAAGTGAATGCTGGCCACGAGGGCAATGACGCAGAGGACGATGAGTTCCAGGGCGGCAGGGAACTTCTCGTACTCCGGTGCGTGGCCACTTGGGGTGCCGATCCACGACGGAAGCGTGCGCGTCATCGCTGCCTGACCGTTGAGCGACGTGGCCCAGCGGAACGCCGCAAGCAGCAGCACGAGCACGAGCGGAAGCAGCGCGGCAATGAAGAGCCGTGATCCCTCTCGCGCCGGTGCGCTCACCGGAAGGAGCCACGAGACGTCGGCCACGACCAGTGGGGGAAGGGAGGGATAGGCCGCGGCCGACAGCACACACACGACGACGACGAGAAACTCGGGAAGTCTACGCATCGCTATCTCCGGGTTTGAGCCATCCAAGAAGGCCGTCGACGAATTCCTGGAAGACGGTGGTGTTGAGCTCGTACGAGATGGTGTTGCCGTCGCGCGTGGAGAGCACGAGCTCGGCGTCGCGCAGGATGCCGAGATGCCGGGAGACGGTCGCCCAGGCAACGGGAAAGCGATTGGCGATGTCGCCAGAAGTCATCGGGCCCTGCCGGAGAAGCGCGAGGATCTCTCTCCGGGTAGGGTCCGCGAGGGCGCGAAAGACGGCATTGGGAGTGGGCACCGCGATGGTCATGTAAGGGGTCGCTTCGGAATAGTTCGGCCGCTTCACTTAGATAATAAGCTAATGAGCTAATTACGCAAGTACCGTGAAGCCGGCTTTCTGAGCCAGCCGATCCTTCGATGCTCGTGGTCCCACTCCGCCAGGTGGAACCACACCTCCCCCTCGTGCCGCGACGCGTCTGTCGCGACGACCCTCAGCTCCCCCGGAACGCCACCATCGCATCCACCCCCCCCCGCCCGACGCGCCGGCACCAGCTTCGCCACCAGCGCCAACACCCCGAACGCCACCGCGAAGCTCACGAGATCAAACGCCCCCACAAACAGCACGCTCGACATCACCCGCGCTGCAGCGGCGAGCCCAGCCCCGATCACACCGCCGACGGCTGCGAGCCCCACCCCCGCAACGAGCAGCGCCAGGACACCGAACGCGCCGATGAGCCACGCCTCCGCGCGCACGGGGCAGAGCCTGATGTCGGCGAGGTCGCGTACCGTCCCCTTGTCGAGCAGCACCAGTTCGGGGTCGAGCACCAGGATCTCGCGCTGCAACGCGGGCACCAGCCCGAGGGCGGCCACGAACGTGCACACCACATAGTTGACGTACGTCTCCTCTCGGCTGAGCGGGAGATGCAGGTACGCCTTGGGCACCTCACCCGGGGTGTCGACCTTGTAGTCGTCCGCGACGCCGACGACGTGGTACGGCTCGCCGTCCTCGCTCAGGCGGAGCTCGCGGCTCACGGCGTTTTCCCGCGCGCCCGGCCAATAGCGGTGCGCCATGGCGCGCGAGATCACGACGGCGCTCGTCGCGGTCGGCGGGCCCGATGCCACGACCGGCCAGCAGGCGAAGCTGGTGGGCGTCGAAGTAGCGCTCATCCACGTACGCGCAGTCGATCGCCAGGGGACGGTTGTCGCGCGTCTCCTGTCCCGTGATGTAGAAGGAGAAACCGTTGTTGATGAGCGAGAGCGGAGGGCGGCTCGTGAGCCCGACCGCCTCCACCTGCGGGAGGGCTTGCAGCCGACGCACGCCCTCCTCCACAAACGGCCCGGCGCGCGCGCGATCATAGCCGCTCATCCGGAGTTCTGGGGAGAGATAGGCGATCCGATCGCCGTCGAATCCGAGCGGATTGTCCGCCAGACCGCGTGAGGGCGCGACGGCGAGGGGCGACCGCGTGGGGCGACTCGACTAACTCGCATCAGGCGGCAGTGGCTCTGCCAGCGGGGCGTGGCTACGGTGGCGTGAGTTTGACGCGGCCGTGAGTCGCTATGCCGGTGTACGGCCGAAGACACACGACATTCCTGCCACGCCGAGCTCGTGTGCTATGGAATCGACATTGCCGAGTTCCTGCCGAGCCGGGTGCGGAGGAGGTCGGTCATGCGGTTGTGTCGGCGCCACGGACTCGGTCTCGATCTGTTCGTCGGTCATCCCCGAACCGTCGCCCCGGCGGTTTGAGCCGTCCGGAAGGGCGAGTGCCGAATCGGGATTTCGCGCGCGTCTCGGCTCCGTGCCGTCGCTGCTGTGCTGCGGCCTCAATTTTTCGACCGTCGGCCGAGCCGCGGTCGTGGCTGATAGCGGGGCACCCTC
>JBDSVW010000034.1:0-6210 GCA_039927015.1 Gemmatimonadaceae bacterium | reverse complement strand
CGTACATGAGCCCGGAGCAAGGCTCGCACGATGCCGACCTCGGACGTCAGCGTCAGAACCCCCAACGCCTCTGCGAACTCCCTCGCCGACTGCCAGCGGTCCGCCGGATCGCGCGCCAACGCCCGCATGATGGCTGCGTCCACGCGCGCAGGCACGCTCTCGCGATGCCGTCGCAGCGAGTCGGGGGCATTGGTGAAGCGCATGGCCCACATGCGGGACTCGTCCGCACTGTGGAACGGATGCTGACCCGCCAGCGCCTCGAACAACACGCAGCCGAGACTGTACAGGTCGCTTCTGCCGTCAAGCTCGGCATCGTGCGAGCCTTGCTCCGGGCTCATGTACGCGCGAGTCCCCACCACGGTGCCGGTGGTGGTGCGGTGCTGGCCGGGCAGTGGTTTCAACGCCTTGGCGATGCCGAAGTCGGAGAGGTACGCATGACCCTCCGACAGCAGGATGTTGCTCGGCTTCACGTCGCGATGCACCACGCTGTGGGCGTGCGCGTACGCCAGGGCGGAGGTGATGCCGCGGGCGAGTTCGAGCACGTCGTCCAGCGGCAGGCGCCGCTCGCGCGCGAGGCGCGCCTCCAGGGTCTCGCCCTCCACGTACGACATCACGTAGAAGGGGCGACCAATCCACTCTCCGGAGTCGAGCACCGGTAGGATGTGCGCGTGGTGGAAATCCGCCATGAGGCGGATCTCCTGCGCAAAGCGACTGGCGAACTGGGAGCCGGAGAACTCCCGGTGCAGGATCTTGAGGGCGACGTGCGCGCCGAGGCGGAGATCGAGGGCGAGGTACACGACGGCTGCTCCACCGTGTCCAAGTTCCCGGACGATCTCGTAGCGGTCGGCCACCAGCCCCTGCAAGGTCTCCCTGGTATCCACGCCCTGCCCTCCGTCTCCTGCCGTCTTCCGGCATTTAGTGTGCAATCAACACGCGCCGAATGCCAGAGCCCGCCCCGCATTCGGCGGGTGGCCGGCATGGCGAAAGGTTGAGTCCGGGTGATATTCTCGCAGTCCTCAAACCGCACCCGCATGAATCAGATTGCCCGATGCCTCGGGATTCTCCTGCTTCTCGCCCCTTCGGTGGTGCAGGCGCAGCGACTCAGGGATCGCCTCTCCCAGCTCTTCGTATTTGGACCGGGACAGGACCCCCTCTTTCTCGCCGGCTCGGCGACGTCGTCCAACCCGGCCAGCTTGCAGGCACACGGGCGCCACTTCGTGCCGTCCGCCAACGCGGAGAACGGCTCGGTCATCAACTTCATCACCCGCTCGCTGGCCTCGCGCGTGGCAGCGGTGCCCATCGGCGCGACGACGAGCGGCGAAACCTTCAGTTTTGAGGGCGGTATTCCCGTCGCGACCTCGACGTCGGCGGGACCGATCTTCGCGGAGCGGTCGCAGACGCTGGGCAAGGGACGCGTGTTCGCGGGCATCGCGCGCAGCTCGTTCGGCTTCACGTCGCTGCGGGGCATGCCGCTCTCTGCCCTGCGCCTCACGTTCACGCACGAGAACGTGGACTTTCCGGGCTGCAGCGAGCAGCAGGGCAACGACTGCAAGAAGTACGGTGTGCCGCTGCTCGAGAACGAGAGCATGGACTTCGATCTCAACCTCGACATCCACGTCAACGTCACTTCGTTTGTGCTGACGTACGGCATCGGCAATCGCGTGGACGCCGGCATCGTGATACCGCTGCTCAATACCTCCTTCAACGGCACGAGCAGCGCGCAGATCATCCCATTCGGGAGCACCTCGGCCGCACATTTCTTTGCGGGCACCACGGATTACCCGGTATTGAACGCCACGCGCAGCACCTCGGGCTCGGCGTTCGGCATCGGCGACGTGGCGGCGCGCGTGAAGGTGAACGTGCACCAGACAGCCACCACGGGCATCGCGTTCCTGCTGGACCAGCGCTTTCCGACAGGTGACAAGAACGACCTGCTGGGCGCCGGGAAGGGGAGCACGCGGTTCCTCGCGGTGCTGTCGTCATCCTTCGGGCAGTTCTCGCCGCACGTGAACGCCGGCTACTCGCATACGGCCGATCGGGAGCAGAACGACTACGTGCTCGCCATAGCCGGCTTCGACCAGGTGCTGGGCAAGCGGGTCACGCTCGCGGCAGATGTGGTGAGCGAGTTCCAGGTGGGTTCGAGCCGGTTGCTGCTGCCCAAGCCGGTGACACTCGAGTCCCCCTACCGGCGGGAGCTGCATCCCACGTCCATCCCCGACATCCGCGACGACATCATCAACGGGTCATTCGGACTCAAGTTCCGTCCCGCCAGCCGCACAACGCTCGTGACCAACGCGCTCTTCCCGCTCAATGAGGGCGGCCTGCGGTCGCGCATCACGTACACGCTGGGCTTCGAGTATGCGTACTGAGTCTCGAAGCGCGCCGGCGTCAGCGGGCGTGCGAGAGCAGGTGCCTAACGCACCCCAGCGATACGCCACCGCGTGCCATCCCGCCGGAAGCTGACGTTGAACACGACGGTCTGCAGCTTGGTCGATCCCGACTGCTCGACAAACTCATAGGTGCCGGTGACGCGGCTGGTGGCCGTCGTGCCGGTGATGTCGGGACGAGCGCCAGCCAGCACGGCGCGCACCGAACGGACTGCGCGGAAGAACTGCTCGAAGCGCTGTGACTGTTCGCTTGTGATGGCGGGGTAGACGTCGCGGATACGCGCCACATCGCGCGATTCGATGGCGCGCGCGTAGTCGGCGATGAGCTGCGTGAGCTGCGCCTCGGTGGCGGCGGCGCTGACGGCGGCCGAGGCGGCGGCGTTGGCCGAAGCTTCGGCGACGCGCTCGGGAGGCGTGGCGACGACGGGTGGAGGTGTCGACTCACGGCGCGCCGGTTGCTGCGTCGCGGCGAGCGGCACCGGGGCGACGGGTGCGGTGGGGGCGGCTGCCGCGAGTCGCGTGCTCTCGGCGGCCGCTGCAGCGGCACGTGCGCGCACCGCATTTCGTTCGGCTTCGTTCCAGATGGCGACGGCGCCGTTGATCTGCTGCACCGCCTCGGCGTGCCGACCTTGGCCGGCCAGCACATCGGCTCGCCGGATCTGCGTGTCACCCCGCGAGAGTTGCGCCTCCGGCGCACCGCGCTGGCTGGCGCGGGCCCGCTGTGCGACGGCTGTCGAACGCACCGTGCGCACGAGTTCGGCCTCCCGCGCCGACGCCTCTCTTGCGGATGCATCCCGTTCCGCTGACGCCGCCGCCGCCACCGCCGCGCCGGCGGACGAAGGCGCGACTGCAGAGGGCGACAGTGAATCGACCGTTCCATTCCCCAGTGTGCCTGACGCCGGCACGGCGGTGTCCGCGGTCGCGACAATCGCAGGTGCGTTCGCCCCCGAGCTGTCCGTTGTGGCCGGCGGCGAAGCGGGGCGCATCGCGGACCAGGCCAGGACGGCGACGACGGCAATCGCGGGAATCGCGACGGCGAGCACCGTTTGCGTACGCGGGCGGCTGGAGGCCGGGGCGACGGGTGCCGCGGCGACAGCAGTCGGCACCGCCGGCGCTGCGGCACCTGGTGTCGCCACGACGGGTGCTGCTTTCCGCGACAGGGTCGTCGAGAGGGAGAGAGTGGCCGATTTCGACGGAGTATTGGCCGCGAGTGCGCGCACTCCATTGAGGTCGCTCGCCATCGCGATCGCCTCCTGGTATCGATCGGCCGGGTTCTTCGCGAGCGCACGGCGCAGCACGTCGGTGAGCAGCGCGGGCAGCGCAGGGGCTACCACCTCCAGGGGGCGCGGTTCTTCGGACACGACCTTGAACAGCACGCTGTGCAACGACTCGCCGGCGAAGGCCTTGCCCCCGGTGAGCATCTCGTAGAGCACCGCACCCACGGAGAAGATGTCGGTGGCGGCGGTGATGCGATCGCCCGTGACCTGTTCTGGTGCCATGTAGTTGGGCGTGCCCATCATCACGCCCGTGCGCGTCATCTTCGCGTTGTCGAGATGGGCGATGCCGAAGTCCATGATCTTGGCACGCCCCTCTTCATTCACGCGGATGTTGGCCGGCTTGATGTCGCGATGCACCACGCCGTGCTTGTGCGCGTACGAGAGTCCCACGAGCACGTCCACGATGATCCCCAGGCGTTCGTCGAGCGAGATGAGGCGCTTCTCGGCGATGATCTGTTCGAGGTCCACCCCCTCCACGTATTCCATGGCGATGAAGAGATGGCCCTCGAACTCGCCGAAGTCGTAGATGGTGACGACGTTGGGGTGCTGTAGCGAGCCGGCGGCCTGCGCTTCGCGCATGAATCGATCGCGCAGTTCCCCGTCGCGCGCGATCGCGTCGCTCATGACCTTCACCGCGACGTTGCGGTTGAGCACCGGGTCTCGGGCACGGTACACAGTCCCCATCGCCCCTTCGCCCACGAGGTTGAGGATCTGGTACTTGCCGATGTTGCCCGAGAGCTCGTGAGTGGCCATGGGCCCGCTGGGGGGGAGGGCGCGCGCGACGGAGGCGGCCCAGAAATTCAGGGAGGGCGGCATAATATCAGCCGCAGAGGCTACATTCGCCACCACAAGCCGAAGATTTCCCGGCAGTGGCAGGCTGGTCAACGGCCTGCCTAACGATTCCCGGGGACAATCTGCGTCCGGGGGTGCGACCCACCCGGGATCCAACCACGGCGCCCTACAACCGGGAAGCGAGCACGAGCAGGCGGTTGCCGAGGACTAGGGCGCTCGTCGGCCCGGCCGGCTGCGCGGCCAAAGCGGGCGGCCGCTTGCGCAACACTCAGGCCCCATGCTTCGTACTGGCCGACATGATCGACCCCCTTAGCGACGCGAAGGTCATCGACTCCTGGCAGCGGAATGCCGCGCCGTGGTCGACCGCCATTCGTGAACAGCAGATCGAGAGCCGCCGGCTGGTGACCGACCGGGCGGTGCTGGAAACAGCCATGGCCCTCAACCCGCGCAGCGCCATCGACCTTGGATGCGGGGAGGGATGGCTGTCGCGCGCGCTGGCCTCGCGCGGCGTGGACATCATTGGCGTGGACGTCGTACCGGCGCTGGTCGAGACGGCTCGCACCGAGAGCGGAGGCGTCGGCGACTATCGCGTCGCGTCGTACGAGGAGATCGCGCGTGGCGTGCTGGACGCACGTGCCGACGTGGTTGTCGCGAACTTTTCCCTCATCGGGAAGGACGCGGTTGATGCACTCGTCGGGTACGTCCCGTCCCTGCTTGCTTCCGGCGGGCATTTCATTGTGCAGTCTTTGCACCCGGTGTCCGCACGCGGCGATTTCCCCTATGAAGACGGCTGGCGGCCGGGCTCATGGAGCGGGTTCAGCGACGCGTTCACTGATCCTGCACCGTGGTATTTTCGGACGCTCGAAAGTTGGGTCGCGCTCCTGATCGACAGTGGCCTTCGGCTGCGAATGCTGCGCGAGCCGGTGCATCCGGTAACAGGGGCGCCGGCCTCGCTCATTCTCGTCGCCGACGTCGCGTAACAATTCCCACCGTTCGTCCGTTTCGTATCTGCTCGTCCATTCCGTTCGTTCCCGCGCGTCAGCTGGAACCCCGCATACCCGGAGTCGTCCGCATGTCCCTCACGTGTCTGCGGCGCGGTGTGCTCGCCGCGCTCCTTCTGTGTACTCCCTGGCTGCCCGGCGTGGCGCAGGGCACCACCGGTTCGGTACGCGGCCGCATTACCGATGCCGCTTCCGGACGCGGCTTGGGCGACGTCCAGGTGATTGTGACCGACACCCGCATCGGGGTGGTGACCGATGCCAATGGTGATTTCGCTCTCACCGCGGTGCCAACGGGCGCGCGCAGCATCACCGTGCGGCGCCTGGGCTATCAGCCGGCGACGCGCGCGGTGACGGTGCAGGCTGGCGCCACGGTGACGCTGGACGTCGCGATGCAGGTCAGCGCGATGAATCTCTCCGAAGTGATCGTGACCGGATCGGCCGCACCCACCGAGCGGCGCAAGATCGGCACGAGTGTGGCCTCCGTGGACTCCACGCTCATCTCGCGCTCGGTGGCGGTCACGCTGGACCAGGCGCTGCAGGGCAAGGTGGCTGGTGCGCAGATCACGCAGAACTCGGGCGGCCCGGGGGGCGGTGGCGTGTCGGTGCGCCTGCGCGGCACCAACTCCTTCATCTCGGGCTCTGACCCGCTCTACATCGTCGATGGCGTGATCATCGACAACGGCTCGGCGCAGCTGGCGGACCTGGGTGGCCGCGCGAATCCGCAGAATCGCCTCGCCGACATCAACCCCGCCG
>JBDSVW010000033.1:0-16679 GCA_039927015.1 Gemmatimonadaceae bacterium | reverse complement strand
CGAAGGGGAGGTAGTCGGTGAAGTCCACGTCCAGCCCGCGGGCAAACGACTCCGCACTGGGGCTGAAGAAGGTGAACGCCAGCTGCACGTCGGGCCGCGCGGCGCGCAGCAGCTCCAGTACCGGCCGCGCCTGCAGCCCTTCACCCACCGACGGCGCGTGCAGCCACACCAACTCGCGGGTTCGGTCGCGCCCCGAGCGGCCCCATGCCTCGAACCGTTCGGTCACGCCCCGCCGCGCGGCGATGGATCGCGAGAGCTTTCCCTCGCCGGCTGGAATCAGGCTGGCCGCGGCGGAGGCGAGCCGCCCTGCGGTCGAGTAGGCGAGTCGCAGCAGCGCGTTCACGTGGCTACTGCACGCCCCCTGCCTTCGCCTGCGCGATGGCCATGCGGAAGACCTCGATCTTCTGCGCACCGGGGAAGGTCATGTTGCCGATGAGAAAGGTGGGCGTGGACTGCGCGCCCGAGGCGGTGGCACGCTCGTAATCGGCCTTGATCATGGGCAGCATGATGTCGTCCGCCATGCACTGCGTGTAGAGCGCGACGTCCATGCCCACGCCTTGCGCGAGGGACTCGAAGAACGGCTCCACCGGGCTCTTGGCGCTCCACTGCTCCTGCGTGGCGAAGATGCGATCATGCATGCTCCAGAACTGTCCCTGCGCGCCGGCGCACATGGATGCCTCGGCGGCGGGAAGGGAGTTGGCATGCTGCTGGAGCGGGAAGTGGACGAAGGCGAGGCGGACCTGACCCGTGGCAACGAACTCCTTGTCCACCTGCGCGGCCGTCTCCTTTTCCCACTGCGCGCAATACGGACACTGGAAGTCGCTCACGACGAGCACCCACGTCGAGGCGTCCACCGGTCCCTTGATGCGGTCCAGGTCGGCGCGCACGACGCGCGCGTCGCGTTCCCCCGGCGTGCGTGCGTCCGTGGCGGAATCCGCGTTCATCGCCGCTGCAGCTGACGACGAGTCTCCAGCGGCCTTGGATTCGGACTGGCCGCATGCGGCGGTGAGAACGAGTACGGCGAGCAGTGAGCGGGTGCGTGTGGCGCGCGTCATGGATCTCGTCGGATAGGCGGGCGGGAAGGAAGGGCGCCGGGCGGCGCGAGGTCACGGCCTCCCGGTAAAATAGTCGCGCGCCACCCGTACGCGCAGGCGAAGTTCCCGGTTCTCGGTGATTTCCACCGCGCCGGATTCTTGATCGGCACCGCGCCGGTGCGCGCTCGATGTCCAGTGGACGCAACCTGCGAGAATCGTCTGCCACTGAATCCCTACCCGTGCGCCCTACGTAGGGCTAACCTTCTCGACCGCGGTACTCCGGGCACGCCCAGCCGGTGTCCGCCATCGACCTTCGGAGGTTTGTCACGCACGTGTGGGCTTCACTCGCTCTCGCCATCTCGCTCTGGTTCGGCGCCCAGGATCCACAGCTGCCGCCGCCGCCGCGCGGCTTCAGCGCGTCGCAGGCCGACATGGTGGTCGACGCGGCGAATGTCCTGTCGCCCGATGCCGTGGCGCGCATCAACCGCGTCATCTTCGACGTCAAGGCGAAGTCGGGGGGCGAGATCGTCGTGGTGACGATGCGCGACATCGGCGATCGCGACGTCGGTGACATCGCCCTCCTCCTGGGTCGCGACTGGAAGGTTGGCACCAACGCCGACATCGGCGACCGCGCACGGAATGCCGGCGTGGTGGTGCTGGTGGTACCGAAGGAGACGAGCGCCGACGGCCGCGGCAAGATCTCGATCATGACGGGACAGGGCGCGGAAGGCTTCATCACCGACGCAACGGCCGGGGACATCCGCCGGGAAGCGGTCCCCTATTTTCAGCAGCAGGACTACTCCGCCGCACTCGAACTCATTGCGGTGCGCGTGGCACAGCGGTACGAGCGCGAGTTCGGCTTCACGCTGGACACCGCGCTGGTGCCCGCGGTTTCGCGTGAGCGCTCGCTGCGTGGCCAAGGCGGCGTGCCGCCCCAGGCCCTGCTGCTGCTGTTCGTGGTGTTGTTGTTCGTATTTAGTGCGATGGCGAATGCCTCCAAGCGCGGGCGCTTTGCGGGCGGGGGCGGCAGCGGCTGCCTCAACGCCCTGCTCATCGCCAACGCCATGTCCGGCGGTGGACGGGGGCGCGGCGGGTGGGGCGGTGGGGGCGGCTTCGGCGGAGGCGGAGGCGGAGGCTTTGGTGGATTTGGCGGTGGCGGCGGATTCAGTGGCGGCGGCTCGAGCGGGAGTTGGTGACATGGCAAAAATGACACAAGACGATCTCGTCGCGCAGCTCAAGGCGATCTATGCTGCCGATCTCGCGTGCGTGGCCCTCTACGGCTCGGCCGCGCGGGGGGAGCACATCACGCGCCGCTCGGATCTCAACGTGATTGTCGTGGTCGAGCAGGTCACGATGGACCACCTGCGCAAGGAGTCGCCGGTGGCCCGCGCGTGGCGCGACGCCGGCAACCCGCCGCCCCTCACGCTCTCCAGGAGGGAGTGGGCCGGCAGTGCCGACATCTTCCCCATCGAGTACTCCGATATCCTGACGCATCACCGGGTGCTACACGGCGCCCTGCCGCTGGATGGGGTGCGGGTGCAGCTATCCGACCTCCGCTTGCAGCTGGAACACGAATCCATGAGCACGCTCCTCCGGCTTCGGCACGCGGTGCTCGGCGCCGCCGCGGACTCGCAGGCGCTGCTCGTGCTGATGGAGGAGAGTGCCAGCACGATGCTCGTGCTGCTTCGCGCACTGCTCCGCATGCTGGGCGAGCAGCCGCCGACGGATTCCGACGCGGTGTGCGCCCGGGTGACCGAGCGCGCGGCACTCGACACTGAGGTGCTGCGGCAGGTGCTGCGTCACCGTCGCGGCAGCGCGAAGCTCGCGCTCGATCAGGGGCTGGCCCTGATGGAGTCTTATCTCGGCTGCGCCGAGTCGCTGGTGCAGTTCCTTGACGCCTACGTGGAGGGTTCGACCCGTGCCACTGAATAGAACGTTTCGATCACCCGGTGTGCAGCGACCGCGCGTCCCGCGCCGTGCGCCTGCGCCATTCATCTCCTACCCCGTCTCTTTCTTCCGAGGTTCTGTCATGCGTGCTCGCCGATTGAGTGTGCTGTTGCCGCTGGTGCTGACTGCGTGCGGATACAACACCATCCAGAGTCATGATGAAAAGGCCAGCGCCGCCAAGCAGCAGATTGAGGTCCAGCTGCAGCGACGGGCGGACCTGGTGCCCAACCTGGTGGAGGTCGTGCGGGGGCAGGCCAAGCAGGAGCTGGAAGTGTTCACGCAGGTGGCGCGCGCGCGTGCCGGGCTTGTGGATGCGGTCCAGAAAGGCGATCCGCGGCAGATGGCCGATGCCAACCAGGGCCTGACGACCGCCATGCGCGGCCTGATGATCCAGGTGGAAGCCTATCCGCAGATCAAGTCCGACCAGGCCTTCCTGCGCCTGCAGGATGAACTCACGGGGACCGAGAATCGCATCGCGGTTTCGCGCACCGACTACAACGGGGCGGTCGAGACGTACAACACCTACATCCGGAAGTTTCCGCAGGTGTTGACCGCGAAGGTCATCGGGTCGAAGCCGCGCGAATACTTCGAGGTGACGAACGAGGGGGCCAAGGAGCCGCCCAAGGTCGACTTCTCGAAGTAGAGCTCGGAGCAGCGTGGTCGCGTAGGCTAGGTGGCGGGCAGGACCTTCGGGTCCTGCCCGCTTCGTGTTTGTGTCTCCTCGCGACCCCGGGCAGGTGCAACAGGGGCCGCGACCCAATCAATGAGCGGTCGGACCACTTCGGAATCGCGCGGACCGGGGGGCGACGGACCGTGGCTGCAACGCGGACGCTTGCGCGGCATGAGGTAAAAATGCATCCCACAGTGCATGAAAATGCGAGCGCGCTAGCTGGCGCGCAAAACCGCACGCATGAGCCACATAATTCGTTGACATGTGCCCTCAATGAACCGTATCGTTGCGCCGATGTCTCCCGACCTCGCAGCCAACCACCGCTCACGCCGAGTTCACTCGGCGTCGCCGAGACATCGCGCAACCCCATCCCCATCCCATCCCCGCACGACCTAATCATCGTGGCCGGCTCGTTGGAGGCCTGCCGGCTGGAGAGTGCCAGAGCGAACAAATCGTCAAGTATCGCTGCCGTCCTTCAGTGGGACGGTTCCTCTTGTTGGAGGTCAACAGGTATGTCTCGAATTCAACGTCTGTTTGGAGTGACGTTGGCCCTGCTGCTACTGCCCGTGGGTGTGCGCGCACAGAGTGCCCTCACGGTCAGTGGACGAGTGACCAACGAGGCGGGCGCGCCCATCGCGTTCGCCAGCGTGTATCTCACCGGCATGGGCCTCGGTGCGCAGACGCAGAGCGACGGCGAGTACTCGCTCGTCGTGCCCAGCGCCCGGGCCACGGGCCAGCAGGTCGTGCTCGGCGCGCGGGCGATCGGTTTCCGTCTCAAGACGGTCACCATCACGCTGACCGGCACTGCCCTCACTCAAAACTTCATTCTCGAATCCAACCCGCTGCGCCTCGGCGAAGTCGTCGTGACCGGCGCCGGAACGCAGAGCACCACGGAACGTCTCGGTGCGTCGGTCAGCTCGGTCAAGTCCGAGGAGATCCTCAAGTCGAACGAGGTCAACGTCGTGAACGCCCTCGCCGCCAAGGCGCCCGGCGTGAACGTGACGTCGAGTTCCGGTGAACCGGGCGCGTCCGCGTTCATCCTCATTCGCGGGCAGAAGTCCATCGAGGGCACGTCGCAGCCCCTCTTCGTGGTCGACGGCGTCCCAGTGGATAACTCGACCATTGTCACCACCTTCTCAACTGCCGGCACCACGTCGCCGAACCGCATGATGGATCTCAACCCGGCTGACATCGAGTCCGTCGAGATCCTCAAGGGTTCCGCCGCGGCCGCCATTTACGGCGCGCGCGCGGGTGCGGGCGTCGTGCTCATCACCACCAAGCGGGGACGTCCGAACTCGGTCAACTGGAGCCTCCGCTCGACGTATACGGATGACCGCGTGAATCGCGACTACCCGTTGCAGACCATGTTCGGCCAGGGCAGTCGGGGCGTCGCCGCCAGCTGCCTGAGCGAGAACTGCCGCCTCACGGGCGCCTCGTTCGGTCCCAAGCTGGCGGCCGGCACGAAGGTCTACAATCACTTCATGGAGATGTTCGAGACCGGTCACGTGAGTGACAACTCGATCAGCGTCTCCGGTGGTACCGATCGTTCGACGTTCTACGCGTCGGGCGGCTACATGAAGAACGAAGGCGTCATCGTCGGCGACAACGACGCGTATCGCCGTGTGACCTCGCTGGTGAAGGGCAACCTCGAGGTCAACGACAAGCTTCGCGTCGGCGCCACGGTGAACTACTCCGATTCGCGCGGATCCTTCATCCAGAAGGGCTCCAACCTCTCGGGCCTGCTCCTCGCCGCGCTGCGTACGTCCCCCGAGTTCAACAACGTGCAGTACAAGGACTCGGCGACCGGCTTGCACCGCGCCTACCGCTTCCCGCGGCCCGGCGCGACGTCGGGCAACCTGTCCCGTACGTACGACAACCCGTTCTTCATCGTCAACGAGATGCAGAACACCAGCGAAGTGGGTCGCTCGTTCGGTAACATCAACGTCGACTACACGCCGTTCCCCTGGCTCTTCGTGAAGTACTCGCTCGGTGGCGACTACAGCTCCGATGCCCGTATCGAAGGCCTGCCACCCAGCAACTCCAGCGAGCCCACCGGCCAGATCGATCGCGCGAACTACACGATCTTCCAGGTCGATCACAATCTCATCGCCACGGCCTCGAAGGAATACAATGGCTGGATGAACACCTCGCTCACGGCCGGACAGAACCTCAACAGCCGCAGCTACAAGCAGCTGCAGGCCCGCGGACGCGGCTTCATCGCGCCCGACCTCTTCCAGCTCTCCAACACGATCTCCAGCAACCTGCTGCCGCTCGACTACGAGTCGCTGGTCAAGGTCGAGTCGTACTTCGGCGAGGCCAAGCTCGACCTCTGGAACCAGCTCTTCTTTACGGGCGGCGTGCGCAACGATGCCTCGTCCACGTTCGGAAAGTCCGTGCGGCACAACTGGTTCCCCAAAGCCAGCGCAGCGTGGGAATTCACGCGTACCATGGGCATCTCCGGCGGCGCCGGCCTGCTCAGCTACGGAAAGTTGCGCGCGGCCTATGGTGTGACTGGCCGCGAGCCGAACGCCTACCAGGTCTTCTCCGGCTACACCGTCGGCACCTTCGGCGACGGCTGGACGAACGGCCTCAACGTCTCGCAGTCGGGCAACGCCGGCATCTTCCTCTCGGCCTCCAAGGGCCAGACGGACCTCAAGCCGGAACGGAATGCCGAGACGGAATTCGGCGCCGACTTCGCGTTCCTGGATTCACGCATCGACATGGGCGTGACGTACTACAATTCGAAGTCCACCGACGTCATCCTGTCGCTGCCGGTACAGCCCTCCACGGGCTTCTTCAACCAGGTGCAGAACGCGGCCGAGATCACGAACAAGGGCCTCGAAGTCACGCTCAACCTGCGTCCGCTCGCCACCCCGAACCTGGAGTGGAATGTCGGCGCGATGTGGGCCAAGAACGACAACCTCGTCACCTCGCTCAACGGCGCCGACCAGTTCTATCTCGGCGGCGGATTCGTGAGCGGCATCAAGCAGGGCTTCGCGCACGGCATCATCCTCGACTACGACTTCGCGCGTTGCCGGTACAAGGAAACGGCCAACAACGTCAATGGCGTCGACATCAACGCCGTCTGCAAGACGGCCGGAGCCCCCGAGGGCGCGCTGTACATCGACTCGGACGGCTTCCCCCTCTTCGATGAGACGCAGCGCGTGGTCGGCGATCCGAATCCGAACTGGACCGGAAGCCTCTCGTCTAACATCCGCCTGATGAAGAAGCTCCAGTTCTCCGCCCTGCTCGACGTGCGCAACGGCGGCGACATCTGGAACGGCACCAAGGGCGCCCTGTTCAACTTCGGCGCGCACAAGGACACCGAGATTCGCGGTCAGCAGCGCGTCTTCGGCAAGACGTACTTCCCCGGCCCCACGGTCGGACCCGGCAAGGACAAGTCCGTCGTCATCGACCAGGGCACCTGGTTCACCAACCTGGGCTCGGGCTTCGTCGGACCCGCCTCGCAGTTCGTCGAGAATGGAGGCTTCACGCGCCTTCGTGAAGTGAGCGTCGCCCTCACGCTGGATGGTGGATGGGTGAAGAGCTCCGGCTTCTCGAGCATGGATCTCCGTCTCGCCGGCCGCAACCTGTGGCTCAAGACCGACTACACGGGCATCGATCCGGAGAGCAACCTGGGCGGCGCCAGCGCGTCCCGCGGCAACGAATACTTCAACAACCCGCAGACGCGTTCCGTGGTGTTCACCGTCGGACTCAACCGCTAGCTGATCTGAGGACCTAACGATATGTCCCGAAAACTCAAGACATGGTCGGTAGCGGGTCTTGCCCTGATGAGTACGGTCGCGTGCGGCGACTTTCTCTCGGGAGACAAGCTCGACTCCGACCCCAATCGCGCCACCACGGCGCAAGCATCACAGCTGTTTACCGCGGTGCAGGTAAACACCTACTACATCGTCAACGGCCACGCCGCGCGCGTGCTGGCCATGTGGGTGCAGCAGATGGCGGGCACCGACCGCCAGTACATCGGATACGACCTGTATTCCGTCACCGAAGGACTCTTCGGAGAGTTCTCCGCCGTGTATACCGGCGGCGGACTGGCCGATATCCGCTCGATCCAGGCGGTGGCCACCACGTCGGGCAACAAGACGCTGCTGGGGATCACCAAGATCTACGAGGCGTTGGTCGTTGGATTCGCCGCCGACATGTACGGTGACATCCCGTACAGCGAAGCCGCGAAGCCCTCCATCAAAACGCCGAAGCTGGACAAGCAGGCGGACGTCTATGCGGCGCTGCAGACGCTGCTGGACGGCGCGATCACGGACCTCTCGGCCGGCGCTGGTTCTGTCGGCGCGCTCGACCTCTCCTTCCAGGGAGAGCGTACAAAGTGGATTGCCGTCGCCCGCACGCTCAAGGCGCGGTACTACCTGCACACCGCCGAGGTCAACACGGCGGCGTATGCCAATGCGCTCACGCAGGCGCAGCAGGGCATTGCCTCTCCGGCTGGCAACTGGACGGAGTACCATAGCACGTCGTCTGGCGAGGAGAACATCTGGTGGCAGTTCATCAACCGGGACCGTGACAGCTATACCCGCCCGGGCAAGTTCCTCGTGGACCTGATGATACAGCGCAACGATCCCCGCGTGCCGGAGTACTTCGCCAAGAACGATCTGGGCGGATACGCTGGCGCCGCGCCGGGTGAAGGCCTGGATCCGAACCGGATGTCGAACCTCGGCCCGGTTCGCCTGCAGCCAGACTATCGCCAGCCGATTGTGACGTGGTCGGAGAACAAGGCGATCATCGCCGAGGCGGCGTATCGCACCGGCAATATCGCGCTCGCTCGCACGGCGCTGGACGAGCTCCGCGCGTGGGCCGGCGTGCCGGCCATCGCGGCCTCCCTCTCTGGAAGCGCACTGCTCGTGCAGATCCTGCAAGAGAAGTACATCGCGCTCTTCCAGAACTACGAGGCGTACAACGATTACAAGCGCACCTGCTACCCGAATCTCACGCCGTCATCATCGGCGTCGGCCTCGGGAATTCCGGCCCGCTTCACCTACCCGGTGGCGGAGCGCACGGCGAACCCGAACATCCCGCTTCCCGGCAACCAGCCGAAGCGGAACACCAACGACCCGGCCAACGCGACCGCTCCCGACGGAGCGGCCTGCAAGGGACAGAAGTAGCGCCGGGCATGCTGAGATGATGTAGGAGAAGCCCGATCGGTGATTCTGCCGGTCGGGCTTCTTCGCGTCTCCGGTGTCATATATTCACTGGGCAACGTTCTCCCACTCCCAACGACAAATTCGCATGCGTCACCTTCGCCTGGTCGTGCTCGCGCTCTCGGTCGCTGCCTGTTACAAGGCCACGCCGCTCGACACCAGCAATCTGCGCGCGGGTTCCGAGGCGGAGCTCTTCCTCACGGACATCGGCACCCTGCAGCTGGCGCCGACGCTGGGGGCACAACTCCGTTCGGTGAGGGGAAAGGTGGCAGAATCCAACCAGCAGTCGATTGTCCTCGACGTCAACATGACGACCAATCGCTCCGGCACGGAATTCATCTGGCGCGGAGAACGCGTGACGTTGCTCCGCGAGTACGTGCAATCGTCCAGCTTGCGCACGCTGGACAAGAAGCGCACCTCCCTCGTCGTCGCGCTCACCCTCCTCGGCGTCGTCCTGGTCGGCGGCTTGCTCGGCGGCGGCTTCGGATTCGACGGATTCGTGGGCGGAACGGGTGGCGGCCGGCAGTAGGGGACTCGACGCCTAACGACTTCTCCTACCGCACCCCCGCGCGAACTTCGAGTACCGAACGCTGCAGGTCACTTTCCAGCGTCCAGCGCGCGGTGTCGGTGGCGGCCAGCGTCACCCGGTTCGAATAGAAGCGCGACGCGAAGCCCCCTCGCACACCCACGGGATCCGCCACGAAGCGCAGGCCACCCACCAGCCTTGCCCAGCGACCGATGGACCAGTGCGTGGTACTGCCCGGCGATGAGCGCCCGAGCCTCAGCAGGCGCTGGTCGGGCGTTTCCACCCACAGGAGAATGTCCCGACCGAAGCGGTTGTCCACGCGCAGCACGACGTCGCGTGGTCCCGTCCACGGCAGGGTGTCGGCCGCCGACACCTCGGGGGTGACATCCGGGGTCGGCGACCCCCGGCTGCAGCCGGCAAGCGCCAGCGCGAACATCATCCCGGCAATCACCGTTCGTGAACGGTGGTTTGTGGTTGGGCGAACGATTCGTCTCTGTGGCATGATTCGACGGGATGGGGGACGTCTTGGGGAATCCGGGATTCTCGCACTATCTTCCGGCTGCTCCACTTGTCAGGCGCAACTCGCGTTCCACGTGTCGGACTTCCAGCGCGCCGCTCGGCGCCCGTTCATCATACCACCGGCAATCCACGCATGAATCGACGCTTCCTGATCGTCCTCGCCGTGCTGTTCGCGGGATGCTACCGGTACGAACCTCTTCGTACCCCGAAGCCGCTGGTGGGGGAAAACGTTCGCGCCCACCTCACATTGGCCGGTACCGAAGAGGTCGCGCGCGTCCTGGGTCGGGATATCGCGACGCTGGACGGCCGGCTGGTTTCGGAGGAGGCCGGCATCATGCACATCGCCGCGTCGGCCACGGTCACCCGCTCGATGATCTCGACGGCGTGGACCGGCGAGGAAGTGCGCATTCCCGCGTCGTCGGTGGAGAAGCTCGAACGGCGCGTGCTGGACAAGAAGCGAACCATTCGCACCGCGTTCTTCGCGGTGCTTGGGGCGGTGGGCGTGTCGGCCCTCATTCGGTCCCTCGGGCGCGATCCAAGCGGACAACCCCCCGGTGGCGGTGGTGGTCCCCCGCCCGCGTAGCTGCGGAACCGATCAGCGCGGCTTGGCGCCCGTCCCGTCCCGCGGAGGCGGGCGCTCGTTCTTTTTTTGCTCCAGCCGCGCAGCCGAATCGGCAAGCACGCCGAACCGCTCGGCCACGCTGCTGGCGTGCACGAGCAGTGACGCAGCGTCCGCGCGCGACAGGGAGACTGCGTGGCGCAGCGCCGACGGGTCGTCAGTGCCCAGCGGGAATGGCTCGCTCCCAGCGGCTGGGCGCGCGACGCGCCGGAACGGCGAGATGCGCGGAAACCAGCGGCGCAGCAGGGTCGCCGTGTCCAACGTGGTGGTGCCCGCCACGGCGCGAAGCTGCGCCTCCGCCCGCCGAATCGTGTCCAGGGTGCCGGAGAGCGCTTCCACCTGCCGGCGCAGCGAGTCGACGGCGGGCTTTCCGGGCAGCAACGCCGCCAGGCGTGCCTCCTCCGCCACCTGCGCCCGGGTCACGCTGCGTATCTCACCGAGCTTCACAATGATCAGCGCCACCCCGACCATCGCCACAAGCATCAGCGCCACCAGCAACGACGCCGCCACATGCAGGGCGCGCTCGGAGAGCGCGATGCTGCGCGGCCGCTCCGTATCGTGCGGGATGAGCATTACGGTCCAGCGTCGCATCCCTCGTCGTTCCGTTTCGGGTCCACCTGCCGTCCAGAGCGCCACCCTCTGCAGGCGGTCGTCCCCCTACTGACGATCCCGACCGGTCAGGGTTTTACCCCCACGACGAATTCCGGCAAGCCGGACGGACCGCGTTCCTCCGAGCCCGGCTATTGAGCCGGACTTTCCTTGGTAAAGAGGGGGGCGGGCTTCGTCACATGCCATCCGGCGCAATCGAGGTCGTGCACGCCCCCGTAGCGCTGCTCCGATAGCTCGCCCGGGGCCCCCAGTGCCGCCCAGAGCGCCTCGCTCTTGCTGGGCATGAACGGGTACAGGAGGACGCAGTGGCGGGCCAGGTGCCTCGCCAGGGCGGCCATGGTGGCATCGAGCTCAGCGCGCCGGCTTTCATCCTTGGCGAGCTTCCATGGCGCCTGCCGGTCGACGAACTCATTGCCTCTCGCCACGCTCGCCCACACGGCCTTCAGCCCCTCGTGCAGGAGGTAGCCGCTGCTGCCGTCCATGGCCGAGTGATACGTGGCGATGTCGCTCGCATCGCCCTCATCGAGCGACATCCGCTCTCCGACGGGGACGACCGCGCCGCAGTACTTCTCGATCATCGCGATGGTGCGGCTCGCCAGGTTACCCCACGCATTCGCGAGGTCGGCGTTGTAGCGCTCCTCAAAGCGTTCCCACGAGAAGTTGCCGTCCGCGTCGAACGGTACCTCGCGCATGAGGAAGTAGCGGAAGGCGTCAGGTCCGTAGCGATCGATCGCCTCGCCCAGCTCGAGCTTCACTCCCGCGGACTTGCTGAAGCGTTCGCCGCCCAGATTGACGAATCCGTGCGCCCACACGCGCCGGGGCAGGGGCAGCTCCGCCGCCTGCAACATCGCGGGCCACACGACCGCGTGCAGGCGCGTGATGTCCTTGCCGACCACGTGCAGGTCGGCGGGCCAGCGGTCGCGCCAGCGCTTCGACGGATATCCGGTGGCGGTGAGGTAGTTCGGAAGGGCGTCGAACCAGACCCATGTGCCCTGCGGCACGTTGTCCGAGGTGGCGAACGGGAAGGGGATGGCCCAGCTCAGCCGCGAGCGGGTGATCGAGATATCCTCGAGTCCCTGCTCGATGAGTGACAGGATCTCGTTGCGCCGGCTTTCCGGCATGAGGAACTCGGGACGCTCGGCGAACAGCCGCCGCAGGAATCCCTCGTACTTGGCCAGCCGGAAGAACCAGTTCCGTTCCTCCGTCCATTGCAGCTCGCGGGTGGGATGCAGCACGCACTTGCCCTCGACGATCTCGTTCTCCCGCTTGAAGAGTTCGCAGCCCACGCAGTACCAGCCCTCGTAACTCTTCTCGTAGAAATCGTCGGGCGAGGCGTCGCGAATCTGCTTGATGAGGGCACGCACGCCGGCCTTGTGGTCGGCATCGGAAGTGCGGATGAACTGGTCGTGCGAGATGTTCAGGCGGTGCCACATCGCCTTGAACGTCGCCGCCACGTCATCCACGAACGCCTGCGGCGTCACCCCGCGTTCGGCGGCCGTCTGCGCCACCTTCTGGCCGTGCTCGTCCATGCCGGTGAGGAAGTGCACGTCGAAGCCCGCGAGCCGATGATAGCGCGCGATGACGTCCGTTCCGATTTTTTCGAAGGCATGCCCGAGATGCGGATCGCCGTTGGCGTAATCGATCGCGGTGGTGAGGTAGAACCGGCTCAAGTCTGGTCTCCAGGGCCCGTGTCGGGCCCGTTCGGGTCGGAGCCACCGGAAGCGTCGCCACGATCTGGGCTGTCGCTTCCACCGCGCCCACGTCGTCCGCCACGGCGGCCACGACGACGGCGCTGGCGGCCATCCTGTTCCTTCGTCGCCTCGGCGGCGGCGGAATCGTCCGCTCCCTCTGGCGCCTCCTCCTTGTCACTCGGCCCGTCGCCCGGCGCGGGCTCCTGACGATCGGGCGCGCGCTCTGCGGGCTGGCCCGATGCCGGTGGCGCCGGCGTGTCGCGCGCGCGCGCCGGAAGGGGCGCGGGCGGCGACCGCATAATGGGCAGGGCACGAGGCGCCGGCGTATCTGCCTGCGCCGCGCGCGGCCGCCACGCCGGCATCTCGGAGGTGTCCTGCAGGCGCAGCACCTCGTCGGAGATCGCCTCGTACGGCACAGGCGGCGTTTCCTCGTCCAGCAGCGCGTCGGGCGCACCGGTGTGGCTTTTCCACTCCTGCCGCAGCTCGGCCAGCGGAATGGTGCGCAACTCCCCTTCCACGTTGCGAAGGGTCACGCGCTCGCGAAAGATGTCGTTCGCGATCACCTTCTCCTCCCCCTTCGACGTGTCGATGATCTTCCCTTCTTTAGGGAAACGCTTGCGTTGCTGGACGTAGAACTCGTGCTCATATCGCAGGCAGCACATCAGCCGCCCGCACGCGCCGGAAATCTGCGTCGGGTTCAGCGACAGCCGCTGGTCCTTGGCCACCCCGAGGTTCACCGGACGAAGCTCCGGCAGCCACGACGCGGAGCAGTACTCGCGTCCGCAGCGGCCGATGCCGCCCAGGCGCTTGGCCTCGTCGCGCACGCCGATCTGCTTCAGCTCGATGCGCGTGCGAAACATTGAGGCCAACTCCCGCACCAGGTTGCGGAAGTCGACGCGCCGCTCGGCGGTGAAGTAGATCGTCAGCTTGCGACGGTCCCATCGCCATTCCGCGTCGGTGAGCTTCATCACGAGGTTGTTCGCCTTCACGCGCTCGAACGCCTTCCGGCGCGCGACCTCGTCCTGTTCCCGCAGTTCCTCGGCGCGCAGGACCTCGTCGGCCGTGGCGAGTCGCTGCGCCCACCTGGCCACCGGCTCCCCATCGGGAGGACGATGCGCCACGCCACGCAGGCGCGTCTGGGCCAGGTCGCCCACGGCATGCACGTAGCCCAGATCCTCGCCCCGGTCGGCCTCGACGATTACCCCCGCCGTGAGCGGCGGTGGTTCGGGAAAATCCCAGAGATAGAATTCCTTGCGATTGCCCTTGAAGGCGACTTCGATGATCTGCGGCACTAGTCCTCGTACTTCCCCATCTTCAGGAACTTCTCGCGCCGCTTGCGCACCAGCTTCTCGGGCTTGTAACGCCGCAGCTCCTCGTAATGCTTGGTGAGCGCCTCCTGCAGGGCCGTCGCCGCCACCTCGTGGTTGGCATGGGCGCCCCCCGGCGGCTCGGGAACGATCTCGTCGATCACACCGATCTCCATCAGGTCCTGCGCCGTGATCTTGAGCGCCGTGGCGGCCTTCTCGCGCATCTCCACCGACTTGCCGTCCTTCCACAGGATCGCGGCGCAGCCTTCCACGGTGATGACGGAGTAGACGGAGTTCTCGAGCATCAGCACGCGGTCGGCCACGCCTAACGCGAGCGCCCCGCCCGAGCCGCCCTCGCCGATGACCGTGGCGATGATGGGGGTCTCGAGCCGGCTCATCTCGAACAGGTTGCGGGCGATGGCCTCCGCCTGGCCGCGTTCCTCGGCCCCCAGTCCGGCCCAGGCACCTGGCGTATCGATGAAGGTGAACACCGGCACGTGGAACTTCTCGGCGAGCTTCATCAGTCGCAGCGCCTTCCGGTAGCCCTCGGGATGCGGCATGCCGAAGTTGCGCTTGAGGTTCTCCTTCGTGTCGCGTCCCCGCTGGTGGCCGATGATCATCACCGTCTCGCCGTCCAGACGCGCCCACCCGCCCACAATCGCGGCATCTTCGCGAAAGGCGCGGTCGCCATGCAGTTCGACGAAGTCGGTGAAGCAGAGCCGGATGTAGTCGAGCGTGAAGGGCCGCTTGTTGCTGCGCGCCACCTGCAGGCGTTGCAGCGGCGAGAGGTTGCGGTACACCTCCTGCCGCAGGGTGCTCAGCTTCAGCTCGAGCGGCGCGATCTCGGCTTCCACACTCAGCCGCCGGTCGCCCGCCATGCGCTTCAGTTCATCGATCTGCTGCTCGAGTTCGAAGATCGGGCGCTCGAACTCGAGAGTAGGGGTACTGGCCATTCAGAGTCCTCCGACGCGGACGAGGCGAACGCGATCGGGGCCGAGCAACGCGCGCAGTTCTCCCAGCGCGGCGCTGTTCGCGGCCACCTTGAGGGAACGCGATCGCAATCGCGACGACGCCCCTTTCGCGTCCACCCAACGGACTTCCAGTTGCGCCGAGCCTGGATGCGCCTCGGCAACACTTCGAACGTCTTTCATGAGGTCGGGCGAGAGTCCTGCCGAGTCGCTGCCCTGATCTCGCTCTTCCCCGAGGTTCAGCTCCACTGCCACCTGACCCGTGACCCGCAGCTCCTCGAAGCGCTGGACCGATTCCACGATGAACGTGGGATTGTCGGCACCCTGGTCTCGCCTGGAGTAGCCTCCCTTCACCAGCAGCGGCACGTCCGTCCGCATGCGATCGGACAGGGCGGCCCACGCTTCCGGGAAGACCAGCAGCTCCGAAGATCCCGAAAAATCCTCCACTGTCAACCGCGCGAACTCCGCCCCCGACTTCTTGCTCACCTGCTTCTTGATGGCCGTGACGACAACCCCGAGCGTGAGTGCACCCTCCTGCCACGCGCCCAGTGCGGAAACGACAGTCGACGCGAACAGCTCGCACTCCGCCCGGTACGGCTCCAGCGGATGTCCCGAAATATAGAAGCCGAGGATCTCCTTTTCCCTCGTCAGGCGCTCAGATTCCGCCAGCGGGGCGATATTGGGCAGCGTGGGGGCATGCCCCCCTCCGTCCGACTTGGCCTGTCCCGGGTCACCGAGCAGGCCGAACAGCGAGCCCTGGCCCGTCTCTCGCTCCGTCTGCTTCAGCGCGGCTTCCTGCAGCGCGGCGTCGAGAATCGCCATGTACGCCGCCCGATGGCCACCTAACGAATCGAGTGCGCCCGAATGGATCAGCGCCTCGAAGACCCGCTTGTTGCACATCCGCAGATCCACGCGCTCGCACAGGTCGAACAGCGAGACGAACGGCTGCTCCGCGCGCGCCGTGAGGATCGAGTCGATGGCGGCCCGCCCGACGTTCCGGATGGCGCCAAGTCCGAAGCGGATGCGCTTGTCTGCCACCACCGTGAACTTGTAGCCGGACTCGTTCACGTCGGGTGCCAGCACCTCGATGTCGAGCTCGCGCGCCTCGTTGATGAACTTCACCACCCCGTCGGTGTCGCCGATGGACGACGACAGCGTCGCCGCCATGAACTCGGCGGGATAGTGGCACTTGAGCCATGCGGTGTGATACGAGATGACCGAGTAGGCCACCGAGTGTGACTTGTTGAATCCGTACCGGCCGAAGGTCTCGATCTGCGCGGCCAGCTCCTCGATGGTGCGGCGGTCGTACCCACGCTCCACGGCCTTCGAGGTGAACTTGCCCAGTTCCGCCTTGATGAGCTCTGCGTCCTTCTTGCCCACCGCCTTGCGCAGCACGTCGGCTTCGGCGAGCGAGATGCCGGCCAGTACCTGCGCGATACGCATCACCTGTTCCTGATAGGTGATGACGCCGTAGGTTGGCTCGAGGATCGGCTCCAGTTCCGGCAGCGCGTACACCACCGGCTCCTCGCCCCGCTTTCTCCGCTGGTAGACCTTGTGCATGCCGGCGTCGAGCGGGCCTGGTCGCATCAGGGCGTTCGACGCCACGAGGTCGTCA
>JBDSVW010000032.1:0-15957 GCA_039927015.1 Gemmatimonadaceae bacterium | reverse complement strand
AGCGCCCGCGCCAGCAGGTTGCCCGTCCCTCCCGGCAGCACACCGACGGGAATTCCCGTCTGCGCCAGCGCCTGCAGCACCCCCATCACCGTGCCGTCGCCGCCCAGCGTGAAAATCGCGTCGTAGGTGCCGGGCACTCGGGTGGCGTCGGCCGCCAGCGCTGTCGCGTCCTCGCGGCACGTCGTGCGCCGCACGTCGCAGGCGATGCCCAGCGCGGCAAAGGCCCCCTCCGCGCGGGGGGTCAGGCGACTGCCGCCGCGGGATACCGGGTTGACCACCAGCATCACCCGCCGAAACCCTACCACCGCCACGCACGGAAGATGTCGAAACCCACCTGGCGGCGTGTGGTAGTGAAGCTGCGGTCGCTCCCGCTGCCGCAGAGCAGCAGGTTGAGGGGCGGCTCCACCGAGAACGAGAAGCCATAGCCCCGTGCGAGTCGCTGCTCGAGCTTCATGCCGATCGTCGCCGCGATGTCCACGGGGTTGAGCTGTCGCCCGGTGGCGCTGCATCCCAGCCCCGTGGTGAGGGAGAGGAATGTGCGTTCGCCGAGCTGCTTGCCGATGCCGAATTGCACGCCGTTGAGCAGGCCCTGTCGCGACTGCTGCTGTTGCTGGCTCGAGGTCGTCGCCGTCTGGATGCTCACGTAGTCCACCAGCCCCCCCGAAAAGCGTGAGGAGAGGAAGCTGGACAGCGTGCTGATGGCGATCGAGGAGGCGGTGAAGCGGTTCTCCGCCAGCCCGCCGCCGATCCCGAACGACGGCACGCCCGCCACGAGGTAGCTGATGAGGTCCGACTCCGAGAGCTGCAACGAATCGGCGCTCTCCAGCACGAGGCGCGGGCGCGCCAGGGTGCCCACGACGCGCACGCGGATGCGCACGTCGTTGCGGCCGCCGTAGGCGCTGGACGCCTGCCGCACGGTGTGGATGGCGCTGATGTTGAGGATGGGATTGAGCTCCGTTTCGTTCAGGAAGCGCAGTTCCCCTCCCTCCACGGTAAAGGTGCGCTGCACGACCCCGCCCAGGTCGAGCCGATAGTAGCCCCGCTCGGTCTGCAGGCTGCCATCGAGCGCCAGTTGCTGCGTGCCACCGTTGTTGCGCCGGCGGCCGACGGTCACGTTCACGGCGCCGCCCAGCTTGATGTCGGCCTCCGCCGAGCGCACGCGCACATCGGGCCCCATGGAAATGCGCACGTTCTCCACGGTCAGGTTGTTCACGAAGGCCGGCGGGGTCTTGGGCAGGAGCGCGCGATTCGCGAACACGGTCGTGTCGACGACGTTGTACAGCTCGGGATCATCCAGCGAGATCAACTTCTTCTCCGTGAACTCCGGAATCACGATCACGCCGCTGTTCACGGTCACGTCGCCGGAGAGCCGCGACTGGTCGAGGGATCCGGAGAGCCGGAGATTCGAGGAGAGCGAGAGCTCGGCCACGCGACGGTTGGCAATCGCCTGGAAGTCGCGCGCGTCCAGGGTGACATCGAACGCCACGCCATCCTGTTGCTGGAGCGCGAGCCAGCCGCCGATCCACAACGAATCCCGCGCTTCCGGCCCGCTCACCATCGAGAAGCGGCGAAAGCGCAGCGTGTCCCGTTCCGCCACGAGGTCCGCGTTCACGTTGCGCAACCGGATGCCGAGGTCGGTGAGACTCGCCGCGACGTCGTTGACCCGCAGGTATCCGTCGAGCGTGGTGCGCCCGTAGACGCCGGCGAGCGAGAAGTCGGCGGACAGCCGGCCCTCGGCGCGCGTCACGGTCGGGAGGAAGCTCTCGATCACCGCCATGTCGAGGTCGGTGGATCGCACCGCGACGCGCAGCGTGTCGCGCAGCATGCGATCGTCGCGCTGCACGAGGGCAAGATCGATTGGGACGTTCGCGCGCACCGAGACGATGGTCGTGTCCTTGCGCAGCAGGTCGGCGCTGCCAATGAAGCGCTGGTTCTCGTACACGCCGCGCAGGGTCGCGCGCGCGAGATTCACCTGTCCCACGCGGCCGCCGACGATGTCGCCACTGAGCAACATGCGCGGTCGCTCGCGGGTGCCCGTCACGTCCAGCGCGGCGCTCAGCGCGCCACCCAGCGCGAGCCTCGACTGCGACATCGCCGCCAGGTCGGCCAGGGCAACGCTGTCCATGGCAAGCCGCATCTGCACCGGCTCGCGCATAGGCGCCGTACCGGCCAGCAGTATCTCGCCGCCGGCACTGCCCGCCAGTCGCAACGTGTCCACCCGAAAGCCGTCTTCGCTGTTCGTGATCCGCGCCGGCTGCTCGAGCGCCCACTGATGGTCATCCAGCGCCAGCGTGAGTTGTGTGAGATCCACGACCGTGGTGTCGCCCGTGATCCCGAGCGTGCCCTTCGACGTCAGCACCGGACCATTGGAAAGCGTCGCCAGCAGGTTGAAGTCCGTCGCGTCGCGCCCGCGCACGGTCACGTCCAGCCCGCCCGTGGCGACGACGACCGTGCCCAGGGAGATGGTGTCGGCACTGACGCTCGCGGTTCCGCGGATGCCGGGACGGAGCAGGTCGTCGAGATCGACCGACAACCGCGCCACCTTGGCGCCGCTCTGCCCGTACGTGAGTCGCCGGATGTCGGCGGCCACGCGCACGCCCAACGAATCGATCGAGCCGCGCAGCACCCCGCGTGCGATGATCTCGGCGCCCAGCGAATCACTCAATGCGGCCGCCAGCGCTGTGCTGTCCCCCTCGCTCGCCCGCACGAGGTACCGCCGCAGCGCACCTAACGAATCCGCCGACAGCGAGAACGACAGCGAGTCGCTCACCCCTGGCGCCACGCCCAGCCCGCCACTCGCCCGCAACGAGGCCAGCGCCGACTCGACAAACAGCGTGTCCACCTGCATGTGCCCATCGCCAAACCGCAGTCGTGCGCGCGCGCCGTCGTACACGCGCACCGAGTCGATCAGCGAACGGTCGAGGGCGAGGTCGACGCTGCCGACATAGTTCGCCAGCGAGTCTCCGATCAGGTCGATCTCGGCACGCCCGTTGAGCTCCGTGTGCGGCGAGGACACGGTGTCGTACAGCACCCGCGCGTCCACGTTCGCGAAGCGCAGGGTGCCATGGTAGCCGTACCCGTCCACCGAGTCCGCGTCCACCCGGCCGTCGTACGTGAAGGCACCGGCGGCTCCACGCAGCTCGGTGGACACCGCGAGATCGTCGGACTGGCCCTGCAGGCGGATCGGGCCAGTGAAACTGCCGCGGTACAGCAGCGCCGCGCCGGGGTACGCGCGGGCGACGGTGGTGATGTTGATCGGCTTCGCATCGAGGGCAAGGTCGTAGACAAGAAACTCATCGCCGATCGTCACCCGTCCGTTGCCGGTGAAGCGCGAAGGCTCCCCGTCTTCGAAACGATGCGTGAGGTCGGCGTTCCGGAACCGGACGTCGGTCCACACCGAGTCGAGTCGTGCCGTGCCTGACACCAGTCCGCTGACCCGGGGAAACGCCGGGTTGAGAAACTGGAGCGTGCGCAGGTCGAAGTGGTCGAGGTTGAGGTTGAGGCCACGAAAGACGGTGAACGCCGGGAAGAGGATGTCGAGTTCTCCCTGCACGCGGCCGCGCGCGGTGGCGCCGGGCACATTTGCATCCCGGAAGAAGAACTGCCCGTTCTCCACCTTGAAGCGATTCACCGGACCGCCCGACGCTTTCACCGTTGCCGTGATGGTGCCGCGCCAGGGATACGGGAGCGTTTCGCCCGAGAACTGCTCGATGAGCCGCCAGTCGATCGGATCCGCCTGCACGTCCAGGTCCTTCACGATGAACACGGGCGCGCCCGTACCGAACGTCATGCGACCGCGCAGTCGCGAGTTCATCGTGCGCACGTCCATGTCGTGCAACTCGTAGTCCAGCACGCGCAGGTCGCGCTCGTTTCGAATGCGCAGCGTGAGCTTGCCGCCCCCCGTCGAGGGCAACGTGGGATACACCCACGCCACATCGGCGAGAGCGAGCGAATCGGAGACGAAGGTCAGGTCATACCGCGTCGGCAGGTCGCTCCCCCACCAGACCTTGCCCTTCGCAGTCCCCTTCGAGCCCGGCAGCCGGAAGTGGGAGACGTCCGCCCAGACCGAGTCACCCTTGTTGCGCACGGTGCCGCGCAACTCGCGGAACTTGAAGGGTGGATCGAATTCGTCCGCATCCAGGCGGTGCACGACGAACTGCCGCCCCAGCTGGTCCTTGTCGTCAACGCGCGACTTGCCGAGCCACAGTTCACCATTGGTCCAGTCGCGCTGGCTGCTGAAGTGGCTGCCCACCCGGCGGATCTTCTTGTCCTGCCGGCCTATCGCGTACTTCACGGCACTGTCCCGCCGGGCGCCGCTCAGCGAATCGTCGGGGCGCCACGGCATGGTGAGCACGAAGTGCACCCGGTTGAGCCGCGCCGAATCCACGACGATGTAGTCCCCGAAGTTACGGACCGCCGGCGTGCCGGGCAGCTTCGGCGGTCCAGGGGGAAAGATCTTGCGGAAGTTCCACAGGTTCGTGGAATCCTGCGAGACGTGCACGTAGGCGTTGGCCACCGAGAGGTGCGACACCACGATGCGCCGGTCGAGCAGGTCCCGTGGATCGAAGCGCAGCTGGATGCGGCCGGTGGCCACAAACAGCGAGTCGTTCTTCTCCCGCAGTGCGAACGAGTCCACGACCAAATTCGTGAACAACGATCCATCGATGCGCCCGATGTACATCGTGCCCTGGATGCGCGTGTTCACGAACGCTTCCAGGCTGGAGCGGATCTTCTCGCGCCCCCACGACGTCTGCGTGATGGCCGCAACGGCGAGCCCCAGCACGCCACCAATCGCGAAGAGCGTGGCGGCGCTGGCGAGAACGACGGTGCGGCGGCGGCTCATGGCCTAGAACGCCTGCCCAATAGAGAAGTTGAACGTCAGGCGGCTGACGAACGTCGTGCGGCGCGGCGGCTGAAAGGAGGCGGGACATTCACCTTGCGCCTGCAGGGGCGGCAGGGTGCCGCCCCCCGGGCCTATCCCACCCGGCGTGACCGGGAGCGTGTTGCCCGGGCTGACGCAATACAACGGGCGAATGACGATGTCCTGCAACCTCGACGAATCGTTGAAGTACGCCGGTCCCTTGGGCGCCTGGTACGGATTGTAGCCGATGTCCACCCGTACGGGGCCGATGGGCGTGAACACGCGCACCCCGACGCCGGGCGTGACCTTGAGCCGCACCGGCGCCTGGCGCACGGTGTTGCCGCCACCGCGGTTCCACACCTCGCCGGCGTCGACGAACACGGAGTACTGGATCAGGTCGGGCAGCACCACCGAGCGCAGCCGCAGCTCCGCATTGGCGATGACGACATTGTCGCCGCCGCTTGGCACGACGCGAATCGAGACGCTGTCAGGCGATGCGCGAAAGAAGAGCGTGTCGCCCCCCACCGGAATCTCCTCCGGGCGGGAGACGTCGTAGATGGCAGGTCCCAGCTCGTTCTGTCGGAAGCCGCGCACCGAGTTCGGGCCCCCGGCGTAGAGGCGCTCCTGCGGCGGCACAAACGATCGGCTGCCATCCACCGAAATTCGGCGACCGATCACGGTGCCCGCCCGCAGCCGCAGCACAAACACGCTGCCCGAGAAGACGGGGCGGTACACGGAGCCATCGAAGACGGTGCGGCTGAACTGCTGGTCACGGCTGGAGCCGATGGGCACCGACGCATGCCGCAGCTCAAAGCGCATCACCGAGCCGCGGGACGGATTGGCGAAGTCGTTCGCGCGGTTGCGCGTGGCGGTCCAACCGGCCACGGCCAGGCGGTTGCGATCGAGCAGGCGCTGCTGCGCGTCCAGCTCACACACGTTGTACACGGCGCAGAACAGCCCGGGAAAGGCGGAGGTGCTGCCGTACTCGAGCTGATACGAGAAGGTCTGCGGCAGCCGGCCATCGTTCCCCTGCTGGATGGAGGCGACGATACCGATCGGCGTGTCCCGCAAGTACGCCTCGAACTCCGAGCGGCGCTCGCTGTACACGGTGATGCTGGGAATCGTGCGCAACCCGAACAGGGACGACTGCGAGAGCGTGACGCCGGCGTAGTAGTTGAGCGTGTCGCTGAAGATGTCGCGTCGCACCTCGCTGCGGCACAATCCGCTCGCGATGTCGAACGGCGCGCCCACCCCCACCTTCGACAGCCGTCCCGTGAGATCCAGCCGGCGCAGCCCGCCCATCAGGCTGTAGTTGGTGAAGGAACCCTGCGTGCGCAGGCAGTCGAGGTTGCCCCAGCCCAGTGAAATGCGCGAGGCCCGGGTATCGCCCTCCGTCAGCCGCACGCTCACGGAGACGAGCGAGTCCACGGCGTCCTGCAGCGACAGCGAGTCGACCACAATGTCCACGTGCCGAAACGCTTCCGACAGGTACAACCCGCGCTTCACCCCCTCCAGTGCGCGTTCGTTGTAGAGCTGCCCCTCCTTGATGCTCAGCACCGAGCGCACGCGTTCCGGGTTCACGCGCCTCGGCTTGCCCGGTTGTGTGTCGATGGCGATGGTGATCTCGCCGATGCGCGCCCGGGGGCCGGTGGAGGCGTTGAACTCGACGTTTGCGACGCGTCGCGCGGTGTCGGTATCAAAGCTCCGCAGCACCTCGGCGAGTGGATACCCGCGGTCGCGCAGCCGTCGCGTGATGGTGTCCCGCGTGGCGAGCACCGCCCCCTTGTCGAATCGCACCCCCGGCCGGATGGGCAATCCGCGCAGGATCCGGTCGAGCTGCGGCACCGAGTCGAAGCCCACGTACGCGACGCTGTCCACGATGATGGGCTGGCCTTCGCGGATGATGAACCGCACCGCCGCCGCCTGCTCCCCACGCGCGGTGATCTCTTTCGCCACCTGCACGTCGGCGAATCCGGCATTGCGGTACAGCAGAATCAGCCGGAGCGAATCCTGCGTGACGGTCGTGGCGTCGAGGCAGTAGCGCTGGCCAATGATGCGCAGGTTGCGTCGCGTCCACGACGATTGCGTTGTGGCCAGCCCGTTCGCGAGGTCGGTGCTGGAGAAGGCGTTGTTGCCCGAGAAGGTGAGCCGGCGGACCTCCACCGACTTCTCGTCGCACGTCACCCCCTGTGCTCCCAAAACACGCGCCAGTCCGAGCGCTGCCCCGAGCGCCATCACCACACGTCGCCGCACGTCAGGCCGACTCGACGAGCACCGCGTCCGAACCCTTCTGCTTGGCGCGCCGCTTGACTTCGGCGGCGCGCATTCCCAGGTGAGCGAGGTTGACCCACACCCCCGGCGACACGAGCAGCACGGCCGCCGACGCGCCAGCGAGCGGAAACTCTCGCAGTCGCCCGTCGCGATCCACGCCGGCATAGCGGCCACGGCTCGCGGCCTCCGGACCCACCGCCACCTCGATCACGCGCCGGCAACGCTTCGCGCACACCTGCATCAGCGGCTCGGCGCGGCGCGCGGTGGTGACCACGATGAAGTCATCCCCGCCAATGTGCCCCACGAAGTCCGGGCGCGACTCATCGACAGGTGCAATGTCGGCCACCGCTTCGCGAATGGCGCTGCCCAGGCCGCGAATCACCTCGTCCGCGATCGCGAACCCGAAGGTGTCGGCGAACGGCTTGAAGTTGTCGAGGTCGAGGTAGCACACCGCGAACGACTCACCGCGCTCCACGCGGTCGAGAATCTCCGCTTCGATCGCACGCCCGCCCGGAAGTCCGCTGGTGGGATTGCGGTCGCCCTCCCGCTTGACCAAGCGAAGCATTGCCTGCACGCGCGCACGCAACTCGCGCGGATCGAAGGGCTTCGCGATGTAGTCGTCGGCGCCGGCCGAAAACCCTTCCACCTTGCTCTCCACGCCGCTCTGGGCGGTGAGCATCATCACCGGAATGCGGGAGGTGAACGGATTCGTCTTGAGCTGACGGCAGACGTCGAGGCCACTCATGCGCGGCATGGAGTGATCGAGAATGACGAGGTCGGGCTCGCGCTCCGCAATCGCCTCCAGGGCCTCGACGCCGTCGGCGGCCATGGACACCTCGTGTCCCGAAGTACGGAACAAGTCGCGCAACATGAGGCGCATGTCCTCATTGTCGTCGGCCAACAGGAGATAACTCACGATTCTACGGACACTTGCCTCATGTTTGACGGACGCGGGCGACCGCGCGTAAGTTCACGCGCTCCTACCATAACTGTCAATCGCACCCGCCTGCGATTCTGCCAACTCTCGGGCCGCCACGCGGACCACACGCCCCCCATGGACTTCGACGCCTACCAGGCCCACGCCAGCCGCACCCAGAATCCGGACCTCGATGCCCACGCCCGGCTGCTGGACGCGGCCGCCGGCCTTGCGGAGGAGGCGGGCGAGGTCCTGGGGGCCGTACGCAAGCACGTCTTCCAGCAACGACCCCTCGATCGCGATGCCATCACTCGGGAGTTAGGGGATGCGCTCTGGTGTCTGACGACGGTCGCATCCGTGGTGGGTGTGTCGTTAGGTGACGTGGCGCACACCAACCTGGACAAGCTGCGCGCCCGCTACCCAGACGGCTTCACCACGCAAGCTAGCAGGCAGCGCGCCGACGAGGAGCGTGAGGCGGAAGACGGCCGGCCCTGAGCCACCGGTGACGCGCCGACGGAGATGCCCGGCCACGCGTCGGCGCGCGGGTCAGTCGGCAGTCTGGCCGAAGATCGCCATGTTGGAACTGTGTCCCGGCGCGACCTTCTTTTCCGGATATGCCCAGTGCACCGCCTGGTTCACCGCCGTGGCCGCCTCGCCGAACCCGGCGGCGATGAGCTTGAGCTTCCCGGGAAAGGTCGTCACGTCGCCCGCCGCGTAGATCCCGGGGCGACCGGTCTCCATCAGGGAGTTGACCACGATCTCGTCCTTCTCGAAGGTCAGGCCCCAGTTGGCCAGCTCGCCCAGGTTGCTCACGTAGCCGAGCATCGGGAGGATCGCGTCACAGGGAATGGCGCGCGTCTCCTTCGTCTTGGTGTGCCGCAGCACGACGCCCGTTAGGCGATCCCCCTCGCTCGTCACGTCGAACAGCTCGTGGAACGTGCAGATCTCGACCTTGCCCTCGGTCTCGAAGCGCCGCACATCGGCCACCGTCGCACCGTGGGCGCGGAAGCGGTCGCTGCGATGCGCCAGCGTGACGTGCGTGGCCCGGCCGGTGAGCTGCTGCGCCCAATCGAACGCCGAGTCGCCCCCGCCGATGATGATCACCTTCTTCCCGACGTACTCGCTGGGGTCGAGCACCACGTCGTACACGCCGCGCCCATACCACGGCTCGGCGACGGGCTGCGGCAGGCGTCGCGGGGAAAAGGCACCGATGCCCGCCGCGATCACAATGCTCCGCGTGGGAAAGCTTCCCTGGTCCGTCTGCAGCGTGAAGCGCGCCTCGCCTTCTCCCTCATCCAGCCCGATCACGCGCTGGTTGAGGAACTCCGTCCCCCCGAATTGGGCGGACTGCTCCGCCAGCGACTTCACGAGGTCCTTGGCCAGGACCTTGGAGAATCCGGCCACGTCGAAAATGTATTTCTCGGGATAGAGCGCCGTGAGCTGTCCCCCAAGCTGGGGTAGCGCGTCGATGATCTGGGCGCTGACGCCGCGCATCCCCGCATAAAATCGGGCGAAGAGTCCCGTGGGCCCTCCGCCGATGATCGTGATATCAACCGGCTGATGTGTGGTCATCGGGTAAAGTTAGCAGGTGACGGGAAGACTCGTAGCGCCTCCTTCGCGGCTGCGTAGCGGCTCCTTGGGCGCCGATCTTCTCGTCGCCCCCGCGGCTAGTACTTTCAGGGCATGAAGATCTATACGAAGACAGGCGACGAAGGCCAGACCGGGCTCTTTGGCGGCGGCCGGGTGGAGAAGGACCACCCCCGCGTCGAAGCCTACGGCGACGTGGACGAGCTGAATGCGTGCATCGGACTGGCCCGCTCCATCGAGCTCATGCCGCGCATCGACGAGGTGCTCGTGCCGATCCAGCGCGACCTCTTCTCCATCGGCGCACTGCTGGCGACGCCGGACCACGCGAAAATGCACGAGCAGCTGAAGAAGGCGCGAATCGACCAGGATCGCATCGCGGAGCTGGAGCGCGCGATTGACGACTGTGACCGGGAGCTGGAACCCCTGCGCTCCTTCATCCTGCCCGGCGGCACCCCCAAGGCCTCCGCCCTGCACGTGGCCCGCACGGTGTGCCGGCGGGCGGAGCGGCGCGTGGTCGCGCTGCATCGCGAGGTGGGCCTGCCCGATCTCGCCGTGATCTACCTGAACCGCCTCTCGGATCTCCTCTTCACCCTGGCCCGGCTGGCCAACACGCGTGCCGGCGCCGGAGAAGTCACGTGGTAGGCTCGCCGGCCACGAGCGGGGGACGGCACGTGGACGTGTTCGGCTATCGCGTCCACGTTGCCCCCTGGCTGCTGGACGAAGTCGGCCGCGTCGTGGGCGAGGTCGCCCCCGCCCACACGATTGCCGTCATCACCGACGAAGAGGTGGCGGGGTTTCACGCCGCGCACGCGGTGGGGTCGCTGCGGCACTTTGCCGGCGCGCACCGCATCATCTACCGTGCCATACCCGCCGGCGAGCGGCACAAGACGCGCGAGCAGTGGCTCGCCCTCACCGACTGGATGCTCGAGGAGCGCTGCGGACGGGACACGACAGTCGTGGCGTTAGGCGGCGGCGTGGTGGGCGACCTGGCGGGGTTCGTGGCCGCCACCTTCATGCGCGGTGTCCCCTTCGTGCAGGTACCCACCTCCCTATTGGCCATGGTGGATGCCTCCGTAGGCGGCAAGGTGGGTGTGGACACGCCGGCCGGGAAGAACCTGGTGGGGGCCTTTCACCAGCCCAGCGCGGTGATCGTGGATCCCACGCTCCTGCAAACGCTGCCGCTCGCGCATCTGCGCGCGGGCCTCGCCGAGGTCATCAAGCACGGCGTCATCGCCGACGCCGAGTATCTCGCGTCGGCCGGTGTGCTGGGCCGCCAGATGCTCGGGGCCAGCGGCGCGACGATGGAGGGGCACCAGGCAGCCGCGGAGCGCACGGCGCAACCATCGCTCGACTGGCATAACGACGCCCTCTCGGCACTCGTCGCGCGCAGCATCGAGATCAAGGCCGACGTGGTGCGCCAGGACGAGCGCGAGCACGGCATCCGCCAGATCCTCAATTTCGGGCACACCATTGGGCACGCCGTGGAAGCCGCGAGCGGTTTCTCGCTGCTGCACGGCGAGGCCATTGCGATCGGCATGACGCTCGAGGCCGAGCTGGCGGAGCGGCTGGGCGTGGCTGAACCGGGCACCCGTCAGGTGGTGCGTGATGCACTGGAGGCGGTGGGACTGCCCGTCACGCTCCCCTCGACCTCTGCCGCGCCCGACATCCTGGACGCGATGCGCGGGGACAAGAAGGCGCGCCGTGGTCGACTCGTCTTCGCCCTGCCCTCGGGTGTGGGTCACATGGCGGGGGCCGGAACGGGATATGGCATCGCCGTGGACGACGCCGACGTGCTCAGCGTGCTCGAGACGGGGCGCGAGACGGGGCGCGAGACGGGGCGCGAGGGCGCCGTATGACGATCCGCGGCCTGGGTATTCTGGCGGGAGTGGCGTTCATTCTCCTGCTCTCGTTCGGCTCCTACCTGCTCGATATTCCGCTCGAAACGGTGATCGTCGCCGCGGTGTTTGCGATCTCGGTGATCGTGTGGGTGGGCTCGCGTTCGCCGCCGTCCCCGTGAATCGCGCCACATGCTTACGCGCTCTGTGCTCCGAACGTCGCCGCAGGCGTCATGGGCGCTCCGATGGCAGACTCAGCCGCATAAATTCTTTGTGGCATCGCGGTCACGATCGTTAAGTTGTTGCTATGATGGAAGATGCCGCATGATTGGCGGGCCGAGCATTGGTGGCACCAAATTTGGCTGTTGACGGCTGATTGCGTGTCTCGTATCGTGGCCGCCCGTTCTGCAGGACACTTCGAGAGCGACTGTCGCTCGATCTGCCACATAGACGGTTAGGGGCGTGTATGCAGCAAGTGACCGAGATCAAGCCCAAGGGAACCAAGTCCTTTGCGCGATCTTCCCCATCCACCGCTTTTGATCAGTATCTCCAGGACATCCAGAAGCTTCCACTGATCACCGATCCCGCCGAAGAGCGGCGATTGGCGCGACTCGCACAGAAGGGGGACGAAAAGGCGGCCGAGCGCCTCGTCACCGCCAACTTGCGATTCGTGATCTCGTACGTGAAGAAGTATCAGGGTCACGGACTGGATCTCAGCGAACTGGTCGCTATCGGGAACGAAGGCCTGCTGAAAGCGGTGCGGAAGTTCGATCCAGACCAGGGCGTCAAGTTCATCTCGTACGCCGTCTGGTGGGTCCGTCAGGCAGTCCTCAAGGCCCTGGCTGAGCAGACCCGATCCGTCCGAATCCCGCTCAACCAGAATTCGCAGCTCATTCGGCTCGCGCGCGCCGAAACGATTCTCGGACAGGTGCTCCGGCGCGATCCCACCGACGACGAAGTCGCCCGCCTCATCGGTGAAACCCCAGACAACGTGCGATCCGCCCGGCAGATGTCGGCCACCGAGGTCTCCCTCGATGCCCCCATCGACCGCAGCGACCGCGAAGCCTCCACGCTGGGCGAGCGCTTTGCCGGCGTCGATGGCGCCGAGATCGAGGAAATCACCGATTACAAGCTGATGCGCGAGTTCATCGACCGGGTCTTCAAGAAGTATCTCACGTCGCGTGAGCGGAAGATCCTGTACTTGTACTACGGACTCGACGAGGGTTCGGAAGCGATGACGCTCGAGCGCATCGGCGCGCTGATGGGTGTCACGCGCGAGCGCATTCGCCAGATTCGCGAGCGCGCGTTCGAGAAGCTGCGCGAGTCACCGGATGGGCGCGCCTTGGCAGGATTTTGGTCGGCAGCGTAATCAGCAGCGCACCATGACGAGCGAAAGGCCGGAGGATTTTCCTCCGGCCTTTCGAGTCTCCGCACGCATGCGACTATCCTTCCAGCGCTCGTTGCAGCCGCGGCGCGGACTCTGCGACGTGCGACGGCAGCGGAGGCAGCCCTCACGCGCTATATACAGGGCGGGCTCCGGGTGCCGGAGGCCACAACCACGGCGCGATGGGGAGCATGAATAGGGACAGTTCGCTGGGAAAGGAGACGCCGGCTGCGGACCCCGTGGCCCCAAAGTCCAACCGCATCTTGATCGTGGACGACGAATCCACCATTCGCATCGCGTTGCGCCGGTTCTTCACGCGCATGGGATGGACAGTGGACGAGGCGTCGAACGGCGAGATCGCGCTGTCGATCCTCACGCACGACGCACTGCAGCGCGAACGGCCTCGCTTCTCGCTTGTCCTGTCCGACCTGCGCATGCCGGGGCTGAGTGGCATCGAACTGTACGAGCGCCTGCGCCTCGAGCAACCCTGGGTGCTGCAGCGCCTCGTCTTCTCCACCGGCGACTTGGTGAGTGAGGAAGCCGCCTCGTTTGTGAAGCACACGGATTGCATCGTGTTGCAGAAGCCCTTCGAGCTAGCGGCGTTGCGCGAAGTGGTGGACCGCATCGTCGCAGGGCTCGAGGACTGACGCGGGGGACCCTGGCGGCCCCCCCCCCCGCTGCGCGCGCCCTACGCCGCTACAGGCGGAACAGGTAGGAGAGTTTGAGAAAGAACTGGTTGCCCGTGCGCAACACCCGCTGGCGCGTGACGCTGGGCTCGGCGAAATCCTGCTGCGCGTCGTTGTAGCCGACGTAGAGGAACGACGCCGGCCCGAGTTCGTAGGTAGCGAGCACGCTGGACGAGTAGCGCCGGATATTGCGGTTCAACGGGTTGCTCACCAGCGAGTTGAACTGGTCGGAATATTCGCCGATCACCCGCACGCCCAGCGCACGAGTGAACTGGTACGTGCCGCGCAACCGCGCGATCTTGGCGTCATCGACCAGCTCCCCGCCCCACGACTCGAAGTGGATGGAGCGTTGGCCCTTCACCTCGATACTCGCCTGCGCCAGCGGTCGCACGGTGAACCGCAGGCTGGTGAAGTATCCCTTCCCGGCCCGGGGATTGTTGGCGTCCACGATGTCCCGGTCGCCGGCAAAGAAGAACCCCCCGAATTGCACCAGGCGGGACATCTCGAGCCTGAAGTCGCTGCCGCCGCCTTCCATGGCCACCTCTCGGCCGAACAGGGTGGTGCGTTCTATGTTGGCGAAGAGGTTGACCGACGCGCGCTGCCTGAAGTTGAGGCTGAGGCGTGGATTGACCTTCATGTCCAGCAGGCCGCCGCCGAACGCGTTTGTGCGGCTGGCGGACACGCTCTGTGACACGCGTTGCAGCAGGCGGCCGTTCGGGTACTGGTTGAACTCGACGCGCGCGCTGTAGCCCTCCACCCCCACGCGCGTGTAGCGTCCCAGCTGGTTGCGGAACTCGGGCGACAGGCCCGTGGTGGACGCCGACCAGTTGATGTTGCGTCCGCTCTGCGAGAGACGCGCATTGTAGAACGACCCACTGCGTGACGCACCATCGAACTCGCGCGACAGCAGCGTGTCGAATGGCGCCCGCTCGCTCGACAGCGCCCCCTCACCCGACAGCACGAGCGTGCCGTGCCGGAAGGTGAAGTCGCCCTCCGCCACGCCGTTGCGCGAGCTGCCCGCGCGGCGACCGAGCAGCGACATCCCCACCCAGGAGTCGGCCAGCATGTCACGCCGGAGGCGCGTGATCATCACGTCCGCCGCGTGCCCGACTTGCGGCACCACACCGCTCGACTCATGGCCGTCGTAGTAGAACCAGGCAGGCTCGTCGTCGCGTGCGTACAGGGTGCCGAACTGCATGGCGCCGCTCTTGCCCGTCACGCGCGCCCCGGTGGACGGGTTCACGATGGCGCGCGTGTACACGAGTTCACCGCCCACGCCGCCATCGCCCCCTCCGCCATTCTCGCCCTGCCGGGACACATCGAACACGTCGCGTCCATCGAGAAAGAATGGCCGCCGTTCCTGATAGAACAGCGCGAAGCGCTGGTTCACCCGAATCTGTTCATCGTCCGACTCGACCTGTGAAAAGTCGGGGTTGATCGTCGAGTTGATCGTGATGGAGGGCGTGATGGCGAAGCGCGCGTCGAGCCCCACCGTCCCGGTAGGCCTGGTGCTGTTGAAATCAGTAGGCACGGCGTATGGCAGGAACGCGCCGCCAGACAACAGCGAGTCGCGGCCGAAGCTGCGCGACCCGGATGCCACGCCACTGACATACGGCAGCAGGTCCAGCGTGCGACCGACGTGAATGTCGTTGATGCCGATCAGCGTCCCTTGCTGGCAGATGTCGCACGGGCTGCCGCGACGCCGCGGCGACCAGGAGCTGCGTGTGCCGGCCTTCCCATGGTACCGGACGAGGTCGAATCCGAACTCCATCTCGGCGCGCTGCGGGAGGCGGATGGACGCGAACGGAATCTGCAGCTCGGCGGTCCAGCCTTCGTCATCGACCCTCGCCGCGGAATACCAGACGAGGTCGGGCGTGTCATCGGTCCGCTGCCCCTCGGTCTTGATGCCGTCGAACTGCATGCCGATGGGCGACACGCGGAACACGTACGTGCGCCGATTGTCGTTGTACGTATCAATGGAGACCGCGATCTTGTCATCCAGCTCGCCGCCGCGCTCCCGCGGATGCACGGTGGCGCGGATGTCGCTCCGCTTCGGCTCGTACGCCCGAAAGGCGACGTAGATGTTCTCCGCATCGTACGTCACCCAGCCCACGCTCTGTTGCGAGGGCAGGATGGAGTCCACCGGTTCGTACTGCACGAAGCGCGTCAGCGGCTGCGCATTCTTCCACACCGCGTCGTCGAGCCTTCCGTCGATGGCTGGAGGCTGCGGGGCACGGACGAGCGGAATCCGCATCTCGCCGGGGCTCTTGTAGACGACGACGGAATCCTTCGACTTGAGTGAGGCGCGCAGGGAATCCCCACCAATTGGATTCACCGCGGACAACAACAGCAGGACGGAAACTGCAAACATTCGGATGTCGTATTTGTGCGGCGCGCCCACCGGAGGCGGGCGCGCG
>JBDSVW010000031.1:0-3498 GCA_039927015.1 Gemmatimonadaceae bacterium | reverse complement strand
GAACTTCCGCTGATCCATGACGGGCAGCGATCGGTGCATGCAGGTGATCCTGGGCTGACGGTGAGGTTCGTATGGTCGCCGAACCAGTTTCCGGGGTCAGGCTGGGGAGAAAATGCGGCCGGGTTCCGGAATCGGCAACGCGTTGGGGAGCACGAGCGGCGATTCCTCTCCGCGCGTGCAGCTCGCGGTGCGCAGTTGGCATGGCTTCACCTCGGAAGGACGGGCCGCCGTCGCTCTCGTTGGACCCCGCTTTGCTGGAAGCGGCTTCTCGAGACTTTGCCTCAGCCGACGATCCGCTCCAGCTTACTGCCATGATCCCCGCCGTGAAGTACGTGCTCATCGCGCTGGCCGTCATCGCGCTCGTCGTCCAGGCGGGCGAGGTCTTCGGCGCCGTCGCCGGCACGCCATCACTACGCCGCGCCTTCACGAGCCGGACCGCTCAGCAGGGCCTGCGCACCACCGTCTCCCCCAACATCCACGTCAGCGCCCCGCGCCCCTCGTCTCCCTTCAACGAGGTCGTCATCGCCGCGCACCCCACCGATCCGCGCCGGCTCCTCGCCTGCGCCATGCTCGAACCGGGCCCCAACCGCAGCGTCAAGTCGGCCGCCTGGGTGTCCGCTGACGGGGGACGCACCTGGTCCGCACCCGTCATCACCACCGCCCACTGGGCCAATGACCCTACCTGCGCGTGGGACGCGCAGGGGACGGCCTTCTTCCTCCACAAGGTGAATGACGGTAATCCCCCCCCCGCCGGTGCCGTCAACTCCGACTTCGACTACCTCGGCATCGAACGCTCTCCCGATGACGGGCGCTCCTGGCACCCGATGGTGCGCGGGCCGCAGGTCAACGACCGTCCCTTCGTCGCCATCGATGCAGCTGACGGCGCGCTCTACGTCGCCTACAACGGACACCTGCACGGCGAGCAGCAGCAGCACACCAACGCCAGCTTCCGCAATACCGTCGCGCTCATGCGATCGGACGACGGCGGCCAGACATTCGCCCCGCCCGCGCAGTGCGCGCTCATGGACCAGACCGAGACCGCCGGGAGCAACGCCGGAATGGACGCGGTCGTCGTCCTCCCCGACCGGTCCGTCGCCGTGCTCTACACCCACATGACGCTTGCCGCGCCGACTGCCGCAGGTGCTGCAACACTCACCGGCAAGCCGACCGTGGTGAGCAGCACACTCATGCTGGCCCGCTCCACCGATGGCGGCCGCACCTTGGCGCCCGCCACCGCGGTCGCCGAGGTCAGCTCCGGCTACAACCTCCCGCACGCGCGCGGAATCACCGGCACCATGGCTGTGGACGCCAGCAGCGGGCCACATCGTGGGCGCCTGTACGTGACCTGGGCCGACTTCGCCACCGGGCGCGGGCACATCCTGCTCACACACTCCGACGACGCGGGGCAGACCTGGTTCGCCACCCGCACCGTGAACGACGATTCCACCACGCGCCTGCCTAACGGCGGCCCCGACCACTCCATGGCAACTGTCGCCGTGAATCGCGATGGTGTCGTTGGCGTGCTCTGGTACGACCGCGGCGACTTTCCAACGGGCGACGGCTACCTGCCCCGCTTCGCGGCATCCGTGGATGGCGGCCGCACGTGGGGGGCAAGCGTCGCCGTATCCACCGCTCCCAACTCGAGTGCCGCCCATCGCTCGGGCGATTACCTCCCGAACGGCGGCGACACGGCCGGACTCACCGCCGCCGCCGATGGGCGCTTCCACGCCCTCTGGATCGACAACCGCACCGGCGTGCAGCAGGTGTGGACGGCGGCAATCTCGCTGCGCTGACTGACGCGCGGAAGTGATTCCCGTTGTACAGTACCCGGGACGTACGGAGCGTGATGAACACACTCCGCCCGCCGGTGACCTCCCTCTCCCGGAACCCCGACATGCACTGGGCGACCCGTATCATCACCGCGTGCACCATGGCGCCGCTGCTCTCCACGGCCGCCCATGCGCAGTCGCGCCAACCCGGCACCACCTGGACCGACGAGCAACTGCTCAAGGCCGTCGCCCCAGTGCGAGCCGGACGCCGGCTGACCCCGAAGACGTGGCCCAACAACTCCCGCGTCGCCGTCAGCATCACGTTCGACGACGACAACGAGTCGTACCTGCTCGCGTCCGGCGATACCTCTCCCACCACCCTCTCGGCCGCCGAGTTCGGCGCCAAATCGGGATTGCCGCGCATCCTGCGCCTGCTCGACAAGTACCAGCTCCCGTCCACCTTCTTCATTCCAGCCGTGAGCGCCCTGCTGCACCCGGAGATGATCCCGGCCATTATGCAGTCCGGGCGCCACGAGATTGGCGTTCACGGATGGATCCACGAGTTTCCTCCCGCCCTCCCCAGCGCCGAAGAGGAGGAACGGCTGATGAACAAGGCCATCGACTATCTCACCAAGGCGAGCGGCAAGCGGCCGGTAGGGTATCGCGCCCCCGCGTGGGCCTTCAGCCCGCACACGCTCGACCTCGTCCGCAAAGCCGGCTTCCTCTACGAGAGCTCGCTGCAGGCGATGGACGAGCCGTATGAGATCGTGTCCAACGGAGATCCCACGGGGCTCGTGGAACTGGGCATCGACTGGACGCTGACGGAAACGCCATACCTTGGCGCACGCGGCGCGATGCCGTCACCCGAGGCGGTCTTCCAGCTCTTCCGCGAGGAGTTCGACGGCGCCTATGCCGAGGGAACGATGTTCGTGCTCACGTTGCACCCGCACGTCACCGGGCACCGCGCGCCGATGCACCACCTGGAGGAGCTCATCAAGTACATGAAGGAGAAGCCCGGCGTCTGGTTCGCGACGACTGAGCAGATCGCGCGGTATGTGAAGAAGGAGGCGGGGATGAAGTAAGAGGGCGCGGGCACGCCCGTGACCGTGACACGACCGTTCGCCGACCGACGCTGGCCCACGGCTCAACGATCCCACGGCCCATGGACCCGCCTCTTTTGAACGCGCGGCCAGCTTCACTTTCAGGAGTCCTACGGCTGGCACGCTGGCCGCGACGTGGTCGGTAGAAGGACCGCGCGCGACAAGATCAGCGATCAGCACCTGCGAGGCGCCGAGAAGCGCAGTCACTCCGTCCGACGAGCTGCTGCCAACTCTGAATCCAGACTGCCTTCGGTCGAAAGCCGCGCCAGACGCCAAAGCATTGAAAGGTTTATCTTCCCGGTACCATGGATCCCGAAAGCGCAGTGGTCAAGCTGTGTGTGCTTGGCATCGAAGCGGAAGCAGCGGGGCGGCGCGATGAGGCCGCGGCACGCTTCCGCGAGGCGTGGGATGCACGAAGCAACGATCTCGAGGCGTGCATCGCGGCGCACTATGTCGCCCGACACCAACCAAGCGCTGACGAAACTCTCCGGTGGAACGCCGTGGCGCTGGAACTCGCCACGCGCTGTGACCATGACGCGGTACGCACCTTCTATCCGTCGCTCTACCTGAATCTCGCCCACTCCCACGAAATGCAGGGCGACCCGGCCAGCGCCGCCGTCTTCTACCGC
>JBDSVW010000030.1:0-18661 GCA_039927015.1 Gemmatimonadaceae bacterium | reverse complement strand
AACACACCCATCGGCCCGTTCCACAGGATGGTCTTGGCGGACTGAATCGCGCGCGCGTACGACTGCATGGTATCGGGCCCGATGTCGTACATCGCCTCGTTAGGCGGAATGGCGTCGCGCTTGACCGCGTGGGCCCCGGCGCCGTCGGCAATCGCGCTCGAGACGACCGCGTCGTGCGGCAGGGTCAGGCGATAACCCGCGCGGTTGAGCAGCGCCGCGGCCATCTCCACGCGATCCGGCTCCACGAGGGACCGTCCCGTCTCCAGGTCCATCGCCTTGAAGAACGTACAGGCCATCGCGCCTCCCACCAGCAGGCCGTCGACCTTCGGCAGCAGCGCCTCGATCACGTCGATCTTGCCCGATACCTTGGCGCCCCCGAGGATCGCGATGAAGGGACGCAGGGGTTCCGTGACGGCAGCGCCGAGGAAGCGAAGTTCCTTCTCCATCAGGAATCCCGCCACCGCCGGCTGGAGGAACGCCGCGACGCCGGCCGTGGAGGCGTGCGCACGATGCGCCGAGCCGAACGCATCGTTCACGTACAGGTCACCCAGCGCGGCGAAGGCGCGCGAGAGTCTGCTGTCGTTCTTCTCCTCCTCCGCATGGAATCGGGTGTTCTCCAGCAACAGGATCTCGCCGTCGCCTAACGACTTCGTCGCCTGCGTGGCACCCTCGTCGGCAGACGATGCGTGGAAGTGCACGGGAAAGCGCGTGCGCTCCCCGAGCCGGCGCGCGACCGGCGCGAGGGAGTAGCGCGGATCGGGGCCTCCCTTGGGCCGCCCGAGATGCGAAAGCAACACGACCCGTGCCCCGCGCTCGGCCAGGTACTCGATGGTCGGCAGCGCGGCCACGATGCGCGTGTCGTCGGTGACATGCCCCGCGTCGTCGAGCGGCACGTTGAAGTCGACACGCACGAGCGCCCGCCGCCCGCGCAACTGCTCGTCGGGGACGTCCCGGATTGATTTCTTCTGCATGAATGAACGGCCCTACAGCTTGCCGCCGACGTACGTGATCAGGTCGACGCAGCGACTGGCGTAGCCCCACTCATTGTCGTACCACCCGCTCACCTTCACCATCGTGCCGTCGATGACGTTGGTGTTCTTGGAGTCGATGATGCAGGAGTGCGGGTTGCCGATGTAGTCGCACGACACCAGCTCTTCCTCGGTGTACGCCAGGATGCCCTTGAGCGGTCCTGAGTTCGCCGCCGCGTGCAACGCGGCGTTCACTGCCTCGATCGTCGTCGCGCGCTCCACTTCCACGGTGAGCTCGGTGAGCGACACGTCGGGGGTCGGCACGCGGATCGCGATGCCGTCGATCTTGCCCTTGACCTCGGGAATCACGAGCGCGGTCGCCTTCGCGGCGCCGGTGGTGGTCGGAATGAACGACACCGCCGCGGCGCGCGCGCGCCGCAGGTCCTTGTGCGGCAGGTCGAGGATCTGCTGGTCGTTGGTGTAGGAATGGATAGTCACCATCGAACCGTGACGGAATCCGAAGCTGTCGCGGATGACCTTGACCATCGGCGCAAGGCAGTTCGTCGTGCACGAGGCATTCGACAGGACGTGATGCGCGGCGGAATCGTACTTGTCACTGTTCACGCCCATCACGATGGTGATGTCCTCGCCCTTGGCTGGCGCCGAGATGATCACTTTTGTTGCGCCCCCCGCGAGATGCTTCTTTGCGTCAGGCGCGTTGGTGAACCGGCCGGTCGATTCGAGCACGATGTCGACGCCCAGATCCTTCCACGGGAGCGCCGCGGGGTCCTTCTCCGCGAACACCTTGATGGTGTCGCCGTCGATCGTGATGGAATCCTTGGACTGGCTGACCGATCCCTTGTAGGTCCGGTGGACGGAATCGTACTTGAACAGGTGGGCCAGCGTCTCGGTATCCGTGAGATCGTTGACGGCAACGAAATCGATGTCCGCGCCCTGCTCCTTCGCGGCCCGGATGACCTGACGACCAATGCGGCCGAAGCCGTTGATTCCGACTTTGAGTCCCATATTACGCTGATCCTCTCGTGAGCGGCAAATCGCCCGCTGCGCGGGCACGGCCGAAGGAAACGTAGCTGATGATCCGCACTCCCGCGTCCCACAGCGTCACGGCGCATTCGTTCAGCGTCGCCGCCGTCGTGATGACATCGTCCACCAGAATGACGTGGGCGCCAAGCAGTGATTCGGGAAGTCGCTCGACGATACGGAAGGCGCCGTCAACGTTGCGCAAACGCTGTTCCGGTGTCAATCGCGTCTGCGAGGGTGTGGCGCGCACCCGTTGCAGCACCCGCGCGCAGACGGGCCATCCCATCCGTCGGCCGAGCGCGTCGGCCAGCAGTTCACTCTGGTTGAAGCCCCGCTCGCGACGCCGGTCGACCGCCAGCGGCACGGGAATGAGCGCGGCGCACTCCGCGCGCACATCGTCGGGCCACTGCAGGCGCGCCATGCGCTCCGCGAGGTCCTCGTTGAGGGTGTACCATCCTTCGTACTTGAAGGCATAGATCAGCCGCTCGGCGACCCCGCCCGGTACCCAGCAGCACGAACGCACCGCGCGCACGAAGTCGGGCAGCATGGGACACCAGCGACAGCTGAGCGGCCCGGCGGGATGTCCGCATCGCTCGCACCGCGGATACGGCAGCTGCACCAGACGCGCCAGGCATGAACCGCACGCCATCGACTGCGCGTTCGCCGGCATCAACCGGTCGCACGCCACACAGACCCGCGGTAGCACGAGTTCGGCGAAGACGTGCCACGCGTCGCGCGCGAGGTTCCGAAATGGTTGTCGCATCGGAACCGAATCTCCCCGTATTCGCATCCCTCGGGGAGCGGGAGCGAACGGTCGCGCTCACGTCCCCAGCGCGTGCTCCAGCGCCGCGCGCATCACCCGCAGGTCGGGCTGGATGCCGAACCAGATCTCGAACGCCGCGGCCCCCTGGTGAAGCAGCATCTCGCGCCCGTCCGCGGCGCGGTGCCCTCGTGTTCGCGCCGCGCGCACCCACGCCGTTTCTCCAGGACGATACACGAGATCCATCACGCAGGCGTCACGCGGAATGACGGACAGTGCCACGGGGTGGTCATCGTCGGCGAGGCCGGCAGGGGTGGCGTTCACGATCACCGTCGCGTCGGCCAGCGCTTCGGCGGGCAAGACGGTGGCGGAGACGTGGAAACCGAAGCGCGCCGCCAGCGACAACGCCCGGGCGGATGTGCGGGCGAGCAGCCGCACCGAAACGCGCGGCCACGCCTCGACCGCCGCGCAGACGGCCGCCGCGGCACCTCCGGCCCCGAGACACACCACTCGCGCGCCCTCGCGCACGACTCCTAACGAGTCGGCCATGGCCTGAAAGCCGGCCACGTCGGTGTTGTGGCCGTCGAGCGTGCCGTCCGTGGCGGTGCGAAAGGTATTGACCGCGCCCGTGCGGCGCGCGGTTGCAGACAGGCGCGCGCACCCGGCGGCCACCGCCTCCTTGTGCGGCACCGTCACATTGCCCGCCGCGCGCTGCGCGCGAAGTTCCTCGAGCACGCGAGGCAGGTCGTCAGGCACAACGTCAAGCGCCTCGTACCGGATGGCGATCCCCGCCGCGTCGAGCGCCGCGTTCTGGAAGCGCGCGGACAACGAGTGGCCGACGGGGTGACCGAGCAGCACGAGGCGCCGGGGCGCGTCACCGCTCACGCACGGCACCCGTCGGCGTGGGTCCGCCGCAGTCGCGACCGCCCAGCAGGCAGCGGGCCCGTCGGGACACCTCGCCGTTCATCGGCGATCGAGCGCGTCCGGGGCGATGAGCCAGTCGAAGATGCGGCGTATTTCCAGCTGCAGTTCGTCAGAGGTGGCGCGATAGGCGTCCAGGTCTCCGCCGAACGGATCGGCGACGGCTAGCGGCTCGCTGTTGTCCGAGGCGTACGCGGTGAGCAGGTGGCTCTTCCCTTCGCCGCCTAACGCCAGCGCGCGTTCGAGATGATGCGGTCCCATGGCGAGGATCAGGTCGGCGTCCGCGACCAGGGCCTGCGTGAGCTGCTGCGCCATGTGTCCCCCGAGGTCGAGGTGCCGCTCGAGCGCCACGAGGAGGGACGCATCGCTCGCGGGCGCGCCATCCCAGGCGCTCGTGCCCGCACTCGCGACCTCGAGGTCGCCCCGTCCACGCTCGATGGCCTCGCGCCGCCCGATCGCCTCGGCCAGCGGGGAACGGCAGGTGTTACCAGTGCAGACGAAAAGGATCTTCACGGAATGCGCGGAATGTGTGTCGCCGGAGCGGGGGCCAGGCGGCCGGCACCATGGATATGGTACGAACACCTCAAGCTAGCGGCTTTCCGTGCGCCACGCATTCGCCCGACCGGGTGACGTCAGCGGTCGCCGATCAGGTCCGGGACGCTCTCACGAAGCACGCTGATGGGTACCGCGCCCGGCCGGATAATACGCGGGCGCCGTCCGGTGCAATCCACCACAGTGGAGGACGCCGAGTCCTCCAACCGGCCGCCATCGAGCACGCGAATGACGCCCCGCGCGATTTCGGAGTGCCATTGCTGCGTAATCTCGCCAGCGGCCATCGCCGGTGGCTGGCGCGGACGATTGGCGCTCGTGGAAGTGATCGGATCTCCATACGCGCGCAGCAGGCGCTGCAAGCCCTCGTGGGGCGTCCATCGCACCGCCACGCCACCCTCCGGACCGCGCAACCGGTCGGGCACGCGCCGATCGCCACCGGTCAGCACGAGCGTGAGCGGACCGGGCCAATGGCGGGCCGCCAGGCGCGCCGCCGCGCTCGTTAGGTTCAGGTCCAATCGCGCCAGCATCTCGCTGCCCGATATCAGCAGCAGGAACGGCTTGGCGGGCGGACGCTGCTTGAGCCGCACCAGCGTCTCCACGGCGTCGTGCTCCACCGCGGTCCCGAAGCCGTAGACGGTCTCCGTCGGGTACGCCAGCACGCCCCCGGCCTGCAGATGCATGATCGTGGCGGTCAACGACGCCTCGACCTCGGCCGGTGACCAGAACGGAACGCTGAGCGTCGGTTCGCTCACTCGGGCAGTCCCGACAGCGCGTCCGCCCGCCCGAAGTCGGCGTCGTCGGTGACCTTCATGGCGCGCTCACTGCCGCGCACCACCACCACCGGATAGCCCAGTCGCTCGCAAAGCGCCGCATCATCGGTGGCCGAGACGCCCGTGCGTCTCGCCTCCAGATGCGCACGCTCGATCATGTCCCGCGGAAACGCCTGCGGGGTCTGTGCACGCCAGAGGCCCGTGCGCTCGACCGTGCGCACGATGCGCGACTGGTCGTCCACTTCCTTCAGCGTGTCCACCACGGGCAGGGCCGCGACCGCACCGGTTCCCCTCCGCGCCTGCTCGATGACGGCAGCGATCGTGGCGTCCGACACCAGCGGCCGGGCGGCGTCGTGAATGACCACGATCTCCACTTCTTCCGAGAGGTCCTCCAGTCCGCTGAAGACGCTTTCGCCGCGCTCGCGTCCCCCCACCGACACCAGCAGCCGGTCCACGTCGCACTGGAAGATCCACGGCGGCGGATCCCCGGCCGCCGACTTGGGAAGGACCGCAACGACGAGCGCCACGTCGGCGCGCCGATGGAACGCCTGGATGCTGTGCAGCAGCATTGGCTTTCCGGCAACCCAGCGGAACTGCTTGAGCTCCGTGCTCCCCGTCCGGGCTCCGGATCCCGCCGCAACGATGATCACGCCCACGTCACCCGTGACCCCGTCGCCATGCCGCAACTCAGGGGGCGTAGTATCGCGCGAGAGGTGCCCGGGTGCGCGGTCTATCGCATGCCCGTCGTGTTGTTCGCCACCCAGCGCTTCCGGCGTGACGGTCGGTTCGGCATCACGTGCCCGCTCGTTCAGCATCAGCGAAAGAGCTCCTCGAACAGGGGACCTAACGATTGCACGCCCACCGCGCGCAGCCCCGCCGGCAGCCGGCGCGGCACGCCCCGCTGCGCGAGGTACGCCGTGTGGAACCCGAGCTGCGCCGCCTCCGCGATCCGTCGCTCGCCCTGCGAGACGGGGCGCACCTCCCCTCCCAGCCCTACCTCGCCGATGAACACCGCATCCGGGGGCAGCGCACGGTCGTACACGCTCGAGGCCAGCGCTGCGGCCACCGCCAGGTCTCCCGCCGGCTCCTGCATGCGTAGCCCGCCGACCACGTTGAGGAACACGTCGAGCTGCGCGAACGACAACCCGGTGCGCTTGTCCAGCACCGCCAGGAGCAATGCCAGGCGACGGCCGTCGAATCCGGTGGCGACGCGCTGCGGCGTGCCGAAGCCTGCCTTGGCGGCCAGCGCCTGCACCTCCACCAGCACCGGGCGCGTTCCTTCTAGCAGCGCGGTGACGGCGCTTCCCGAGGTGCGCGCTTCACGGTCACCGAGGAAGAGCGCCGAAGGATTGTCCACACCCAGCAGACCCGCCTCGCTCATCCGGAAGACCCCGATCTCATCCACCGAGCCAAACCGGTTCTTGGTGGCGCGCAGCACGCGATGGTCACCCGTGCTCTCCCCCTCGAAATAGAGCACGGTATCCACGATGTGCTCGAGCGTCTTCGGTCCGGCAATGCCCCCGCCCTTGGTCACGTGACCCACCACGATCACCGCGGTGCCGGACGACTTGGCAAAACGCATCAACCGCGCGGCGCATTCACGCACCTGGCCCACATTGCCCGGCGCGCCCTCCAGTTCCTCCGTGGCCACCGTCTGGATGGAGTCCACCACAAGGATTGCGGGCCGCGTGGCCACCGCGGCCTCCAGGATCGTCTCGAGCGCCGTCTCGCAGAGCAGCTGCACATCGCCGGCCTCGCCCAGTCGCTCGGCGCGCAATTTCACCTGCAGCGCGGATTCCTCGCCCGAGACGTACAGCACGCTGGTGCCACGCGCGGTGAGCGAGGCCGCCACCTGCAACAGGAGCGTCGACTTGCCGATGCCGGGCTCACCGCCCACGAGCACCATGGAGCCCGGTACGACCCCACCGCCCAGCACGAAGTCCAGCTCGCCGATGCCCGAGGAGATGCGCGAGGTGCGCGCCGACTGCACATCGCGCAGACGCTGCGGCGCCGCCGACGGGGCCCCGTTTGCCACGGAGGTCCGCGTCCGCTGCGCTGCCTTGGGCGACTTGGCCATCGCTTCCTCGACGAGCGTGTTCCACTCGCCGCACACGTCACAGCGTCCGGCCCACTTCGGATGCTCCGCGCCGCACTCGCTGCACCGGTGCAGGGTCTTCGCGCGCAACGGCCTACTCCTTCCGATGCGAGAAGTTGTCGAAGCGCGTGTACTTCTTGTGGAAGAACATGCGCACGGTGTCGGTGGGACCGTTGCGCTGTTTTCCGATAATCACCTCGGCCAGGCCGTCCAACGGCGTGCCGTCGGCCAGGCGCCGCGGCTCGCCACGCTCGTCGTGCGCTCCCTCGTAGTACTCCGGGCGATAGAGGAACATCACCACGTCCGCGTCCTGCTCGATGGCGCCTGATTCACGGAGGTCGGAGAGCTGCGGTCGCTTGTTCTCACCCGTGCGCTGCTCCGGTCCGCGCGAGAGCTGCGAGAGACAGACCACCGGCACCTCGAGTTCGCGCGCCAGGATCTTGAGCGAACGCGAGATGTAACTCACCTCCAGCTGCCGGCTTTCCGAGTCCGCCGGGCCCGTGATGAGCTGGAGGTAGTCGACGATAATGAGCCCGACGTTGTTCTCCGACTTGAGCCGCCGCGAACGCGAGCGGATCTCCATCACGGACAGGCTCGGCGTGTCATCGATCCAGATCGGCAGCGTACCCAGGATGCCCGACGCCTTGGCCAGGTTCCGGAAATCATCGTCACTCAGCTTGCCGCTGCGAAGCTTTTGGGCATCCACCCACCCTTCCGCGGCGAGCATGCGCGTTACCAGCTGCTCCTTCGCCATTTCGAGCGAGAACAGGGCCACCGCCGTCTTGCCGTAGTACGCGGCGTTCTGCGCGACGTTGAGCACGAAGGCCGTCTTTCCCATCGAGGGCCGGGCAGCCACGATGGTGAGTTCGGACGGCTGGAAGCCGAGCGTGAGCTTGTCGAGGTCATCGAAGCCGGAGGGCACACCGGTGATGGACTCGCCGTGCCGACTGAGCTCCTCGATCTTCTCCATCGCCTGCCAGAGCAGCTCCTTGATGCGATGAAAGCCCTCGGACTTCCGCGACTGGTTGATCTGGAAGATCTTCTGCTCGGCGGAATCGAGCAGGTCGTGCGACATCGTCTTGCCTTCGTAGGCCGTGGTGATGATGTCGGTGGACGTCTCGATCAGCCGCCGGACCAGCGCCTTCTCGCGCACGATCTTGGCGTGATACTCCACATTGGCCGACGTGGGCACCACGTCCACCAGCTGCGAGAGGTAATCCTTGCCGCCGCTGGCATCCAGCTCTCCGCGCAACGCCAGTTCATCGGCGAGCGTCAGCACGTCCACGACGGAGCCACGCTCGTTGATGGCCAGGATGGCCCGGAAATGGCGCCGGTGCGCCTCCCGGTAGAACATGCTGTCATCGACAAATTCGACCGCACGCACGATCGCGTTGCGGTCCATCATCATGGCCGAGATCACCGCCTGCTCGGCGTCCTCCGAATAGGGAGGGCGCCGATCGCGGAACGGGTCACGCGCCGCTGGCGCGGTCGAGGATTCGTCGAGCAAGCTGGACATCTTCCCAGGTGGGGCGCTTCCACGACGGATTGCGAAGCAGCGCCGCGGGGTGATAAGTGACAATAAGCGGCACGCCGTAGTACCGGTGGATCATCCCGCGGAGTTTGCCGAGGGGTTCCTTGGACTGCAATAGTGTTTGCGCCGCAAAGGTGCCTAAGGCCACCACCACCTTCGGCCGGATCAGCTCAAGCTGCCTAACGAGATAGGGCGAACAGGCCGCCACCTCGTCGGGCAGGGGGTTCCGGTTCCCGGGCGGGCGGTGTTTCAGCACGTTGCAGATGAAAACGTCCTCGCGCGTGAGGTTGATCGCCGCGAGAATCTTCGTCAGTAACTGCCCCGACTGGCCCACGAACGGGCGTCCCTGCTCGTCCTCGTTCGCCCCCGGCGCCTCGCCCACGCAGACGAAGTCCGCCTGCGGGTTACCCTCCCCGGGAACGACGTTTTTCGCGGACTTGTAGAGGGAGCAGCGAGTGCACGCGCCGGCGGCCTGGGCGATGGCATCGAGCGTGTCCAGCGGCGCCTCCGGGCCACCGAAGAGTTCGTGCGCCGCAGAGCCGATCACGAGGCCCGCGGGGACGTCCTCGAGCGCGATGGCGGGAGATGCCGCCGGCGTCTCGGCGTGACCGCGCGGAGGCTCCCCGGGTGGCTGCGACGCCGCACGTGTCGGGGCCGACCCCGGAGGCGTCGGAGCACGTTCGGCATCGGAGCGGGGCGGCGCGGGGCGCGCGGCCTGTTCTGTGGGCTCCAGCGCTCGCAGCGCCGAGCGCCAGTCCGCTGGCGGGGCCGCCGAGGGGGCCGGTTCGGAGGCATCGGGTCGCGCTTCGCGCACCTCGCCCGCCGAGGACGGGGCGGCGGCCCGACCGACGGTTCCGGCCCCGAGCACGCGCATGACCTCCTCTACGGACATCGAATCCAGGATCAGCTCCGATTCGCCGAGGTCGCGCCGCTGCTCCAGATACAGCCGGAGCCGTTCCCTAGCGTCCACCGAGCAACCCCTCGACGCGATCGAGAATGGCCTCGGCGACTTCGCGCTTGCCGAGCAGCGGCAGGTCGGCCTTGCTGCCGTCACGACCGATGATCGTGACGCGGTTCGTATCACTCTCGAAGCCGGCTCCCGCTTCGCGCGCGTCGTTCGCGACGATCAGGTCGAGATGCTTTGCCGCGAGTTTTCTCTCGGCGTTGTCCAACACGTTGTCGGTCTCGAGGGCGAAGCCGACGATGACCGCACCCGGTTGCCGTGCCGACCGCGTCTCCAGCAGAATGTCGGACGTTCGCTCGAGTGCCACGGCGTCGGGGGCCGAGGCCTTCTTGATCTTCGAATCCGCGATCGCCGCCGGGCGAAAGTCGGCGGGTGCTGCCGCCATCACGAGCACGTCGGCCGTGGCCAGGGCCTCCGCCACGGCGGCGTGCATTTCCGCGGCCGTCTCCACGCTACGCAGCGCCGGACCCACCGGTGGTCGCGTGCCTAACGGGCCCGCGATGAGCGTGACCGCGGCGCCCCGCCTCCAGGCGGCTTCGGCGACCTCGACACCCATCTTGCCGGTGCTGCGGTTAGAGATGTAGCGGACCGGGTCGAGCGCCTCGCGCGTGGGACCCGCACTCACCACCACCGTGCGCCCGCGCAGCGGAGACCGGGGCTCGAGCACCCGGCCGAGGTGCGCGAGGATCGTCTCGGGTTCCGGCATGCGGCCAGGACCAACGCCCTCGCCTGCCGCCAGTTCACCGGTGTCGGGATCGAGCACGTGATAGCCGAGGTCCCGCAAGTGCGCCGCGTTGCGCTGAGTTTGCGGGTGCGACCACATCCGGTCGTTCATGGCGGGCACGAGGAGTACCGGGGCCTCGGTCGCCAGAAGACTCGCCGTCAGCAGATCATCGGCGCGTCCGGCAGCAGCGCGCGAGAGAAAGTCGGCCGTGGCAGGTGCGACCAGCAGGACGTCGGCCGCGCGCGCCAGTTTGATGTGGTCGAGTGCGTGCCCGGCGGCGATGAGCTCCGTATGCACCGGCCGCCCTGTGAGCGCCTCGAACGTGACGGCGCCGATGAACTCGCGCGCCGCCCGAGACAATACCACGTCCACTTCCGCGCCCGCCTGCGTGAGCAGGCGTGCCAGCCACGCAGACTTGTAGCTGGCGATTCCCCCGGTGACCCCGAGAAGAATGCGGCGCTTCGTGAACGGTCGAACGGGAGTTACTCCCCGCGCGCGCGCGGGACGACCTTGTACTCCACGTCGCCGCGCGAGAGTTCTTCCATGGCCCGCGTGGTCAGCTTCTTTTCCTGCGCGACCGGAACCAGGTTCTTCGGCAGCTCGTTCAGCACGCGGGCGTACTTCGCGGCGATCAGCACGCCGAGATACTTGTTGGCCGTGCTGCTGGTGACTTCGTCAGGCGTGAATACTCGCATAGTTCGTCAGGTTACCCGTGCGTACTTCGTGATTTCGCGGTCCAGCCCTTCCACGAGCTGCCGCACCCGATCGTCCAACAACGGAAAGCGGCCATGCCGCACCGTTTCCGCATCTACAATAGACGCCACCTGCGCATACGCGCGCTCGAGGTCGTCGTTGACCACCACGTACTGATAGTTGCCCACCGCGGCCAGTTCGTCGCGTGCCCCGGTCAGGCGGCGCAGCAGCGCCTCCCGCGCTTCGGTATTCCGGCCTGTCAGCCGCCCGAGCAGCGTTTCCGCCGACGGGGGCAGCAGGAAGACTAACACGGACTCGGGGAAAGCGGCGACCAGTTGTCGGGCGCCTTGCACGTCGATGTCCATGACGACGTGCCGGCCGGTGCCAAATACCCGGGTCACCTCGCGCTTGAGGGTCCCGTAGAGATTCCCATGCACCTCGGCCCACTCGGCGAACTCGCCGGCGGCGCTGCGCGACGCAAACGCCTCGGCGGACAGGAAGTGATAGTCGCGCCCGTCAACCTCCCCCGCCCGGGGTGACCGCGTGGTGCACGAGACGGAGTATCCGATGTCCGTCCGACGCGCGAGGAGCATCCGGGCGATGGTCGTCTTGCCCACCCCCGACGGCGAGGAGAGGATGATCGGAAAGGGGTTCATTCGAGGTTCTCCACCTGCTCCCGGATCCGCTCCAGCTCTTCCTTCATCGTCACCACGTCGGCCAGCATGTCGGCGTCGTTCGCCTTGCTCCCGGTGGTATTCGCCTCGCGCAGCATCTCCTGCAGCAGGAATCCGAGGCGCTTACCGACAGGCTCGTCGTCGGTGCGAGCCAGGGTCTCGCGAAAGGCCGCAATGTGCGACGCGAAGCGCGAAAGCTCTTCCTGCACGTCGAGACGATCGGCAAGGACGGCGATTTCCATCGCCACGCGCTGCTCATCGATCATCAGGCCATCGGTGAGCTCCCGCACGGCGGTGCGCAGGTGGTCGCGGTGCTCCACCAGCCGCTGCGGAGCGCGGATCGCCGTGCGCTGCAGGGCGGATTCGATGAGGGAAAGGCGTTCATGCAGGTAGTCCACGAGACGCGCGCCTTCGTCCGTGCGCGCCGCCGTCAGCGCGGTGGCAGCAGCATCCACGATCGCCACCAACTCGGCCACGTCGCCCGTCACTTCCTCGCCCGATAAGGAGAGCACGTCGGGTAGCCGGAGCACCGCGGCGATATCGATCTCGCCGTCGAGCGAGTAGCGACCCTGGAGACGGCGCAGCAGCTCCACGTACGCCGCAAAGCGTCCTTCATCGATGTCCACCGACGACGACTGGCCGCGTTCCACCCGTGCACTGAGGGTGACACTCCCTCGGTTCACGCGCTTTCGCAGCGCCTCGCGCACCTCGCCTTCCCAGCGGGAAAGCTCGGGAGCAAGGCGAATGGTCGCGTTGAAGAATCGGTGATTGACGGAACGAAGCTCGACCGAAACGCGCGAGGCGCCCACGGTCCCCTCCGCTGCGCCAAAGCCTGTCATGCTTCGGATCATCGGTAACCGTGCAAGTTATTGCTGCATAACGACATTGTCAATTGAAGAACTGCCAGCGCACGCCGTAGACCTGCACCGGACGGTGCATCTGGAATCCCGGCACCTGCGAGTATTGCTCGTTCAGCAGGTTACGGAACTGGTAGCTGAGGGTTGCAGTCAGCAGCCGGATCTCGAGTAGGAAGTTCAGGGTCCGGAACTGCGACGACGGCAGCGCATCGGCGTCGGCCAGCGGGAAGTAGGCCGCGGTCCGGTACTCGTGTGAGATGGCCGCCTTCACGTTGAAGTTCCCGCTCGGGAATCTCGACCGCCATCCTGTGTTGACGTATAGCTCCGCCAGCGACTGGTACTGTGGCCGATACATCCCGGCCGCGTCCCACTTGGTCCCCGCCACATTGAATCCGACGTCCTTCCAGATGCGTCCGCGCAGCGACATGAATTGCCCGCTGGTCAGGCCCGTCGCCGCCGACACGAAACCGGTGTCGAATACCGTCGGGGCGATGAGTTGCGCCGTGTCGCGGCTGATGACGCCGGCCGTGAGCCACGCCCCATGCAGGCGCAGCCCCACCTCACCGCGCACCGTGCGCATCGTCGGACCCGCGCCGGTGCCGGTTGGGGTGTACTGCCCGACCGCTGCGCCGAAGGCGAGCCACGAGATCGGAAGCACGCGACCCGAGAGATCGAGCAGCCGTCGCTGTCGCTCGTCCTGCTGCTCACCGAATGCCGCCACCGTGACGCGGGAGGTCTCGAAGGAGGCCCGCGCGGAGGGCGACACGAAGCTCAATCCCTCGAATCGGCGCATGCGCACCGTCGCCGACGCAGCGAGCGGCCCCCTGCCCCAGCCCGCCGCCGCCACGTACTGCGTGCGGGAGAACTGCAGGTCAGGCTGCGTCGGCTGGAAAGGAATGATAGTGGTGTCCCGGAACGCGAGATTGTTCTGGGTGTGCGCGAGCGACGCCGCGGTGACCTGGGCCCAGATGCCGACCGTCGTGTCCGCGAATCCGGCGCGGGCGTACGCCTCCGTGAATCGTCCGTCGAACCTCGCGAGGTCCACCCCGTCGCGCGTTTCGTCACGCTGCTGCTCGGTACGATCGCGGGCCGTACGCAGGAATGACGCGTCAGTGCTGAAGCGCCCCCTGGCCCAGCCGACGCGTCCAAAGAGGGAGAGTCCATCGGCATCGCCCTGTCCCCGGTTGTCGCGGGTGGAGAACTGGTACGCCCCCAGCTGCAACGCCTCTCCGCGACCGAATCGCCGGCCGTAGTAGCCGCGGTACAGGTTTGTCTCGAGGTCACCCGTCGCGATATCCACGCGGGTGTTGGCCGTCGTGCTGCGCACCCGCCAGCTGCGCAGGTGCACCCGGATATCGCCCGCCGCGCGTTCGACGCGCACCTCTTCCAGTTGCCAGATCTGGACGAACGAGAGGTCGAGCATGCCGCCATTCCTCGGATCGAGCGCGTCGAGCTCGATGCCGTCGTAAAAGACGCGCAGCCGGTTGAAGTCACCGATCATCGCGCCGACCTGCGGAGACCCCATCCAACCGGAGCGGAAGATGGTGAGGCCAGGAATGCCCTCGAGCAGGTCGCCCAAGGTCTGGGCACCGGAGGCGAAGAGTGCTTCCCGGTTCCAGCGCAGTCCCTCGCCGACCTCCGTGAGCACCGGCATCTCGGCCGCTGGCGTGGGCGTCTTCACCGTATCCCCGCGTTTGCGCTGCGCCTCGATGATGCGAAGGTTTTCCCGTTCCAGCGAGTCGATGGCTGCCACGCTGTCGCGTGCCGCCTTGAGCGTGTCGCCGCGTGCCTTGAGGGAGTCAGCGCGCGCCGCGAGGGAGTCCGCGCGCGCCTTCAAGGAGTCGGCACGCGCCTTGACGGAGTCGGGCGGCTGTCGCTGCTGCGCCTGGCCGGCGCTCGGAAAAACGGCCCCGACCACAAGGCCGAGGCCGACGAGACGTATGAATCGGCCCACGTGATTCAGCGCGCTCTCCCCCGCACGAATTCGATAAACGTTCCGGTCGGGACCCCGGTCGGTCCCTTGGGCACGATGACCAGGTCACTCTCGCTGTAGGCGGTGCCCGCCACGTCGAGATGGACCCAGGGATAATCCACGAACTCGCGGAGGAACATCGCCGCGGTGATGGTGCCGGCCGCACGTCCCCCCGAGTTCTTGATGTCGGCCACGTCTGACTTGATCTGCTCGCGGTACTCCTCGAACATCGGCAGCTGCCAGGCGGGCTCGCTCGCGCGCCGGGAGGCGGCCAGTACCTCCGTCATGAGCGCCTCGTCGTTCCCGAGCGCGCCGGTCGTCGAGTTGCCTAACGCCACGACGCAGGCACCGGTGAGGGTCGCCGCATCGATCACGGCGGCGGGATCGAAGCGCTTGACCCAGGCCAGCACGTCGGCCAGCACCAGGCGCCCTTCGGCGTCGGTATTGATGATCTCGATCGTCTTGCCCGTGGAGGCGGTGACCACGTCACCGGGCTTCACCGCCGTGCCCGACGGCATATTGGTGGTGGCGCCGAACACACCCACGACATTGATCGGCAGCTTGAGGCGCGCGATGGCCTCCATGGCGCCGATGACGCCGGCCGCACCGCACATGTCGAACTTCATGTACTCCATGCGGTCGGCGGGCTTGATGGAGATGCCGCCCGTGTCGAAGCAGAGGCCCTTGCCCACCAGCACGATGGGCTTCTGGCCCTTCGGGCCGCGATTGTGTTCGATGGCCACGAGCTTCGGCTCTTCCGGTGTCCCCTGCGCCACGCAGAGGAACGAGCCCATCTTCGCCTTCTCCATCTCCTTGCGACCGAGCACCGTGACCTTGAGCCCGTGGCGCTTGCCGATATCGCGCGCGGTGTCGGCCAGCACGTCGGGCGTGCAGATGTTGCCCGGCATTTGGGCGAGGCGGCGCGCCACCGCGTAGCCCGCGCCCACGGCGCGCGCGTCCTCGAGGGCCGCGCCGAGCTCCTTCGCATTCTCGGCGATCAGCGTGACCGCGGTGAGTGGTGCGCGGCGCTCCGCCTCCGGAGCCGGGGTGCGCAGGTCCGCGTACTCCCAGCTGCCCAGCTGCAACCCGACGCCGATGCTCTCCGCATCGCGCGCGTCGAGATCGGCGGCGAAAATGGCGGCCTCGCCCACCCCCATGCGCTGCGCCTGACGAGCGGCCAGTGTGGCGGCGCGGCGCAGGGCGGCAGGCCGGTCTGTGCCTTCGCCGTAACCCACGAGCAGGATACGGCGCGGGCCGCGGCTGCCCCCGACCATGTGCAACGTCTCATCGCGCGCGCCCCGGAAATCCTGTCGCCGAAGCGTCCGACCGATCGCACCACCAGCGGCCTTGTCCAGCGTCTTCAGGTGCGGCGGCAGCACGGTGCCACCCGGCAAGAGCGCAATGAACAACGGCGTGTTCAGCGTGGCCGCATTGGCGGCACGCGCGGAGATGGAGAGGGTCATGAATCGAGTGTGAACGCGAAGAGCGCGGAGCGAACGGACGGCGACGGGGGGACGTCGCTGCTCCGGCTACGGAGGACGGACAAGAGAGCGGAAAGCTAGGGCGGTCCAATGAGCGCGGCAAGCGAGCCCGCAGTGATAGCCGCCCCGCCCGCTCGATGTTCCCCGTCACATCAGGGGTCGCCGGTGTCACGCCCGCGTCACGCCACCCGGTTAGGCAGCGGCTGTCCCGCGACGAACGCCGCAATGTTGCGCACGGCGCACTCGCCCATGGCCACCCGGCTGGGAATAGTGGCGCTTCCGAGGTGTGGAAGGGCGAAGACGGAGGGAATCGCGAGTAGTTCGGGCGCAACCGCCGGCTCCTTCTCGAAAACGTCGAGGCCGGCGCCCGCGATGCGCCCGGTAGCCAGGGCCGCGATGAGCGCCTGCTGGTCCACGACGTCGCCGCGCGAGGTATTGATGAGAAACGCATGCCGCGGCATGAGTTGCAGCTGCGCCGGGCCAATGAGATGATGCGTCGCCGGCGTCGCGGGTGTGTGCAGGGTGACGACGTCGCACGTACGCAGCAGCTCGTCCAGGTCGTCGCAATAACGGGCGTCCACCCGTTGCTCCTCGTCCCGCGCCGCGCGGTGGCGCGAGTGGTACGCGATACGCATACCGAATCCCCCATGCGCGCGGCGCGCGACCGCCCGGCCAATGCGTCCGAATCCCACAATGCCCAGCGTCGCGCCATGGACCCGGGTGCCGAGGAGATGCGTCGGACGCCACCCCTCCCAGGTCTGCTCGCGCAGTTCCCGTGTCCCTTCGCCGGCGCGACGGGCGGCGGCGAGGATGAGCAACATCGTTAGGTCCGCCGTGTCCTCCGTCAACACGCCCGGCGTGTTGGAGACGGCGATGCCGGCCTCGCGCGCGGCGGCGAGGTCGATGTGGTCCACCCCTGCCCCGAAATTCGCCAGCAGGCCGGCCTTCGGAGGCGCCGCCAGGAGCACCCGCCGTGACAATCGATCGGACAGCGTGCACAGGACGACGTCGACGCGGGACAGCGCGTCGATCAGCTCGTCGTCATCCAGCTGCCGGTCATCCGTGCGCAACACCGCGCCGTACTCCGATGCGAGTACGGATTCGACGGCATCGGGAAGCCGGCGGGTGACGAAGACAGTGCGTGGCGTGGTCATGGAATTATTGGAATCGGCTCAGGATGCAAGTTGGTCGGCGACAGAACGTTACGCGAAACGCCACCGACCTCACAAATGGCGCGAGGAGTGTTCAGTTCGCGGCCCGAACTTCCGACACTCGCAGAGGATCCTCATCATGGCCGACGGAGCCTCCGCACATGCGATTCAGCCGCATCACCCTCTTCGGAATCATCGCGTGCGTCGTGCTCGGCGCTCCCGCCGCGCTGCGCGCCCAGAGTTCCGGCCAGATCTACGTCGGCATGGAGCTCGACCAGCCGCCGAAGATTGCCAATCCGGCCAAGTCGGTGCGTATCCTCGCCGAAGCCTATCCGCCGAACCTCAAGCGCGCCGGGGTACCCGGTGACGCGCAGGTCCAGTTCGTCGTAGACGCGCAGGGCAAGGTCGAGAGGGCGAGCGTGGAGGTGTTGCACGCGTCCACCCAGGCGTTTGGGGAGGCAGCCAGATCCGCAGTTTCCAAGCTCGATTTCACACCCGGCATGACCAACGGTCAGGCCGTGAGGACCCGTGTCCTCCTCCCGATCATGTTTCGCTAGGTCCGGCGCCGACGCCGCCCCACGCATTCTCACTGCCGACATGACTTTCAACGTTCGCGGCGTTCGCGCCAAGCTGCTGACCGCTGTCCTGGTCGCTGCGCTCCTTCCCCTCGCCATCGCCACGACCATCGCGGTGCACCGCACGCGTGGCACCGTGCGCGAACAGGTGGGAAACGCCCGGGCGGACATGGCGGCGCAAGTCGCGTCGGGACTGGACCGCGTGATGCTGGAGCGCTCGCTCGAGCTGCGCGGCGCGGCGACAAGCGGTGAGATTGCGGCGGCCGCGCTCGGATACGGCGACTCCGCAGCTACGAAGGCATCGCTGGCGGCGCTGGTGACACGCTCGGGCCTCCTGCGCTCCGCCCGTCTCTATTCGGCCAGGGGAGCGCTCGTGGCATCGAGCACCGGCTCGCCCTCGGACATCGAGGGTGCGGGCAAGGCGCTGTTCGAGCGTGCGCTGGCGGCGCCCCAACGATCGTTTGTCGGATCCGTGGAGCGCGAGGCCGGCGGTCAGACCGTCGTGAACATCGCGCAGGCGGTGACCACCGCTGCAGGGGCCGCGGGAGTGCTGATCGTGGACGTCGACTGGGAGGCCCTCATGGTCCAGTCGCTCGGTTCCATCGAACGCAGTTCCCACCGCGGTCGTGCCGCGACAGTGCGCGCCTACCTCGTGAACGAGTCGGGCCGGGTGATCGGGTCGACGCGCCGCGAGGAGATGCTGCAGGAATCGGTGGACGCGCCGGACCTCGTGACCCTGCTCCGCACCGACTCGGCCGGCACGCTCGTGACGCCGCTGTTCAAGGGTGCCGCCTCCCTGGTCGGCTACGCCCCGTTGCGCCTATCGGGCGACCGCACCGGCAACCGCATGTCGGGTGATGCCCGCGCCGGCGTGATCATCGCGGAGGAGACGCAGTTCGCCTTCGCCCAGGCATCGGTGCTGCAGTGGCTGC
>JBDSVW010000029.1:0-12107 GCA_039927015.1 Gemmatimonadaceae bacterium | reverse complement strand
CCGTGCCGCGGCGGCGAAGCCGCTCGCGCAGCTGCGAAAGAACTGGGAGCACGCAGACGCCGACGTGCGCGCCCGGCTGGATGCCCTTGTTTCCTGAGCGTCGCTTTGCGGGCTGAACGCCGTCCCTATCCTGCGGCGCGCGATCTCCTGCCGTCCCACGAGAGCTCGTCCTCCTCGCGAAAGGCGAGCAGCACCAGCCCGCCGGCGAAGATGATCAGGGAGGGATAGAAGATGAGATTTCCTCCCTCCACGACCACCTTGAATGGGTCGACGATCGACTGCCACACCGCGAGGAGCGTCGTTCCGGTAACGAGCAGCAGCATCGGATAGGTTACCCGTCGCGCGAGCCCAATCATGACGAATGCGCCCAAGGCAACCTGCAGCATCCCGAAAACGTGCAGCAGCGCCTCCCCCGTTTCCACGCCGCCGTAGAACTTCTGGGCGACCGCGAGACCATGGGCCACGTTGATCAGCTTGTCGATGCCCCAGTAGACCATGAGTCCGCCGAGAGAGAGGCGCAGCAAGAGGAGACTGTAGCGTTTCATGCTCATAAGGTACGTGGGGCTAGTGGGCCGGCGAGGGAGAACGAGGGAAAGTGTCCGAACGAGGGAAGTATCCGAACGAGGGAAGTATCCGAACGAGGGAAGCGCGGTTCCGGCGAGTCTTGCGGGGGAAGCGCGCAGCACAAGCGAAGATGCGCACCCGGCCACTCGGCGGCGACGATCCCGGATCGTGACGCGGAGTCGTCGGCGGCGCGTACCCGCCCGGATCGCGACGTGGCGTCGTCGTCTGCGGGAGCCGGCGCGGATCGCGACGTAGAGTCATCGTCAGCGCGAGCCGGCGCGGAGCACGAACTCGAGCACTGGCAGCATGCGGTTTGGTTCACCCGGCATCGGCGCGGGTGTGAGGCCTACCCGTCGTGCCCCCCTGCGAACGTAGAACGGCTCCGCGTTCGGGTCCGACTCGACGCGGACGCTCGCCACACCGGCATCCGACGCCACGGCGAGCGCCCGCTCGAGCAGCGCGCCGCCAATGCCACGCCTGTGATGCTCCGGCGCAATCCATAAGTGCTCGACCGAGGCGCGGTCTTCAAGCAGCTGCAACACACACACCGACGGGAGTCTCGTCGCAGAGGGCGACGAACGATGTCGGCGATTGCAGGTGCGCCGGTTCGAGCGTCAATTCATCGCGCCATTCGTCGAGCCACGCCGCAGGGTATCCCCACCACGCCTTGGCACGCCTCGCCAGCAGCGACACCGCGTCGGCATCCCGCGGCTCACCATTCCGAATGTGAACCTCCATCGCCACTCTCCCGTTCAGGTCACGACAGAATATCAATTCCGCACCCCCTCCCACCACGCCGTCGACGCGCACGCCGTGTCCGCATCCACCATCTCGCCCACCCGCGGCGTCAGCAGATCGACGCCGCTCTCCCGTGCGGCAACGACGGCACGCTTCACCGGTTCATCCCAATCGTGCAAGCCGAGGTTGAACGTGCCCCAGTGCACCGGGAACATGCGCCGCGCCTTGAGCTCGGTATGTGCACGCACCGCGTCTTCCGCGCTCATGTGAATACCGAGCCATGCAGCGCCTGGACCGTACGCGCCAATCTTGATGAAGCTGAGGTCGAAGGGACCGAAGCGATCTCCAGCCTCACGGAACTGGCGCGAGTAGCCAGTATCGCCGATGACATAGAACCGGTGGCGTGCACCCATCACCGACCAGGCGCTCCACAACGTCGAGTTCCGGTTGGCCAGCCCCCGGCCCGAATAGTGGCGGGACGGCATGGAGACGATGCGCACACCACGGATGTACCGCTCCTGCCACCACTCCATTTCGCGCACCTGCGCGTCCGGCACTCCCCAACGCTCCAGAGGGGCGCCGACGCCGATCGGCACGAAGAACGTCGTTCCGCCACGTGCCAGAGTCTGCACGGTGGCCATGTCGAGGTGATCGCAGTGGTCGTGCGTGATGAGCACGCCATCGATAGGTGGCAGGTCCGCGAGGGCGATGGGAGGGGGATGAAAGCGCCGCGGTCCGATGGGCACGGGTGATACAACATCGGAGAATACGGGATCCACGAGCATGCGCACGCCGTCGATCTCGATGAACACACTCGCGTGGCCGATCCAGAACGCGCGGAGACGGGGCGAGGCGTGCACAGGGCTCAGCGCATCACGTCGCACGACGACGACCGGAATTGCGCCTGGCGGAGTGCGCACCTCGTCGCCAACGAGCGACTCGGTGAACATCGACCACATCTCGGCCATTGTACTCGATGCCACCGGGATGCGGTTGGTGAATGCGCCGTCGCGATACTGCGGGTTGGCCCGCATGCGGGCGAGCCGGTCGCCCCTCGGGGTTCCGCCAAATTGCGGACGCGAGAGGGTGTACGCAGCGACGGCGGCCAGGAGCCCCACGATCATCGCGGCCGCGATGAGCCCGTGTCTGCGACGACGCGTCCCGCCTTCGGCGTCGGTCACGATGTGACCGCCAGGCGCGGGCATTGAAGGGAGACAATACGAGTCATCGACAGCATCCGCGTGCAGCAGGACAGGATCGTTCACCAACATGTCGCCCCCGGAACTCCTCCTGCCCGGCGGCCCCTCAATTCCACGAACTGCCGCAGCGCCAGTATCCGCCCCGTGCCAATAACGCTTCCGATTGGGTCGTGCCGGCGATTCGGCCCACGCGCCCTCCGCCCGCGGAGACTGCGGTGACGTTGGCGTCGTCCGTAGTGTCGGTGCACCGCCTGCCCACCGACGCCCCGCTCGCGTGAGAGTTGAACGCGACTGGCCCGAGAGACCTGGAGGGAGGATTGCATGCGTCGGACGACGCGAATATACGCCGTGACTCGACCACATGGCGGGAGGCGGAATGCGTTGAGCGAACTCGGCGTGGGCGTGCTCACAACGGCAACCCGGTGAGATGGCGTGAGTACGGCACTGCTGTCGCTCGCGGACCCGCCGGGTCGTGGAAAACTGGACACGACCGTGAGTCTGTTCTATGCTAGGTGTCGAACGCCCTCTCGGACCCCTGCTCCCCCGGAGACGCCATGCTGCCCCGCGTACTTGTCCGCACCCTCTGCCTCGCGCTGGCCTTCGCACCCGGCCTCGCGCTGGATGCACAGGAGAAAGCCTCCGACACCCTGCTCACGGTGAGTCACTACCTCGACTACGAGACCGTCTCCCAGCCCATGATCTCGCCGGACGGCGCACGCATAGTCTACACGCGGCGCTGGGTGAACAAGCAGGAAGACAAGTGGGAGACGGCGCTCTGGACCATCAACGCCGACGGCAACGAGAACCGCTTCCTGGCCAAGGGTGGCGGCGCGGTGTGGTCGCCCGACGGCACGCGCATCGCGTACATCCAGGACGGCGAGCCGAAGGGGGCGCAGATCTTCGTGCGGTGGATGAACGCCGAGGGCGCCACGTCGCAGGTGACGCGGGTGAGCTCGGCGCCGGCGAGCATCAAGTGGTCGCCCGATGGCCGCTGGATCGGCTTCGCCATGTTCACGCCGAAGGAGGAGCGCTGGGCCATCGATATGCCCAGTGCACCTGACGGTGCCAAGTGGACCGAGGCGCCGCGCTACGTGAACAAGTTGCACTACCGTGCCGACCGTCAGGGCTTCACCGAGACGGGATTCACGCACCTGTTCATCGTGCCCGCCGACGGCGGCAGCCCGCGACAGCTCACGCGCGGCGACTGGACCGTGGGGGCGCGTTTCGACGCGCTTCCGGGCGGCGGCGGGTGGGACTGGATGCCCGACGGCAAGTCGATCGTGTTCGACGGGCTCATGGAGGCCGACTGGGACATGCGCTACCGCGACTCCGACCTCAACGTGGTGGACGTTGCCAGCGGAAAGATGCGCAAGCTCACCCCCACGCGCGGCACGTGGACGAATCCCGTCGTTTCACCTGACGGCAAGTGGATCGCGTACGCCGGCTATCCCGCGGTGAAGCAGACGTACCGGGTGGCCGACGTCTATCTCATGAAAGCCGACGGCTCCGATGCCCGCCTCGCCACGCCGGGGTGGGATCGCGAGCCCGACACGATGGAGTGGGCCTCCGACGGCAGCGGCTTGTACCTGGCGGCACAGGAGAAGGGCAGCTCGCAACTCTTCTTCCTGCCCGCGGCAGGCGGGACGCCGAAGGCCCTGACCAGCGGCGCCCAGATGCTGGCGCTGGGGTCGATCTCGAAGGGCGGCATGGCGGCGGTCGTGCGCACCACCGCGCAGGAGCCTCCCGATGTCTGGCGCTACAGCCTCAAGAGTCCCGCCGGCGGGGCCGCTGCACGGGCGCAGCTCACGCGCGTGAACGAAGACATGCTCGCCGGCATCTCGCTCGGCGCAGTGGAGGAGGTGTGGTACTCCTCAACGAACGGCACGAAGGTGCAAGGCTGGATCGTGAAGCCTCCGGGATTCTCCGCGAGCAAAAAGTATCCCATGATCATGGAGATCCACGGCGGGCCGCACGGCATGTATAACGTGGCGTTCAATTACATGTTCCAGAACTTCGCGGCGAACGGATACGTGGTGCTCTACACGAATCCGCGTGGCTCCACGGGCTACGGCACGGACTTCGGCAACGCCATCAACCTGCGCTACCCTGGCGTGGACTACGAGGATCTCATGGCCGGCGTGGATACGGTGGTCGGCCGGGGATACATCGACGAGAAGAGCATGTTCGTGGGCGGCTGCTCGGGCGGCGGCGTGCTCTCGAGCTGGGTAATCGGACACACCACCCGCTTCGCCGGCGCCGCCGTGCGTTGTCCTGTCATGAACTGGTTGTCGTTCGCCGGCCAAACCGACGTGCCGTTCTTCACGTACAACTTCTTCGAGAAGCCCTACTGGGAAGATCCCATGAAGTGGCTCGAGCAGTCGTCGATCATGTACGTGGGCAACGTGCAGACGCCGACGGTCATCATGACGGGTGAACTGGACCTGCGCACGCCGATGCCGCAGAGCGAGGAATACTACTCGGCGCTCAAGATGCGCGGTGTGCCCTCGGCCCTGCTTCGGTTCAAGGACGAGTACCATGGCACGAGCTCCAAACCGTCCAACTTCATGCGCACGCAGCTCTACATGATGAGCTGGTACCAGAAGTACGCCGGCAAGTCGGTATCGTGAAGGAAGAAACTCCCGCGAACCATTTCCGTTCGCGGGAGCCCCACTTCTCGTCTTCTCGTCTTCTCGTCTTTTCGTCTTCTCGATCTCACCTCCTCGCCTCCCCCACCACCGAATCCACCCTCGCCAGATATGCCGCGATCAGTTCCCCTCGCAGGGAGATGGTCCACGGCTGCCGCGCTCCGGGCAGGAACGTCACGACGAGACTGTCTCCGCGAGCCCGCAACAACGCATCAGGAATACGTACACCCGTCGTGACCATGGGTGAACACTCATTGCCGTAGTAGCAGGCGTGGGTATCCCGATGTCCGCCGGTGGAGAGCAGCAACTGTCCATCGGCGGCGGTTGCGGTCCTGAATCCGCCCATGTCTCTGGCGTAGTCGGGTGTCATGTAGAGCTCGTGGTCGCCGAACCGGCGGCCTCCGATGAGCTCCCCCGTACGACTGACCGACGTGCGCAGGCCGATCAGGGCCTCCTCCCGCTCCCAAGCCAGTACCGCGACCTCGGACGAGCCGGCGAAGGAGCGCACTTGCACGATAGGGGGCGCGACCACCTCCGTCGCAGCTATCGCGCCCCCATCAGGGAGTTTTGAAGCCGCTGCGCCACGTCCGGTCGCCGAGGCGGAACACCCTGCCAGCGCGACCCACAGCAGACCAACCAGGAGCCCCGGACTCTGCATCGTCCCCTCCGACCAGAATTGAGCGTGACGGCGCGCGGTGAGCGCTTCGAGAAGTTAGGGCTCAAGTGCAGGAGCGCAATCCTGCGTGCGGGTCGCCCCGAAGTGTGGTGCGGAGGTCGGTAGCGCCGAAGCGTCACATTCTGCATGCTACGAACGGCTCGCCGCCGTGAGCGCCAGTCGCTGCCGGAAATGCTTCGCTTGCTCCGAGAGGAACGCTCATCATGTCCAATCTCGTGCTGAAATCCCTCGTTGGAACGTGGGAAGGCAACTGCCGTACGTGGTTCGAACCGGGACAACTTGCCGACGAATCGCCCGTGAAGGGGCGCATCGACGCGCTGCTCGAGGATCGCCTCGTGCGACATGTCCACGAGGGCGCGATGAAGGGCAATCCGCGGCATGGGGACGAGTCCATCGCCTTCAACTCGGTCACCAAGCGCTTCCAGGTCGCGTGGATGGATGATTTCAAAATGAACTATGCGCTGATGTTTTCGGAGGGCGAATCCACCGAGCGTGGCTTCTCCGTCAGCGGCAAATATGATGTGGAGCCGAACACCCCACAGTGGGGATGGCGAACGGAATTCACGTTCATCGACGATGACCATCTCACGATCACCGCATACAACATCACGCCCGATGGAGAAGAAGCGAAAGCGGTTGAGACGCAGTACGGCCGGGTGAAGGCGTGAGCGTACCTCACAGCACGCTGCCACTCCACTGGGCGAACAGATCCTGCCCCCCGCTCTCCCGTACCTCCTTGAATCCATCCATGAGGTACGGCATGAACCATCCTTCCTGCTTCGATTCGAACGCCTCGTAGAGCGACGAGCAGCCCAGCGCCACTTCTCGCCACCCGTCGGGCCCGGCACTTGCCGCGTGAATTCGCGTCAGCAGATCTCCCAGGATCCAGGCGCCGAAGTCGGCCGCCGCGTACGGGTCCAGCCGATGCAGCCGATGGATGGTGGCTTCGATCTCGTCGCGAAGCTCGACGAGCGCCGGAGCCACGGAATCACTGCTCTGCAGCGCCGCGCGCACCTGCGCGAACTTCGATCCGCCGGCCGGTGCCGCGAAGGCGTGATCGATCGCCGTCGATAACGCGCGAGTCTCCTGCAGCGCGATTGAGGATTCGGGGGGCGCCCAGCTACTGCGAACGCGCTCGATCGCGAGCGCGATGACCTCGCGATGCGCACTCATCATCCAGTGCTCGAGGTGCTGCACCTTCTGCTGACCCCAGAGAAAGCGCAGGAGCGATGCCATGATGCGTTGCAGGTGCGGCACCGATTCCTCCGGTATCAGGTCCCGCCATGCGGCGCGCGCGGCGAACGCTGTCGCCACGCCCACCTCCGCACCGGAACCGTAGTCGCGATTGCGATAGCCCCACAACACGGCATTGTGCGCGACGGACGCATCGTCGAAATCGGGAACCCGCATCACGATCTCACCCCGCCAGTGCGCCTCATGCTGCTGCTGTGCCTCCATCAGCTGCAACATGGCGTCCACCGCCGGATCCGACCGATCGTTCACGGTCAGCCCGCTCGCCGTCTTCACCGTCCTCAGTGTCCGTGTCTCATACGCGGGATCGAGCGCTTGCAGCTCCGTGCGCGCGGTGCGGTGTGCCTCGAATGCCGGTTCCCAGACGCCGCGCAGCGGCTCCAGCGCATGGATGGCCCCGTGGAGTGCCTGGGCCAGCCCAGCATCCGCAGCTGCCCGCCGACGCTCCACGAGGGCCATCCAGCAGCGCGCCTCTCCAACCTCGTGTCCGATCTCGCGCGCGCTTGATGCGCTGTCCGCCTTCCCATTCTTCCGTCGAAATAGCGTTGAGCGCCGCCCCCAGTGCGAGTCGCTGGATGGTTTCGGCCGCCTCGGGATACTGCGCCAGCCAGCGATGCAGCGCCGCGGCCACGTCGCGCCCCGAGCCCTTGTTCGTTCCGGGCTGCGGCCACCGCCAGCGCACGAACTCGTGCTGAAACTTTTGCAGGTGCAATCCCATCGCCTCGCGCATGGGGCCCTCCGAGGTCTACGTCGTCGTCACATGGTGCTGCTTGCTGCGCTTCGCCGGATCGATGCGTGCCAATGTCGTCATTGCACGGCATCCAGCGAACGTCGCAGTTGTTCGCTGGCTGCTGGGTCCATGACGCTGGCGAGCTTGTGCAGCAGCGTGCGCGCCGCGTCCACATCGCCCGCCATGGCGGTGAAGGAGACCGCGTTCTGCGCGGTCTGCATCACGCGCTTGGCGTACGCGGGATCCTCATCAGCCATCATCAGGAAGATGTCCAGCGCCTGTAGCGTGCAATCGCGCGCCGCCGGCAGGTCATTGGCGCGGTGGTGCAGCCCTGCCTCAAGGGCAAGAAAGCTCGCCTCGGCGCCCCTGTGTTGTTGCGCACGAGCGAGCGCGAGCCCGCGTGCGACCGGCCTCTGCCCATAGCTCTCCGGGGCACTTTGGATCTCGTCCGCATACCGGAAGATCTCGAGCGCCGACTGCCGAACGGGATCGGCGGCGACAAAGGGTTGCACCCGCTCGAACGACTCGCGGCTCGCTGCGCCGGGGCCGCGATAGTCCTCGATCAGCTCGTACACCGCCCCGGCTTCATCGTACGACACCCCTCCATAGGGCGGCGATCCACCCACGGACCAGATCAGGTCCTCCATCGCATCCTGGTCGTCACTGCCCACATAGCGGAGCATCCAGTGGGGCCAGGGAAGCTCGGTCTTGTCACGCTCCGGTGCGGTCATGGCTGTGCCTGCTTTCGCGGGAAGTCCACCCCGGACTGAGTAAAGCTTTTCTATTATGGAGGATCAGGCTGCCATGACAAGAGGCTCAGTGGTGTTCGCACGCTGCTCCGGGGTACACGCATCAACAGTCCGCGACACTTCCAATCACACTTCGACCGAAGTTCACAGCACGTAGCCCCCATCTGCCGCCAGCTCCGCGCCCGTCAGCTGTGACGCTGCGGGTGAGGCGACGAAGTGCACCACGGCAGCAATCTCCTCCGCGGTCGCGAAGGCCGGGCCCGTGCCGGCAAGCGCCGCGAAGGCCGCGTCCTCCGAGCCCTGCTTCTCGACGAGATCGATGAAGAACGGCATCGTGCGCCACATCGAGGTCTTCACGCCTCCGGGGCTCACGACGTTCACGCGCACCGGAATGCCATTCGCGAGGCACTCCTTGGCGGCCCCTCGTGCGAGCATCGCGACCGCCGACTTGCTGGTGGAATACGCGAGGGCGCCCACTGCTGGACGTATGCCTGACGCGGACCCCAGGAGCACGATCGCGCCGCCCGTCGCGTGCATGGCTTCGACGCCGTGACGGGTGGCCAGGAACGCGCCATCCAGGTTCACCGCCATCACCCGGCGCCATTCGACGAGCGATGTCTCGCGAAGGGGGCTGCCCGCGGAGATGCCGGCCGCGTGCACGAGCGTGGTGAGCGCAACTCCCGTTCCCTGTACCTCCCGCATGGCGGCATTCCACGAGTCCTCGTCCGTCACGTCGAGTCGCAACGCCCGCGCGTGTGACGCGCCAATCTCCGCGACAAGCGCCTGCACGCCGTCCCACTCGCGGTCAGCGCAGAAGACGAGCGCGTTGTCCTGCGCGAAGCGCCGCGCGCACGCGGCTCCGATGCCGGACGCGGCGCCTGTCACGAGCACGACCTGCCACGGTGACTCAGTCATCGAGACCTCAAGAGTTTCTGGCTGGCGTCGCATGAGGCGCGCCGGCCTAACGTTTCGCCCAAAGTGTCGCCGGAAGCGAGACGGCGCAAACGTTGACGGACCCGCCGAGTCGCACACGGAGCGCGGGCTAGTGCGCCTCGTTACCCCGCAGGCGCCAGGACGCCGAGCCGTCGCAGCACGCTGCGACCCACATCGGCGCGTGCCGGTCCGAATGTCGCGCCGGGGTGAGTGCCCTCAATCATGGACGCGAAGAAAAAGACGTCCGCACCACGCTCCACCCACCCGACCCACCAGCCCACGTTGCAGCCGTCCGGCAGCACTGACCACCCCGTCTTGGCGCGCAACGTCAGGCCGTCGCGCTGCTCCTGTGTCATGATGCGACGGACCGTTGCCATGGTCCGCGGTTGAAGCGGGAGCTGATCCCGATAGAGGCGGACGAGAAACTCGATCTGTTCACGCGGTGAGATGCGGAGTCCGCCGGTGAGCCAGAACTGATCGATGCCGCCGGTGATGTCCCCGTTCCCGTAGCGGAGCGTATCGAGATAGTGGGCCATGCGCACGGGACCGATCGCACGCGCCAGTGCCTGAAAGTGCGGGACCGCCGCTCACGGCATCGAGGGCGTTATCCAGCAGGTTGAGCCATACCTGATTCAGTTCGCTGCCGATGGCGTGCGCGCGCGGGAGATCCGCCTCCGCCTCCAGCGTGACGGCCACGCCCTTACCCCGCGCCTTTGCCGCCAGCACACGCATTGTGTCGCGCAGTCCGAAGCGCACGTCCACCGGTTCGGGGCCTGCGGCCGCATCCATGTAGGTGAAGCGCTTCACCGAGGCCACGAGATCGTGAATGCGCGTCGCGGCCTGCTCGATGTCACGGGCGAGGGCGTGCGTGCTGCAGCCGGCGGCGATCCAACCCAGCGCCGCATCAAGCGTGTCCCCTGCGGACACCTCGGCCAGCGAGTCGAGCGCCGTCATCGTCACGCTCGTATCGGCCAGCACGCCAGCGCGCGCAGAGTCCACACCAGGTCGATCCAGCCACGCCGCGATCTCGTCCTCGCGGTCCGCCTGCTGGATGGGTGACAGCACCGCACCGTCTGCCTGCTGCAGGCACATGACGCGCACCTCCTCGATGGTCGCAATCGCCTGCGCGCTCAAGCCGGCAGCACCGAGTGAGCGCGAGGCGCAGTCCGCGTCGTCCAGTGTTCCCTGCAACTGCTTCGCGCCGCGGACCGCCGCCGAGGCGGGGTTGTTGAGTTCGTGCGCCAATCCTGCGGAGAGCTTGCCGAGCGCGACCATCTTCTCGTCCTGCAGGTCGCTCGTGTTGAAGCTGCGCGCGCGGTCGATCATCTGGTGCACCGTGAGGGCGGTCAACCCCGGGCAGTGCTGCACCAGTTGCGGAAAGAGATCATCCTTGAAGGCGAGCAACTCGCTATCGAGCGCGACGAAGTTGTCGCCCGGTGGCCCTTTCATGCGCGAGTAAGGCAGCATGCCCGTCACATCGCCCGCGTACCAGTCGGCCACCCTTCGCGGCCCACCGCCACGATCCGCCTGGGCGGCGACGTGTCCGTCGAGGATGATCCAGCGGTACTCGATGCGCTCACCCTTACGCGCGACAATCGTGCCCGCCTTGAGCGTGTGCACCTCGCCATGTTCGGCGAGCCACGCAAGCTCACTGCGGGGCAGTTCGCGAATCCTGGGTAGTGCGGCAAGACGGTCGGCGAGAACGCCTGGATCCGTCATGCCGGCAAAGATATGGCGGCAGCTGACGGTGGGCGAGCCGGGTTACAGCCGCACGGCGGTGCCCGCCACCACGATGCCTCCTGCCTTCGGAATGTCCACGCGAAGGCGACTCGGCCGGCCCATCTCCGCGCCCTGCAGGATGGTGATGGTCACCGGCGGCTCCACGAGTCCGGACTCGCGCAGGTAACCACCCAGCGCGGCAGCGGCGGCGCCTGTCGCGGGATCCTCCACCACGCCTCCGACTGGGAACGGATTGCGCGAATGGAACAGGTCTGCGCGCTCCCGCCAGATCAACTGGAGTGTCGTGAGTCCATCCTTCAGCATCACGGCCTTGAGCGCGGCAAAGTCGTAGTCGAGCGACGCCAGCCGCTTTTGCTCGGCGACGGCGAGCACGAGATGCCAGGCCCCGGCGAACGCGCGTGCGGGAGGAATGGACGTGTCCAGCTCCTCCGGCTTCCACCCAAGCGTGGACAGCACCTCAACCAGAAGCGCCACAGGCGCGGGCTCGAATCGCGGTTCGACCGAGGTGAGCGAGGCTTCGCGCCCTCCATCGAGGGCCCGAACCGTCACCGGCACGAGCCCGACGGAGGTCGCGAGTCCGTAGGTACCCTCACCATCCAGCTCCCCGAGCAACGCGCCGGTGGCAATCGTCGCGTGTCCGCAGAATGGCACTTCCGCTTCGGGGCTGAAGTAGCGGATGCTGCGCTCCGGCCCACGAGCCGGCGCCACGAACGCCGTCTCCGAGAATCCCACCTCGGCGGCGATGCGCTGCATCGTGCTGGCATCGGGCAGACAATCGCCGATCCACACACCGGCGGGATTGCCGCCGGCAGGGCTGTCGGTGAAGGCGGAGAGGCGGTAGAGCGTTCCGGTGGACATGGAGGAAGCGAGTTAAGGTGATGA
>JBDSVW010000028.1:0-5171 GCA_039927015.1 Gemmatimonadaceae bacterium | reverse complement strand
TGGCCGTCGCGGACGTGGTGCTGTTGTTAAAATATCCGGTCTGTCGGAGGTTGTCTGTCGATTGCCGTGCGAGTTCGAGGCCGGCGAGCAGCGTGTGGCGAATGCCCCCCGTGGCAACACTGGTTGTGAGGTTGCTCTGATGAAAGAGATTGCGGCGACGGGTGGCGTCGTTGTAGGCGCTCACGCTGTACGTGTCGCCTGCGGCGGACACGCGGCCAGGATAGACGTTCTGGTAGAACTTGTCGTAGTCCGCGTAGCTCGTGTGGGTACGCAGGACGAGGGAGCTGTTCCACTCGTAGTCGCTCGTGGCTGTCACGCGGCGTACGGTGGCATGTGCGTAGCTCTGCCGCGGATCGCCGAAGAACGAGGATGCATCGGTCGCAATCGGGCGTCCCTGAAAGGAGGGAATGCCGCGGTCGGCCGTACGCTGGTCGTTGAAGTACTCGTAACCGAAGTGGATGCGTGCCCGGTCGCCGGCCGCGAAGGCGACCGTGGGGTTGAGGCCAGCACGCCGCACGCCCACGCCTGAGCGATAGGTATCCGAGTCCTCGAGCATGCCGGTGACGCGAACGGCCGCATGCGGATTGAGTGCCTGGTTCACGTCGCCGAGCATCCGCCGGTTGTTCCACGAGCCGCCCTGGATGGTGAACTCGTGCGCACGTCCCCAGTCGGCCTGCCGCGTGACGCGGTTGATGACGCCGCCTACGCCGCCCCGTCCGAAGGTCATGGCGTTGGCCCCCTTGAGTGCCTCTACGCGATCGACGTTGTAGAGATCGCGGAAGAACTGCACGTCATCGCGCACGCCGTCGACGAAGAAGTCGGAGGTGGAGCTGTTGCCGCGAATGACCAGCGCGTCCCGATTGCCTTCGCCCTGGGCGGCGGCGACGCCCGGCACATAGCGGGCGACATCGGCCATGCCCCGCATGCCTTGATCCCGGATAAGCTCCTGCGTCACCACCGTGACGGCTTGGGGCACGTCGAGCAGCGGCGTATCGGTTTTGGTGGCCGAGAGGCTGCGCGTGGTGAGGTAGCCCGTGACGGGACGGGAGGTGCGGCCGGTGATGCGGACCCGAGCGAGTCGTTCGCGCCTCGCTCCGACGCTGTCAGAGGTGAGAGGTGGGCGCTTCTGCGCGGTATCCACCGCGCTTTGCGCGTGCGCGGCCATGGGTGTCACGGCGATCACAAGTGCAAGTCCCACAACGGGATACGACAGTCCACGAGCGAGCGCCACAGATCGAAGAGACATGGGATAAGCGGAGGAATAGGCTAGATGATAATGATTCTCAGAAACCCTTCCACCAGAAGTAACGGCGATAGCCGATAAAATCAATCGGCATTAGGAATATTCCTTCGACTCCGGTCTTCCCGTCTTCCCGTCTTCTCGTCTTCTCGATTTCGTCTTCTCCTTCCCGTCTTCTCGACCCCACATTGTCCCCATCCTCACCCCTCACCCCTCTTCGGATGCTTCGTCTTTCCTCCTTGCTCGCGCTCCTGCTGAGCGCTTCCACGAGTCTGCACGCACAGGATCTCTCGGCACTCCCATGGCGCGAAATCGGCCCCGCCTCGTTCGGTGGCCGGATCGACGACATCGAGGCGGTGCCCGGTCGGCCGGGCACGATCTTCGTCGGCACCGCGGGCGGCGGCGTGTTCCGGTCGACCAACAACGGCACGACGTGGCAACCCGTGTTCGATCGCGACGGCCGCTCCACGTCCATCGGCGACATTGCGATCGCGCCCAGCGATCCCAACATCGTGTGGGTGGGGACCGGCGAGCCTAACAACCGGCAGAGTTCGACGTGGGGCGACGGGATCTATCGTTCGCTCGACGGCGGCACGTCGTGGACGCACATGGGACTGAAGGACACGCACCACATCGGCCGAGTCGTGATCCATCCGAAGGACCCGAACACGGTGTTTGTGGCCGCGTTAGGCCACCTGTGGGGGCCGAACGCGGAACGGGGACTCTTCCGCACGCGGGACGGCGGCCGCAGCTGGCAGAAAGTGCTGAGCGGCGATGACGTGACGGGGGCGGTGGACGTGGCCATGGATCCCGACGGACGCACCCTCTACGCCGCGATGTACCAGCGGCAGCGGCGGGGCTACGGCTTTGTGGGCGGGGGAACGGGCAGCGGCCTCTTTCGTTCGCTCGACGGCGGCGAGACGTGGCAGCGCCTCGCGGGTGGCCTGCCCACCGGCAACACGGGCCGCATCGGCATCGCGATCGCCCCGAGCCAGCCCAACACCGTCTACGCCATCATTGAGCACGCCAAGGGCGGCGTCTTTCGGTCGGACGATCGCGGAGCGACGTGGCGCCGCATGAACAGCCTCAATCCGCGCCCGATGTACTACTCACAGATTCGTGTCGATCCCGCCCACCCCGATCGGGTGTGGGTGGTTGCGTCGAACCTCCACAAGTCCATTGACGGTGGCAAGTCGTTCACCACCGATAGCACCGGCGATCGCGTGCACGTGGACCATCACGCGCTGTGGCTCGATCCAGCCGACGGCCAGCACATGCTGCTCGGCAATGACGGCGGCTTGTACTTCAGCTACGACGGTGCCGCGAGCTGGGATTTCGTCGACAACCTTCCCATCGGGCAGTTCTACGACATCGAGGTGGATGACCGCGACCCCTACTACATCTACGGCGGCACGCAGGACAACGGCACGTGGGGTGTGCCCGTGCGCACGTACAACGGCGTGGGCATCACCAACGCCGACGTGATCAACGTCGCGTATGGCGATGGCTTCTACACTGTGACGGACCCGGTGGACCCGCGCTACATCTACGCCAACTCGCAGAGCGGCCGGGCGTATCGGGTGCACCTTGGCACGCGCGAGGAGCGCGGCATACGCCCCGTGCCGGCAGATGCAAAGGAGAGCTACCGCTTCAACTGGAGCGCGCCGATGGTGCGCTCGCCACACGACGGGCGCACGGTGTACTACGGCGGCAACCGTCTCTTCCGCACGCGTGACGGGGGGGAGTCGTGGGACGTGATCAGCCCCGACCTCACGCGGGCGGTGGAGTGGAAGAAGCTTCCCATCATGGGTACGGTGCGCGACTCCGCGACCTTGTCGCGAGACGACGGCGTGAGCGACTACAGCACCATCACCACGGTGGCGGAGTCGCCGCGCCGGGCGGGCGCGCTCCTGGTGGGCACCGATGACGGCAACGTGCAGCTGTCGGCCGACAGCGGGCGCACGTGGACCAACATCACGGCGCGCTTCCGACTGAAGGACGCGCGCTGGGTGAGCCGCGTGCTCTGGTCGGCCCACGATGAGCGGACCGCCTATGTCGCGTTCGACGGGCACTACGATGATGACATGGCGCCCTACGTCTTCCGTACGACCGACGGCGGCGGTACCTGGAGCGCGATTGCGGGGGACCTGCCAGCGGGGCATTCGGTGAAGAGCCTCGAGGAGCACCCCGTGAACCGGGAGGTGCTGTTCGCCGGGACGGAGTTCGGGTTGTACGTGACCTTCAACGGTGGACGCAACTGGTCGCACGCGGGCGGCGCGCTACCACGCGTGCGCGTGGACGACATCGCCGTGCATCCCCGCACCCACGACCTCGTGCTCGGCACGCATGGACGCAGCATCATCGTGCTCGACGACATTTCCCTGTTCAACAAGGGAGCGCCTGCTCCGGCGGCCGGCGAGGCGGTGCTCTTCCCGATCCGGCCGGCGATGCAGCGCTTCATCACGCGCGTGCTGCCCACCCCGGGCGCGCGCAGCTTCCAGGCCCCGAATCCTCCCGCGGGCGCGCTCATCACGTACGCGCTGGGAGGGCCGGCCGCCGCAGGGGACAGCGTGGTGCGCCTGCGTGTGACTGACGCCTCGGGCCGCGTGGTCCGGACGATGACCGGCCCGTCGACACCTGGCATTCACCGGTTAGGCTGGGACCTGCATCATGATCGCGCCCCGGGGGTGACGGATGCAGACGAAGGATGGTTTGGCATCCCCACCGGCCCCTGGGTGCTGCCCGGCCGGTACACCGTGACGCTCGCGGCGCGCGGACGCGAGTTCACACAGCCGGTGGAGGTGACAGCGGACAGCCGGCTGGAAGTTGCGACGGGGGCGCCGGTGGCTCGGCACACGGCGTCCTTGCGGCTGGCGGCACTGCAGCGTTCGTTCAACGACGGCGTGGAGTTGCACGGCAAGATGGTGGCCGAGCGCAAGCGGATCGAGGAGATCCTCAAGGGCAACATCCCGCGACGGGATTCCCTTGCCACGCTGTCGAAAGAGGTTGGCACGCAGCTCGATACGTTAGGCGCGCGATTCCGCCCCGGCTTCGGCGGACCGAAGTTCAACTTCCTTGACCTCGATGGCGCACTGCAGGCGTCGAGCACGGCGCTGACGGTGGCCCAGCAGCGCACGCTCGACCAGCTCGAGGTCAAGCTGCGCGAGGACCTGGTGGCGCTGAATGCCTTCCTGTCCGGAGCCTTCGCCGATTTCCAGCGGCGTGGCAGCGGCGGCACGGCGATGCTCGAGGCGGTGAAGGTGCCATAGACAAAGTGGGGGGAGCGGGTGTGAGTCCAGCTCCCCCCAATGCGCCTGCTATTCTGCGCGCCGTGTCTGCTATTCTGCGCGCCGCGCCTGCTATTCTGCGCGCAGTGCCTGCGACGGTGGAACCCCGCTCGCGCGCTGGGAGGGGACCCAGATGGCCAGCAGCGCCACCGTCATCAGCACCAGCGTGGAGATGATGAGCGTGGCCGGATCCAGCGCGCTCACGCCGAACAACAGGGAGGAGAGCAGCCGGGGTGCTGGCCGCGACGCCGACGAGGCCGATCGCGACGCCCGCGGCGAGCGGAATCACGCCCGAGAGGACCGCGGTGCGTACCACGCCCCCCGGCGTGGCACCCAGCGCGAGTCGAATGCCGAACTCGTGACGCCGGCCTCCCGTGGCGTACGCCATCACGCCGTAGACGCCGACCGCGCCGAGCAGGAGCGCGAGGACGCCGAAGAAGGCCAGCACCTGCGCGAAGAAGCGGCGCTGCGTCATGGAGTCTGCCAGCACGTCGTCCAGCGGACGCGCGTCCACCACGGGCACGTCGGCGCTGAGCTCCTCGACCACGCGGCGTGCAGGCGCGGCAAGGCTGCCTGGCGATCCCGCGGTGCGAATCATCAGCACCATCGAGGTGACGGGATACTGCGCGAGCGGGAGATACATC
>JBDSVW010000027.1:0-2700 GCA_039927015.1 Gemmatimonadaceae bacterium | reverse complement strand
GCTCGGAGGCCGCGTGTCGGTGTTCTTTTCAACTGTGGCCGTGGCAAGGCCGCACCTGCAGTCGGGCAAGATCAGAGGGCTCGGTGTAACGACTGCGCGGCGCAGCCCGGCGCTGCCGACTCTGCCGACGCTCGCCGATCCGTACGTGGTCGTGTTCGAGGGTTCGGTGCCTGACGAGCGCATCGCGGCGCGCACCGGCGGTTACTGGTCGGCGATGGGCTCGGAGGTGATCCCCGGTGGAGATGGCGAATCGAAGCTCGTGCCCACCACCGAGTGGCTGAGCCGCCTCGCACCCGGTGCCGCGGCCACCATCGCGATCGGGACGTGTGCCACGTGGGGCGGCGTTCCCTCCGCCGAGGGCAATCCGACAGGCGCAATGAGTGTCATGGATTTCCTGGGCAAGGACTATCGCAGCGCCTTTGGACTGCCCGTCGTCAACATTCCGGGGTGTGCCCCGCAGGGCGACAACTTCACCGAAACGGTCTTCGCTATCCTGCTCTTCCTGCAGGGCCTCGGTCCCCTGCCCGCCTTCGACGAGCTGGGGCGTCCGTCGTGGCTGTACGGAGAGACGGTGCATCGTGGCTGCACACGCGCGGGCTATTACGAGGAAGGGGTCTTCGCCCACGAGTATGGCGGGAAGGAATGCCTGGTGGAGATCGGCTGCTGGGGACCGGTCGTCAACTGCAACATCGTGAAACGTGGCGCCATCAACCACATGGGCGGCTGCATGGAAGCGGGCGGCGTGTGCATCGCCTGCACCATGCCCGGCTTCCCGGACAAGTTCTCGCCGTTCTACAAGGCGCCTCCAGGCGGCATCATCTCGACCACGATGTCGCGCGGCGTGGGCGGCATGATCCGCCGGCTGCGCCGGCTCAGCAACCGGCACGCCAGCCGCGAAAAGCGCTGGGACGTGACGCACGAAGTGCCGAGCGGCTGGGCAAACGTGCCCTCGGGGGGCGTGGGCCTCAAGATGATGGAGTACTTCTACCAGAAGTGGCAGCACTGGGGCGCGCGGAAACCGGGCCGGCGGCCGGGCGAGGAGGAACGCCTCTGGGGCGGTAATCGCCCCGGCAAGCCAAGTGATTACATCGACGAGAGTGTCACGGAGGGCAAATGAGCGACGCGGACCTCTGGGGGGCGTGGCGTCTGTGGATGATCGTCGCCACGGCAGTGATCCTCATCGCTGCCACATTGCTCATCATCATCTGGCTCACGGCGCGGGGCATCTATAAGGAAGCCGTGCGCGCCTTGACCGCCGGCGAACGCATCCGGGAGAGCACCCTGCCGATCTGGGCACTGCAGACCACGAACGAGGTCGCGGGCGAGATGCTCGCGACCGTTCAGCAGATCGAGCAGAAGGGAGGCGCACTGGCCGCCGCGCTCGAATCTCACGCCGGCGCACGCTGAGGTGGACGAATCATGACTCCGTCAGCTGAAACGATTCACAATGTCTGGGCCGTATCGCTGGTCGTCTTCCTCGTGGTGCTCGTGGTGGTGGCGATCCTGCTCACGCTCATCCTGCGCACCGCGCGCGACATCAAGACGGGCGTCTCGCTCATCTGGAACACCGGCCAGCGCATCGCGAACAACACGATCCACCTGGCCCTGCTGGTGAAGACCAACGCCGGTGCGGCGGCGATCCTCACCTCCGCCGTCGGTGTCGTGCACGCGACGTCGGCCGTGAAGGCGCACGCGGGCGATTGCCCGGGGTGCCCCGCCTGCGTACTCGGACCGCGGTGGGGAGGGAGCGCATGAATCCGTTCACGATGCTCGCGCTCTTCTCGGTCATCGCCGCGTCGGCGCTCTTCATTGCCCTCGCGCTCTTTCTCTTCGCCATCACGCGTGAGCTGGAGCAGATCGGCGGCGAGGAGCGCGGCTACGGCCTGAAGGCCAGCTATCTCTCAAAGATCCGGATGGGCGTGCGGGCGATCGAGATGGAGACGAGCGCCATCGCGCCGCAGGTCACGAAGCTCAACGGCACGCTGACGCAGATCCGCGACGGGCTGGTCGTGGTGGACGACAACCTGGCGGGCGTCATCAAGGCCGTGCTGGCGCAGGAGGCCAAATGACGGAGCCAATCATCCCCGGCACGGTCTACACCATCTGGTGGGTGGGGCTCATCCTCACCCTGGTGGTGTTCGTGCCCCTCTCGGTGTACCTGCTGCACCGCACGTGGAGTGCGGCGCGCTCCATCCAGCGTTACGCGGCCGACGCGCTCACCGCGGCCGCGGGCATCGCCAACAACACGCAGCACATTCCCGCGCTCGACACCACCATCGAGGTGGGGGGCGCCATGGTCGGCGTGGCGGGGGAGATCGCCGCGAAACTCGATGCGGCGGGTGGCGTGCTCGCCGCCCGCGTGGAGTGAGGGCACCCACATGCTCCTGATCCTGACGCTCATCACCGTTGCACTCGTCGTGCTGGCGCTGGCCGGCTACCTCATCGCCATCGCCACGGCGCTCATCATGGCGCGCCGCAGCGTGGCCGCCATCGCCGACGGACTCGAGGCGGTGGCCGGCCACACCCAGCCCCTGCCGGAGAAGCTCACCACCATCAATGGCGCCCTGACGCAGTTGCTCAGCGGGCTCCAGTCTGCCGACCGCCATCTCGGGCGCGTCGCCACCGTCTTCAGGCTCGGCTAGTCAGCCGTCCGCGGGGTTCGTAAGCCACCATGTGTTTCAAGAATCTTCCCGTCGAATT
>JBDSVW010000026.1:0-12498 GCA_039927015.1 Gemmatimonadaceae bacterium | reverse complement strand
ACCGGCGTGCGCGTCGGCGTGCCGACGGAGAACTTGAGCGGATTGGTGGATGCCGTTGAGGCGCCGAGGTTTGCGACCGCCGTCGGACTTGCCTTGTACGCGGCGAGCCGGGTCGCGTTAGGGCTGGCGACGCCGAGCGCGAAGAAGTTGCACCTCAATGCACCTAATGTGGATAAGCTGGCACATCGGGTGAAGACCTGGCTGCAAGACTTCTTTTAGGCCACGGCGCGGGCAGTGCACTGGAGGTCGTTAGGCGGGGGGTATCGTGCCGGTTGTTTCGGGCGATGCCCCCGTGTTACAAATATGATTTCCTCCCGGGGGAATGTGGACAAACGCGGCTCGCACACACGTCGCGAGCGCGCCACAAAAAGTTGCTTTGCGTCACACGTAGCCAGATGACGCAAACGCATTATATTCTGCCGCGAAACGAAGCATCGACGTGCGCGTCTAGAACGCATCGCGATGTTTTGCGACGGTTCGCCAGGATCGCCATCGAACATTCCTCGATGACAGAGGGGTTCCGCACGCCATGATCGCCGACACAGGGGTTCCGAACGCCATGACCTTCGAATTCGAGGAGAACGCATCGCAGGGCGCTCGCATGAAGGTCGTCGGCCTCGGCGGTGGTGGCGGCAACGCCGTCAACCGCATGATCGAGGAGCGACTGGAGAGCGTGGAGTTCATCTCCATCAACACCGACGCGCAGGCGCTGTTGGCCTCCAAGTCGGATGTGAAGATCCAGATCGGGAAGAAGCTGACGCGCGGACTCGGCGCCGGTGCCCGTCCTGACATCGGGCGCCAGGCCATCGAGGAGAACCGCGAGGAGGTGAGCCGCGTGCTGCAGAACGCCGACCTGGTGTTCGTGACCTGCGGCATGGGCGGTGGCACCGGCACGGGGGCGGCCCCGGTCGCCGCCGAGCTGGCCAAGGAAGCGGGGGCGCTGACGGTCGGCATCGTAACCAAGCCGTTCCTCTTCGAGGGACGCAAGCGCATGCGACAGGCCGAAATGGGCATCGCCGAGATGCGCAAGCACGTGGACACGATGATCATCGTGCCTAACGAACGGCTGCTCGCGGTGGTGGGCAAGGGCATCCCGTTCCAGGATGCGCTCAAGAAGGCAGACGAGGTCCTGCTGCACGCCACGCAGGGCATCTCGACGCTCATCTCGCGCACCGGCCTCGTGAACGTGGACTTCGCCGACGTGCGCACGGTGATGCAGAACGGCGGCTCGGCGCTCATGGGCACCGGCATCGGCCGCGGCGAGAATCGCGCGATGGAAGCGGCGCAGCAGGCCATCTCCTCGCCACTGCTCGACAACATCTCCATCTCCGGTTCCACCGGCGTCCTGCTCAACATCACCGGCGGCGGCGACCTGACGCTCGGCGAAGTGACGCAGATCTCGGAAATCGTGCACGACGCGGCGGGCGATGACGCCGAGATCATCTTCGGCGCCGTCTCCGAGCCCGCCATGCAGGGCGAGATCCGCGTCACGGTCATTGCGACCGGTTTCGACAAGGCCCTCGGCCAGCAGGGCGGCACCGTCGCGGCGGCTCCGGCCCCCACGCCGCTGCCCCCGCAGATCGGCTCGGCACGCAGCCGTTTCGCTCCGCCCTCCGCCGTGCCCTCGACGCACTCGAAGCCGGCGCCTAACGTGATTCCGATCAACCAGAAGCAGGGGCTGCGCACGGTCGCGTCTGGGCCGCCGGCGCGCGCCGCTGCGCCCACCGAGCCGCGCCGATTCGCTGCACCCTCCGCCCCGAAGGCCAACGAGGACATCGACCCGATGGACATCCCGACGTTCATCCGGAGGCAGATGGATTGAGCCGCCGACGCGCGCGACTTGCGGTGTACACGGCGGTGGCCCTCCTCGCGTGGGGGGCCATCTCCGTCATGCGCCCCATTCCCGAGCGGCGCGCTGGCGAGGTCGTGAGCGGGGAGCGGCGGCCCACGTGGGAGGAGCGCGTCGATTCGCTCGAGCGCGGCGAGACGCTGACGCACGTGCTCGCCCGCGGCGGGCTCTCCGGTCCCGATGCGGCGTCGGTCCTCTCCGCCGCCCAGACCCTCGACCCGCGGCGCCTGCCAGCGGGGCTGCGCGTGACCTTCGGCTCAACCGAAGGGCAGTCGCCCTCGAAAATCGTCCTGCAACTCGCGATCGACCGGTTGCTCCACCTCACGAAGACCGACAGCGGCTGGGTGGAGCGCGACGAGCGGTTGCCCTGGAGCACGGACACGGTCGCCGTGCAGGGCGAGATCGCCTCCAATCTCTACGATGCGTTCGATGCCGGCGCGTCCTTCCTCCCGGCCGGCACGCGTGCGTCGCTGACCTGGGAAGTGGCGGACATCTTCGAATACCGGCTCGACATGAGTCGCGACCTGCAGCCGGGGGACCGGTTTCGCGTGCTCTTCGAGCGCTCCCAAGGCCCGCAGGGTGCCATGCGCGTCGACCGCATCCTCGCCGTCTCGTATGCGTCGCGTGGCACGACCATCGAGGCGGTGCGATACGCGTCGCCCGAAGGCCGCGGGCAGTATTACGATCAGGAGGGCAAGTCGCTCCGCACGATGTTCCTGCGCGCGCCGGTGGAGTTCCGCCGCATCTCCTCGGTGTTCGGCATGCGGAAGCACCCCATTCTGGGAGTATGGCGTGCCCATAAGGGCACCGACTACTCCGCCTCTTCCGGCACGCCCGTTCGCAGCATTGGTGACGGCGTGGTGGTGCGCGCGGCGCGCATGAGCGGCTACGGCAACGTGGTGGACGTTAGGCACCCCAACGGCTTCGTGTCGCGCTACGGGCACCTGCGCTCATTCGCGCGCGGCCTCCGGCGCGGCAGCCGGGTCTCCATTTCGCAGACCATCGGCTATGTGGGCATGACCGGGCTGGCCACCGCGCCCCACCTCCACTTCGAGGTCCTGGTGAAGGGCGTGCAACGGAACCCGCGGACGGCGTTGCACAACACGAGCGGTCGGCCGCTGCCCTCCGGCGAGCGCGCCGGCTTTCAGGAGCTTCGCTCGCGGTATCTGGCGATGCTGGAGCGCGCCACCACGCAGCTCGCGGACTCCAACTAGCCCGCGCCAACGTCCGTCGGTAGCCGGACGTAGATTCCCGACATGCTATCCTGGCTGATTGCCGCCGCAGTAGGCGCGGCTGGATCCTTCGTGGCCTACTCGGGGACGCGCGCGTCGCAATGGCGCCCGGCCGCGGCGGCGTTGCGCGCCATCTCGTTCACCGTGGTGGTCGCGCTTGCCCTGAACGCCGCCGTGGGAGCCAGCCGGGTCCCGCCTCCCCTGGTCGTGCTCGACTACTCCGCCTCGTGGCTGCGGGGGCGCGATTCGGCTGCCTTCCAGGCCGCCGCCCGTGCGGCGCGGGCCGAGGGCGCCGACTCGCTGTACGCCTTCGGTGACTCGTTGCGCCCGGCGGGACAGGACCTAACGAGTCGCGATCGCTCGTCGCGCGTGCGCCCCGCCGCGGAGCGCGCCATGGCCCTCGGCCGCCCGCTGGTGGTCTACACGGACGGCGAGATCGATGACCCCCAGGCGCTGCAGGCGGTGCCGAACGGCTCACGTATCGTGGTGAGTACCGGCGGTTCGCGGCCCGATGCCGCGGTGACCGACGTCCAGGCGCCGCGCGTGGCCGCGAGCGGCGACAGCGTCGAGGCCCGGGTCACCGTGGCGGCCGGAAGCGGAGGAGCGGGCAGCGGCACGCTGCGACTGGAGCTGGCCGGACGATCGGTGGCCCAACTCCCATTCGACTCGCTGCCCCCGCACGGCGAGCGCACGCTCAGCGTCCGGTTCGTGGCGCCGGCCGGCGACCAACAGGCGGAGTTGCGCGCGACGGTCGAGTCCACCGGCGATTCGGAGTCCGCGAACGACGCCGCCTCGGCTGTGATCGAACTCTCCTCGGGTGCGGCCGCGGTACTGGTCTCGAGTTCTCCCGACCTCGACTCGCGCGAGCTGGCGGCGCTGCTCCGCGGTACCGTCTCGCTGCCCACGCGCGGCTATTTCCGTCTCGCCCCAGGCCAGTGGCGCGAGGATGCCGGCCTCAGGCCGGTGAGCGAGGACGTCGTGCGCCGCGCCGTGCGCGAGGCCCCAGTGGTCGTGATGCATGGGGACACGGCGCTGTTCGGCGATCCCCGGGTCGTCACGCGTGGGGCGCTGGCGCTCATCGCGCCGCCCCTGGCGACCCAAGGGGAGTGGTTTGCGACCGGCGCGCCGTTGTCCCCCATGAGCACCGCCCTCAGCGGCACGGCCTGGGACTCCCTGCCGCCGCTCGACGTCTCCGCCACCATGCCGCCTAACGCCCAGTTCGAGGTGTTGGAGACTCGGCGTGCGCGACGGCTGGACCAGCGAGTCGCGATCGTGGGGTGGGACGAGCCGCGTCGGGTGATCGTGGCGGGCGCATCGGGCTTCTGGCGCTGGCGCTTCCGTGGGGGGGCGGGCAGCGATGCCTTTACCGCGGTGTGGGGCAGCATCCTCGACTGGCTCGCCGGGCAGCGGGCGGACGCGCGGGCGGCGTGGCCGGCCGCCGCCGCGGTGCGCGCCGGTGACGCCATCCAGTGGCGCCGCAGTTCGGCCACCGACTCGGTGGTACGGGCGGTGGTCGTTAGGCGCGGTGCGGCCCGTGCCGACACCATCGCGCTGCGCTTCGGCGCGGACAACAGCAGCGCGGAGTCACCGCCGCTGCTGGCGGGGGTCTACGACGTACGGACCACGGGCGGCACGTCCCTCCTAATCGTGAATCCATCGGCCGAGTTGCTGCCGCGCCGACCGACCGTAGCGGCGGGTCCTGTGGGGAGTGGGGCGGTGGGGGGGGAATCCCCGAGAGCCCGTGACTTCCCCTGGATCTTCGGCCTCGTGCTGCTCGCGCTCTGTGCGGAGTGGCTCGTCCGCCGACGCATGGGGTTACGCTAGCAGGGCTCCGCATTCGTTTGGCGCGGCCACCCGCTAACTTCGTGGCATGGCCAGGTTATTCAAGCGCGCCGAGGACGTTCCCAAACGGTCCCTCTGGCAGCGCATCAAGGATGTTGCCCTCACCGACGTCAACGTCCTGGTTCGTCAGGGCGAGAAGGAAGGCTCGCTGGAGCAGGTTGAGGAGTTGCTGCTGGAGGCCGACTTCGGGGTCCCCACCACGCTTCGACTCGTCGAGGAAGTGGATCGCCTCGCGCAGCGTGGCATGATCAAGAGCCAGGACCAGTTCCTGGCGGCGCTCCGCCACGGCGTGGAGAGCGCGTTGCGCGCGGGGCACGCGGACACCGCGTTGCATCTCTCGCCGTCGGCCCCGACCGTCATCCTCGTCGTGGGCGTGAATGGTGCGGGCAAGACCACCTTCATCGGGAAGCTGGCGGATCGCTTCCGGCGCGAGGGGAAGCGCGTGCTGGTGGCCGCGGGGGACACCTTTCGCGCCGGCGCGATTGACCAGTTACGCGTGTGGGCGGAGCGTGCCGGGGCGGAGTTCGTCGGCGGTAAGCCGGGGAGCGATCCCGCGTCGGTGGCGTTCGATGCGATTGACGCGGGTGTGACGCGTGGCGTGGATATCGTCATTGTCGATACGGCCGGACGGCTGCACACGAGCGACAGCCTGATGGAGGAGCTGAAGAAGGTGGCGCGCGTCATCAAGCGGCGGATCCCCGACGCTCCACACGAGACGCTGCTCGTGCTGGATGGCACCATCGGCCAGAATGCGGTGGCGCAGGCACGCATCTTTACGCAGGCGGTGCCGGTGACCGGCCTCGTGGTGACGAAGCTCGACGGCACGGCGCGCGGCGGGATCGTGATCGCGGTGCACGAGGCCATCGACGTTCCCGTCAAGTTCATCGGCACCGGCGAGCAGCTGGGCGACCTCAAGCTGTTCGACGCGACGGAGTTTGCGAAGGCAGTGCTGGAAGAGTAAGGTCACGGGCGCTGCCCGGGATGGCAGCGTTCCCCCTCCACCAGGTGCTTTCCGTGGCCGTTCGGCGCGACGATCGACTGGCGCAGCCCGCGCGCATCACCCTCGACATGCCCGTGCAGTTCCTCAAGGGCGTGGGCGAACGTCGTGCGCAGCAGTTGCGGCGGCTGGGCATCGAGACCGCGGGCGACCTGCTCTTCCACGTGCCACATCGCTACGAGGACGCCACGACCATCGCCACCATCGCCAGCGTTGCACCTGGGATGGACGTGACAATCATGGGACGCGTGATCTCGAAGGGTATCCTGCCCACACGCAAGGGCCTGCGCATCTTTCAGGCGGTGGTGCGGGATGCAACGGGCATGCTCGAGATCTCGTGGCCAGGCCAGCCCTTCCTGGACCGCACGATCGAGAAGGAGGACGTGCTCCTCCTGTCCGGACCGGTGCGATTCTACCATGGTCGGCAGCTGCAACCGCGGGAATTCGTCAACCTCGGCGCCGAGGACTCGGGCAGCGCGCATGGCCGGGTGCTGTCCGTGTATCCCGCCACCGAGGGACTCACCGCGCGGCAGATCCGCCTGATCATCGAGCGCCACCTTGACGTGCTGCTGGCCCTGGTGGAGGAGCACTTGCCAGACGCGGTGCGGTCCGCGGCCGGCGTGGCCTCGCTCGCGGACGCCCTGCGCCAGGTGCACCGGCCGGAGAGCGTGACGCACGCCGGACAGGGACGCGACCGCCTGGCGTTCGACGAACTGCTCTTCGTGCAGCTGCTGCACCTTCGTGCCAACGCGCTGGCCCGTGAGCCGCGCCAGGGCATCGTGTTCGAGCCGCGCCGCACGCTCACGACGGGACTCAAGGAAGCGCTGCCGTTCGCCCTCACAGGCGCACAGGCACGCGCGGTGCGCGAGATCGTGGGCGACATGTGCTCCCCCCGGCGGATGCACCGGCTGCTGCAGGGCGACGTGGGTAGCGGCAAGACCATCGTGGCGCTCTTTGCCGCGCTGCTGGCGGTGGAGAACGGATGTCAGGCGGCGCTCATGGCCCCCACGGAGCTGCTGGCAGAGCAGCACGCGCGCACGCTACGGCAGCTGCTGGCGCCGTTAGGCATGGAACCCCTGCTCGTGACGGGCAGCCTGGGTGCCGCCGAGCGTCGGGCGGCCGACGCGCGCCTCCAGTCCGACGAGCCGCTCATCGCCGTCGGCACGCACGCCCTCGTGCAGGAGCGCACGAGCTTCTCCCGGCTTGGCTTCGCCGCGATTGACGAACAGCACCGGTTCGGGGTGGAGCAGCGCGCGGCGTTAGGCAGCAAGGGCGAGTCGCCCGATCTGCTGCTCATGAGCGCCACGCCCATTCCGCGCTCGCTCGCCCTCACGCTGTACGGGGACCTGGACATCTCGGTGCTCGACGAACGTCCCCCGGGCCGCCTGCCGATCACGAGCGCCCTGCGTGGCGAGTCGGCGCGCGAACGGGTGCTGGACTTCATCTCGACGCAAGTGACGAAGGGGCGCCAGGCCTACATCGTCTATCCGGTAATCGACGAGTCGGAGAAGAGGGACCTCAAGGCCGCCACCACCATGCACGCCGCGATGGCGGCCGGCGTCTTCGCCGCGCATCGCGTGGCGCTGCTGCATGGTCGCGTGCCGTCCGACGAGCGCGACGCCATCATGCGTGCCTTTCGGGACGGCGACGTGGACGTGCTGGTGGCGACCACCGTCATCGAGGTCGGGATCGACGTCGCCAACGCCACGGTGATGCTCATCGAGCACCCGGAGCGCTTCGGGCTCTCGCAGTTGCACCAGCTGCGGGGACGAGTGGGGCGGGGCGCCGAGGAATCGTACTGCATCCTGCTGGGCGACGTCGGACCGGAGGCGTACGAACGCCTGTCGCTCTTCATTGCCACCGAGGATGGATTCGAGATCGCCCGCGCCGACCTGCGGCTGCGCGGCATGGGCGACCTGTTCGGGCAGAAGCAGAGCGGTGAGCCCACCTTTCGCGTCGCCGATCCGCTGCGCGACGAGGCGCTCAACGAGCGCGCCCGCGCCATTGCCCGCCAGCTGCTCGACGTGGACGCGGAGTTGTCCCGCGCCGAGCACGCGGGCATGCGCCGCGTGCTCAAGTCGCGCTATGCCCGCGCGCTGGAGCTCTTCCGGACGGGCTGAACGGCGCCCACGCACGCGCGCCGCATGGCGTCACGGCACCTTGGGCGCGAGACGCCGCTTGATGCGCTCCAGTTCCGCGCTCGTGCGATCGACGAGATCGTTCAGGCGCCGGATCTCGTCATCGCGACCCTTGTCGCGCGCCTCCGCGGAGGCACGCACGGTGGCCAGCAGGGCGCGCGTGGAATCCATCGCTTCGGCCACGCGACGGAGGATCAACGCCTCCGCATAGCGCGGCTGCGTCGAGCCGCCGCTGAGGTACGCGTCGAGCATCGACGTCTGTTCGCGCGGCGACACACCGCGGTTGTTGGGGTCGAGCTTGAGCAGCGCACGCCAGAAATCGCTCTCCGCACCTTCCGGTGTGCCGGCGTGCTGCACGCTGAACTCAACCAGCATCTGCTCCACATCCCCGAATCGCCCGTTCTCCGCGGCGCGCAGCGCGGCGGCCAGCGTGCCGGGCCAGGGCGAAAGGGGGGGCGGGGTCGCGATGGCCACTGGAGGGGCCGAACGACTCGGCCCTGGCGTCGGTCGCGACCGGCACCCGACCACGAGCAACCCGCCGCTGAGCGTGACCATCGTGAGCCGGGCGACACCGCGGCGCACGCCGACGAGACGGACACTCATGCGGCCGGAGCCTCTTGCGGGTGGAACGGCGCAAGGCGCGTGGCGGCGGAGCGCGTCGGCAGGAGGAGGTTGAAGGACGTGCCGACGCCGACCGTGCTTTCGACACCAATCGTGCCGCCGTGCGCGGTCACGATGCCCTTCGCAATGGCGAGCCCGAGACCCGTGCCCTTGATGCCGGTCGTCTGGTTGTTGGCCTGATAGAATTTCTCGAAGACATACGGAAGCTCCGTCGCGGGAATGCCGGCGCCCGAGTCACGCACGCGCATGCGGACATTCTCGCCCTCACGCGTGACGTCGAGTTCCACGCTGCCGCCGCCGGGCGTGAACTTGAACGCGTTAGACAGCAGGTTCCCCAGCACCTCGTTGATGCGTTCCGGATCCCAGCGAACTTCGGCGGGCAGTTGCCCCCCCCGCGTGACGGCAAAGGCGACGTTTCGCTGGATGGCGAGCACGCGGAAGGTGCGCTCGAGATCCCCCAGGAAGGCGGGAAAGGCAATCGCGCGGGGCTCCACCTTGCCGCCGCCAGCCTCGAAGCGGCTGACGTCCAGCAACTGGCGCACCAGGCGGGAGAGCGACTTGCTCTGCGCCGTGAGGGTGGTGAGCACTTCCTGCTGCCGGGGATTGAGCTCCCCGTACACGTGCTCCTGCAGCAGTTGCAGGTAGCCCATCACCACGTTGATGGGCGTCTTGAGCTCGTGCGAGGCAACCGAGATGAACTCCGCCTTGAGGCGGTCGAGCTCCCGCAGCTGGGTGGCCATGGAGTTGTACGATTCCGCCAGGCGCCCGAATTCGTCCTCGCGCTGCGGCGCCAGCTGCAACGGATGCCCGAAATCCCCCGCGGCCACCGCACGCATGCCCGCGTCGAGTTCGTCGATGGGACGGCTGATGGAGTGCGTGAGCCAGAGTCCGATAAGCACCGCGAGCAACGCGGCTGCGGCCAGCAGGCGCAGCGACGTGGCGCGCGAGCGGACGGACTCCTCGGCGATCTGGCTCACGTGTTCGCGCGTGGTCTCCTGCAGGGCCTGTTCCGTGTAGCTCACGCTGCGATTCACCTCGTCCAGCGCGGGGTTCAGTGCGCGGTCGATGATGGAGTCGGCGAGCGCCGTGCGCCCCGCCGCGGCGAGCTGGTGCGCGCGGTTGGACTCTGCGTCCAGGGTGCGGATGGCGAAGCGCACGCGATTGATGCCCACCATGCCGTTCACGGTCGACAGCGTGTCCACCAGCGCCCGGAGATTCGCGAGCTTTGCGGCGAACTGTTCCTGCGTGGACGCCTCCGTGAGGATCGAGAGGTAGATCTTCGCCTGGTCGAGTTCCTGCGCCGTCGCGCGGATCTTGCCCAGCACCACGGCGGCCTGAAATTCCGTGTCGCGGATGCGCACGGTGTCGTCTCGCAGCTCGTTGAGCGAGACGACCGACAGTGCCACGGGAACGATCATGAATGCCATGATGCCGCCGATGCCGATCGCCAGGCGGGTGCGCAGCATCATGGCGCGACCCTCGCCACGGCGCGCATGGTCTCGCCCGCCTCCGTTGCACGCCCTCTGGAGCATTCATAGCTTACGCGACTTCCCGTTCTCATTCCGCCTCGCCCGTGACCATTCCTTTCGTCAAGATCCTGGCCCTTCCTCAGCACGTCGGCACCACGGTGACGATTCGTGGCTGGGTGACCCATCTCCGTTCCTCCGGCAAGGTTGCCTTCGTCGTCCTGCGCGACGGCAGCGGGACGCTCCAGTGCGTGCTGGTGAAAAGCCAGCTGCCCGCCGAATCGTGGGAGCGCTTTGCGGAGCTCACGCACGAGGCCAGCGTCGCCATCACGGGCGAAGTCCGAGCCGAGCCGCGGGCCCCGGGCGGTCACGAGCTGGGCGTGACGCAGCTGGAGGTGCTCGGCGCGTCGCCGTCCGACTATCCCATCCAGCCCAAGGAGCACGGCATCGACTTTCTGCTGGACAATCGTCACCTCTGGCTGCGCAGCCCGCGCCAGGTGGCCATCATGCGCATCCGGCACGAGATCGAGCAGTCGATCCATGACTTCTTCTACACGCGCGGATTCGTGCATGTGGACACTCCGGTCCTGACCGCGGCCATTGGCGAGCGATCGGGGCTCTTTTCCACGGAGTATTTCGACGAGGGGACGGCGTATCTGGCGCAAACGGGGCAGTTGTACGGGGAGGCGGCAGCGGCCGCGCTGGGATGCATCTACACGTTCGGCCCCACGTTTCGCGCGGAGAAGTCGAAGACCAGGCGACATCTCACCGAGTTCTGGATGATCGAACCGGAGATGGCCTTTTACGATACGAACGATAACATGCGTCTGCAGGAAGAGCTCGTGACGCACATCGTGTCCCGCGCCCTGGAGCGCTGCGCGGCGGAGCTGAAGGAGTTGGAGCGCGACGTCTCCGCCCTCGCAAAGGTGCAGGGTTCATTTCCCCGGATCAACTACACGGATGCGGTGGCGACGCTGCAAGGGAAGGGCCGTGACATCAAGTGGGGGGATGACCTTGGAGCCGAAGACGAGAGCCTGCTGGTAGCCGATTTTGAGACGCCCATCTTCGTGTGCAACTATCCCAAGGAAGCCAAGGCGTTCTACATGAAGGAGAATCCCGACGATCCCCGAACCGTCCTCTGCGACGACATGCTCGCCCCGCAGGGCTACGGGGAGATCATCGGCGGATCCCAGCGCGAGGATGACTACGACAAGCTGCTCCAGCGCATTCACGAGGAGAAACTCCCTGTGGACGCCTACGGATGGTACCTCGATCTCCGCAAATACGGGACCTTCGTGCATTCGGGCTTCGGAATCGGCCTCGAGCGTACCATCGCCTGGATCTGCGGCACCCCGCATATTCGGGAGTGTATCGCCTTCCCACGCATGATGCACAGGTTGCGCCCGTGACCACTCGTCCCGCGAGCTTCGATCTCGCCGACCGCTTCATCGCCCGCTCCCGCTACTACCTGGGCGTCGAATACCCGGCCAAGATCCGGCTGGCCCTGCTGGCCATGCCCGCCGACCGGATCTGGTGGCGACCGCATGAGGCGTCCAACAGCGTGGGGAACCTCATCCTGCACCTGGCGGGCAATGTCCGGCAGTGGATCGTGGCTGGGGTGGGGGAGGCCTCGGATACCCGGCTGCGCGACGCGGAGTTCTCGACACGCGGCGGCGACGATGCCGCCCACCTGCTCGAGCGGCTGGAGAAGGCGCTCTCCGAGGTGGACGCGGTGCTGGCCCGCATCACGCCGGAATCGTTAGGTGAACGCCGCATGATTCAGGGCCGCGAGACGTCGATCTTCTCCGCGATCTACCACGTCGTCGAGCACTTCTCCGGACACACCGGCCAGATCATCATGCTCGCCAAGGAAGTGGCGCCTGGTGCCGTGCGGTTCTACGACGACACCGGCGGACTCGCCCGCCCGACGTTCCTGGGTGACGGCCGGAGCGACGTGGAGTAGGAGTAGGAGTCGGAGTAGCAGGAGCGCGAGCAGGCGTTCCCGGCATGCGCGCTCGTGAGGGAGCGCGGCGGTTCAGGCCGTCCGGCCGGCGCGCTCCTCCCTCTTGATCTCGTCCCACAATTCGTCGAGCGCGGCGAGGCCCGCGGTGGGCACGTCGATTCCGCGCTCGGCGGCAAGCCGCTCGATGGCAGTAAAGCGGCGCGCAAACTTGTCATTCGCCGTATCGAGCGCGAGTGAGGCATGCACCCCCGCATTGCGGCAGAGATTCACCACCGCGAAGAGCAGGTCGCCCAGCTCCGCCTCCACTGCCTCGTGAGCGGCATCGAGCTGCGGCGCTCCTTGCGGCGAACGGACGACGGGGGTGGCCACGAGCTGCTCGCGCACCTCGCG
>JBDSVW010000025.1:0-22059 GCA_039927015.1 Gemmatimonadaceae bacterium | reverse complement strand
CCCGGAATGGCCCCGATGAGCGTGGCCACCGGCGTGCGGCGCTTGAGTGGTGTGTAGACCAGGACGTAGGAGATGAGCGTCGCGGCCGCGACGGCCGCCGTGAGCAGGTTCACCAGCAGCGCGAGATACAGAATGCCAGCGAGTCCCACGCCCCACGCGAATATGGCCGCCTCGCGTGCCCCGATTCGTCCCGACGGCAAGGGACGCGACGCGGTGCGCCGCATGAGCGCGTCCACGTCACGCTCCGCCACCTGGTTGAGCGCGCTGGTGCCGGCGGCCACGAGTCCGGCCCCCAGTACCGTGTGCGAGAAGAGCAGCCAGAGGGAGAAATCCCAGCCGCCGCGTGCCACCGGCACCGCGAGCGCGAAGCCCGCGGCGACGGTGAGCATAACGAGCATGGTGATGCGCGGCTTGGTGAGCGCCAGCAGGTCCGCCGGCGCCACCCGGGCGAGCGACAGCGCTACCACCGGAACTCCCGAGTGACGACGTACACGAGAATAACGGCCAGAGGCAGCGGCGCCACCGCGAGCCAGCGCATCCGCCCAGGCTCGTATCGCAGGTGCATGTAGTAGAGCCCCACCATCGCCGCCTTCCAGACGGCGAGGGCGAGCAGGATCAGGATCCGGGTCATCTGCGACCAGGGAAGGAACGCGACCAGCAGCTCCAGCCCCGTCAGCACGCCGAGGGCGACGAAGACGCCGATGTAGTTCGGATGGGTGTGCTTGCTTTCTGCCATGAGGTGGGCTCTCAGATGAGATAGACGATGGTGAACAGGATGATCCAGACCAGGTCCACGAAGTGCCAATACAGGCCCACGACCTCAACGCCACGATGGTCGGACGCGGTGTACTTCCCCTGGAACGCCTTGATGGTCACGAAGATGAGGCAGATGACTCCGATCGTGACGTGGAACCCATGAAAGCCGGTCATCGTGTAAAACGTGGAGCCATACAGCCCCTCGCTCGGCACGAATCCCTTCGCGATCAGGTGCTGGTACTCATAGATCTGCACACCCACGAAACTCGCCCCGATCACGACGGTGGCGACGAGCCACTTGCGCAGGCCGGCCAGGTTACCGTCCTGCACCGAAGCGAAGGCCTTCACCATCGTCACACTGCTGCAGATGAGCAGGAATGTGTTGACCGCCGTGATGGAGACCGCGAGCACTTCGCCCGGCTCCTTGAATGACGACGGGTGCGCGACCCGCAGGATGATGTACGCCCCGATGAGGGCGGTGAAGAACATGATCTCCGAGCCGAGGAAGACCCACATCCCCAGCTTCTCGTTGTAGACGCCGGCCCCCGGTTCACACCCCGGGGGTGGTTGCATGACGTCCTCATGGTCCAGCGCGGCAGCGTGCGCCATCTCGTTAGGCCTCTCGGTCAGGTGTGATGGGCGGCGGGCGACGCATCACCCGGGAGTTGGCGATCCTGCGGAAGGAAATCCTCGCTCACCAGCGGTGAGCTGTACTCGTAGGGGCCGCGGTAGACCTGGGGCGGCGAGGCGAAGTTGCCATGCGGGGGCGGGGACGGGACCGTCCACTCCAGCCCGTTGTCCTCCCACGGGTTCTCCGACGCCTTTTTGCCGTTGAACCAGCTCATGATGAAGTTCACCGCGAAGATGAGCTGCACCGTGAACAGGAGAAATGCGCTGATGGAGATGAAGGTGTTGAGGCCCTGCAGTCCCTTGAGGAACTCGTACTGGTTGGGATCGTAGAGACGCCGCATGTGTCCCTTCAGCCCCAGGTTGTGCATGGGGAAGAAGACGCAGTTGTAGAAGATGAGCGTGAGCCAGAAGTGCACTTTGCCCAGCGTGGGGTTCATCATCCGGCCGAACATCTTCGGATACCAGAACGTGATGGCGGCGAAGATGGCGAACAGCGAGCCGCCGAAGAGCACGTAGTGCAGGTGCGCGACGATGAAGTAGGTGTCGTGGATGTAGATGTCCACCGGCGTCGAGGCCATGAACACGCCGCTCAGCCCGCCGATGACGAACATCGACACGAATGCGATGGAGTGCAGCATCGGCACGTGGAAGCGGATGTTCCCCATCCACATCGTGCCCAGCCAGTTGAACACCTTGATGGCCGACGGCACCGCGATCAGCATCGTGGAGATCATGAACGTCGTACCCAACGTCGGGTTCATGCCGCTCATGAACATGTGGTGGCCCCACACGATCCAGCCCAAAACGCCGATGCCGAGGATGGCGATGACCATCGACGTGTAGCCGAAGATTGGCTTGCGCGATGCGTTGGCGATGATGTCCGACGCGAAGCCCATCCCGGGCAGGATGAGGATGTAGACCTCGGGGTGTCCGAAGAACCAGAACAGGTGCTGCCAGAGCAGGGGCTGGCCGCCTTGTGCAGGCCCGAAGAAGTGGGTGCCGAGGGTCTGGTCGAACAGGAGCATGATGATGGCGCCCGACAGGATGGGCATCGCCAGCAGCACGAGAATGGCGGTGACGAAGAGGCACCAGATGCTCAGCGGCAGCCGCATCCAGTGCATGCCCTTCGCCCGCATGTTCACGATCGTGGTGATGTAGTTGAACGAGCCCAAAATGGACGAAAGTCCCAGGACGATCAGGCTCACGCACCACAATATCTGACCCATGCTCACGCCGGTGAGGTCAGGTCGCTCGCTGAGTGGCGCGTACGACGTCCACCCGCCGAGGCATGGCCGCCTTCCACGAAGAAGCCGGCCAGCATCATGAAGCCCGCCGGCACAGCAATCCAGAAGGACGCCATGTTGATGCGCGGGAATGCCATGTCTGCCGCCCCGATCTTGAGCGGAATGAGGTAGTTGCCGAACACGCCGACCAGCAGCGGCATGATGGCGAAGAACACCATGAACGTGCCGTGCATGGTGACGAGTGACGTGTAGAATTCCGGCAGGATGATGCCGCCTGGCGCCATGGTCTCCGGCAGCACCCCGCCGCCCGGCATGGGCTGCGAGGGGAAGCCCAGCTGCCACCGGATCATGATGGCCAGGAGCCCCCCGAACAGGAGGAACAAGAGGCTCATGAGCAGGAACTGGATGCCGATGATCTTGTGGTCGGTCGAGAAGATGTAGCGCCGGACGAAGCTCTGGGATTCCGCGTGCGCGTGCGCGTGTCCGGTGGAGATGCCTGCCAACTGCCCCGCTGTCGTCGCCATGTGAGATCCTCTACTTGGTGGCGGCGATCGCCGCACGGTCGCGAAGCCATGTGTCGTAGTCTTCCTGCGAATGCACCGTCACGGTGGCGCGCATCCGGTAGTGCCCCAGCCCGCACAACTCCGCACATCCCAGTTCGTACTCCCCCACCTGCGTCGGCTGGAACCAGACCTTGATGCTCATGCCCGGCACCGCATCCTGCTTGATGCGGAAGGCGGGCACGAAGAAGGAGTGGATGGCATCCTCCGATGTGAGCGTGACGGCCACCGGCTGGTTGACCGCGAGGTGCATCTGGCCGCGCACCTCGAAGTCATCGGCCGACCCGAGCGTGGCATCGGCACCGGGATACGTCACCAGCCACTCGAACTGCTTGGCGTGCACGCCCAGCGCCACGGCGTTAGGCGGCACACTGTCGCGGCCCTTGATGGCGTTCCACCGCCCGGCGCTGAGAATGCCGATGATGACGACCACGATCGCCGTCACGCTCGTCCAGATGATCTCGAACTTCGTGTTGCCGTGGTAGTACGTGGCCTTCCGCCCCGCGCGCGCGCGGTAGCGGAAGAGGAAGACCACCAGCATGACCTCGACGATGACGAACGCGATGCCGGTGATCCCGAGAATGAGGTAGTACAGCCAGTCAATCTCACCAGTGAAGGTCGATGCACCCGGGGGGAGGAGCCACGACATGGCAGGTCCTCCTCAGGCGCCGGTGGCGGAGAACGTGAAGTCGGCGGTGGAGGCCGCGTCGGCGGGCACGGTGACGCTCATGGTCTTGCTGCCCAGCTTCTCGTGGCGCGCCTCGATCTCATACGTGCCGGCGGGCAGGCCCTTGATGGTGAACGATCCGTCGGCGCCCGTGGTCGCGAAGAACGGATGCGGCAGCACCATGATGTTGGAGTGCATCCACCCGTGCACGTTGCACTCGACGGGGATGTCCTCCTCCGGCGTGGTGAAGGTGCGCGTCGTGGACATGCCCGCCGTGGGCTGGCTGATGTTGAACGGGCGGTTCTTGGTGGGCAGCGCCTTGATGTTGTGCAGCACCGCGTCGTTGTTCTTGATGATCAGGTTCTGGCCCGCCATCACGGCCATCATCCGCGGGTGATACAGGCAGCCCTGCTGGTCCAGCTCCACGCCCTCCGAGGGGACAGGATACGTCTGCCCATCGGGCAGGCCGCTCTTCACGTAGACGACCACATTGCCGAGCTTGCCGTCGGTCACCATCACGACGGGATCCACCGGCGCGTCGGGGTACTTGTCCTTGCACACCGTCTCGGCGCTCATGTCAATCGAGGGGTTGGCGGGCACGGCGCCGCTGAACGCGACGTGTCCCGTCACGGAGCCGCCGCCTAACGCGGCACTCGCGGCAGCACCCGCCGCCGGCGCGGCTTCCTCGCCGCCTTCCTTGCTTCCCCCGCACGCGGCAACGGCAAGGGCAAGTCCGCAAATCAGTATTCGCTTCATGATTCCTCCTTGGTGGATCGGCGACCCGACCGCTCGCGCCGTTGCGCACTGGCAACGACGAGCACGCCGAGTCCGGCGGTGAGCAGCATGGTGGCCGCCGGCGCGATGTACACGCGCGGCGGGGTGGGAACATCGAGATAAATCGCGTACCAGGCACCGATCGCCCCGCGCATTTCGTCCTCGCCGCTGCTGCCATCGGCGGCGTAGAAGGCGACCGGAATCGCCGTGCCCACAGAGAACGTGGGCACGGTCGTCGTATCCCGCGGCACGAGCGCGCGGGTGAACTGCAAACGCCACTGTCCGTTGTCGTACACGGCGGCGTGGGTCACTTCGGAGCTGTTGGCCGCCTTGAACGTGCCGAGGCCGGTCATGCGCCCCTCCTGCAGCTCGTCGGGGGTGCTCGTCCAGCGCCAGGCGTACACTGGGCGCCGGCTGTCACCGCCAAGGAAGTACGGACGCTCGGCGTCGTCGGTCACCTTCGTCGGGAACTGCACCGTGAGCCGGTCGGGGCCCTGGGCGGCATCGATGGGAATCGAGTCGACCGCCGTCATGGTCTGCCGGATGCGGCCGAGCCACTCGTCCCACGGTGTGTCGGGCGAGCGCGAGGGATCGTCCCAGCTCACGCGCATCACGAGCTGCTTGCTGTCGTGCAGCGCCTGCACCCACACACCATCCACGGTGGGCGCAAACCAGCGCGGCTTGAGGATGATCTGGCCGACGAGCGGAATCCAGAACGCCTCCACCTCCGCCCACGCCGAATCGGAGGGACTCGTCGGCAGGGCACCCTCCACCTGCGCCGCGCGCACCACCTCGCGCACTACCGGGTCTTTCTCGGGCCCGAGGCTGCGCACGTACTGCGCCACCTGCCAGAGCTGCTCATCCGTCACCACCTCGCTCTCCATCGCATCGGTGAAGGAGGGCATGGGCGTTCCGTCGAGCCCCGTGCGCAAGCGCGTGTAGATCTGTTCCACCGTGGCGCCGCCGTTGAACTTCCAGTGCTGCGACAGGTTGGCGGCGCGTATCGGATGATCGTAGTCGTCCTTGAGGGTAGGGGACGACGTGCCGTCGCCGCGTCCCTCCTGCCCGTGACACTTGAAGCATTCCAGCTTCTCGTACGCCGCGCGTCCCGCGGCAATGGACTCACTGGAGGAGGAGGGCGCCTTGCCGACGCTGATCGCCTTGGGGGCGGCACCGGCGAAGAACGACGACATCGACTTGATGTAGGCCACCACGTCGCCGCGCTCCGTCGCGTTCAGTCGGGTCTTCCAGTCGGGCATCGCCGTACCGGGCATGCCCTCCGTCACGACGTGCAGCAAATCGGCGTCGGTCGGCAACTCGCCGCTGGCCGTGGTGCGAATCTGATAGAGGCCCTTCGTGAAGTCGCGCGGACGCGGCAGCATGTACGCCGCCGACGACCCATCACCGGCACCCGTGGCGCCGTGGCACTCCGCGCACCACTTGTCGTACACCGCCTTGCCGCGTGGCGCCTGCGCGCCAAGCAGGGGCGCCAGCATTCCGATCGCCGCCACAGCGCCCAGGGCGCCGATCGTGCGATGCGCGCCGCACAACTGCCACGTGGTCGTCATGAGGTCTTGCCTCCCTCCGCGCCGTTCCCATGTCCGCCCTCTTCCGATTCCATGCGGCGCGGCTGCCACCCACTCTGGTCGTAGAGGAAGAGAATCACCGCCCAGATCTCATCCTCGGAGAGGAAGTCTTCCCACACCGGCATCGCCGAGTTCCACGGCGTGCCTTCGCGCGGCAGCCCGGGCCCGCCCTTGGCGATGCGCCAGAACACGAAGCTCTCCGTCAGCTGCGCGATGGTGCCGTTGTCGGCGAACGAGAGGGGCGTGGGGGAGAAGCCGACGGCGTAGTGTCCCTTGCCATCGAGCCGGTCGCCGTGGCAGGCCAGGCAATTCTGGTAGTAGACGCGGCGCCCGGTGGCGAGGTGCTCCTCCATCGAGCCCGATTTGCGCAGCGGATTCTCGAGTCCCGTGAGCTGCATGGTCTTGCCCCGGAAGGTGATGGAGGACGGCGGGGCGGGGTGAATGGCGCGCAGCTGGATGGGGGCGTTCACCTGCGGGCGCGTCTGCTGATACGTCGCGAAGCCCACCAGCACCGGAATCACGACCATGAGCGCGCCGCGCACCATGCGCCGGTCGTCGCGCACCATGGTCTCCGTGATCGGCTCCTTGAAGCGCGACCAGCGCGCCTCGTCGGCACTCACGTAAATCAGGATGCCGACGATGGCGATGAACATGTACTCCACCACCACGCTGGATGGCACCGGGGCACTGGGCGCCCCGAGCAGCGGTGGGATGTAGGCGATGCCGAGCGTGAACAACGCGTAAGTCACCACCAGCAGGACAATCGCCTGCCAGAAGGGATGTCCGAGCAGCTCGCGGAGGCGCCTCATTTGCGACTCGCCAGGTACGTCACCAGCGCCTCGAGTTGGGCGGCCGAGAACATCTGGCCGAAGGTGGTAGGCATGGTTCCCGCGAACTGCTCGAATCCCTTGGCGGTGTCGGCGTTAGGCATCAGGATGCCTCGGCGGATGCGGTCGGCAGTGAGTGTCGCGCCAATACGGTCGAACGAGGGACCCACGGCCCCGCCCTTGCCGTCGAGGATGTGGCAGCCGATGCATCCCTTCTCGGAGACGAGCGCGACGGGATCGAGGGTGGAAGTCACGGCCACGCCACCCCCTGCCACGGAGGGGGCGCCCGCCGCGGTCGGCGCCGGGGCGGTCCGCTTGATGTCCTCGGCGGTGACGGTCACCTCACCGCCCAGGGACTCGAGGTAGGCTACCAGCGCCCAGATCTGGTCCTCGCTGATCTGGCGGCGCATGTCCGGCATGATGGCCTCGAAGCCCGGCACGAGATACTTGGAGGGCTGGGTGAGCGACTCGTACAGGTACGCCTTGCAGTCCACCCCCGGCTCACGCGTGGCGCAGCGGGCGCCGATGGTACCCTGCCCGGCGTGGTCGGCGAGCAGGTTCGGGGCACGGGTGCCGAGTCCATGGCACGCGGCGCAGCCCCCGGCGCTCTGGTAGATCTTGTCGCCAGCCGCAATGAGCGCCTCCGGCGTGACGCCGGCGGTCAGGTCCAGTTCCTCGGGGACTTCCGACTCGAGCTGGGGAATGATGTTCGCGATCATCGTATAGAACGCGAGCACCGCGATGGTGAGGCCCAGGATCTTCAGGTTGGTCCGCCACATGGCTGTTCAGTCTCCCGTCGCGCCGGAAGGGACAGGGGCGGGCACGCCGTGGCCGGCCCCCTTCTTTTGCACCGTGTGCTCGGCCAGCGAGCCGAGCCAGAAGATGAAGGCGACCAGGCTGAGGAAGATGACCACGCACAGGGTGATCATCCACGCCGCAGCACCTAGCGCGGGCGTGGCCGCGTCCACGCTCGTGTCGCGCACTACCTGCCACACGTGCCAGTGCTGCCGTATGCCGCTGCGGGCGAAGCCCATCAGGCCCATGAGCCAAGTGAACGTGACCGCCAGCACGAACAGCGCGTACTGCGAACGGTCCGGCATCTTGCCCCACTGGATCTCGCCGCGTGACTCCGCGCCGCGCCCGATGAGGATGTCGATCACCGTCACGCTCACGATGCACAGAATGACCGCGGCCACCTGGTACACGCTGAAGCCGATGCGCACGATCGCTTCCACGAAGTACCCATACACGCCATAGAACAGCACCACCGCAGCGGCGAAGACGAACATCGCCCCCTGCACCATCGTCCCCGAGTTCGCCCACGCCACTGTTGGCCGCACGTTCGCGCGCCGGTAGAGCAGGAACGAGAGGAACGTGGTGAGGATCATGAGGTTTACCGCGGTGTTCTTGGCGCTCATCACGCCGAGCACATTGAGGAAGGGGTGGTGCGCCCCTCCCATCGCGGCCAGTTCCGACCGGCTGGCGATCATCGTGTGCGGCGTGGCCCACACGATCCAGCAGATCACGAGCAGCATCAGCATCCACTTCGTGTACTTCGAGAAGCGGTCGGCGCCCGGGATGCGCCCCATGCCCGTCCATAGGTAATAGTTGGCGGCAAGGAACAGCACGCCGATCAGCACCGCCTGTACGATCCAGAGCCAGCTCATGAAACCGCCCATCATCGTGATGCCCATCTGCTGGTTGTACTGGTAGATCTCGCGGCCCAGCCAGTAGCCGGCAAACGGCAGCACAATGAAGGTGGAGATCGCGATGAAGTTGCCGACGTATCCCATCCAGTCGTAGTGCGCCCGCTCCTCATCCGTCTTGGCGGCAAGGAAGCGGTAGGCCGCGTACGCGGCGACAATCGCACCGCCGAACACGGCGTTGGCAATGAGGCGGTGGATGTTGATCGGCATCCACGTGGCATTCGCGATGGCATTCCACGTGCCCACCGACTCGGGCAGCGTCTCGGCGGTCATGCCATCCGGCGGTGACATCATGTAGGTGAGCCAGCCGTTGGCGATGAACATCACCGTGGTGCCGAACACGTTGAGCAGCACGCCGAGGCCCAGATGTCCCCACTTGGCCCGCCCCTCCTTCCACCGGTCCCACCCGTAGTAATAGAGGTACAGGGTGAACGATTCGACGAAGAAGATGCCCGCGTAGATCCACATCGACATGCTGAAGATCCGCGCCATGTGCGTCCAGAAGCGCGGGTACAGCGTGGTGATGAGGAAGAGCAGCAGCCCGCCCCACAGCGCCGTGGCGCTGTAGGCAAAAACCAGGAGCCGGGTGAACTCCTTGGAGAGCTTGTCGTAACGCTCCTCCTTGCCCACGATGCCGATGAGCTCGCAGATCACCGCAAACATCGGCACGCCGAGCACGAACGCGGCGAACATGAGGTGCACTTCGGCGGCGACCCAGATCGCGCCGCGCGCGCCGATGCCGGGAAAGGTGCCGTACGCGCCGGAGGTATCGGCGGCCGCCTGCAGCAGCGGGAGCAGGGTGAGCTCAGTCATCGCTGGCGAAGAATGGAAGGCGACGGGAAAAGTCGATCGGCATGGAGCGGCGTACCTCGCCCAGCAGGTCGACGGTGATTTCAGTGACACCGCGCTCGCGCGCGTAGTCCTCCATGCGCTTCACCACCACGCCGCGCACGAACGACGGAATGCGGTTGATGCGCGCTCGCGCATCGGGGGCCCACGTCATCGAAACGGTCGCGGGCATGCCGTACGTCACGCTGCGCGCGGGCGATATCAACGGCTGCGTCCCGTCGGGCTCGTAGGCGCAGGACGGATCGGCCGCCAGCATGTCGCCCTCGAGCGCGTAGGAGCGGGCGCGGCAGCCGCCGCAGATGGAGCGGTACTCGCACTCCCCGCACTTCCCGCCCAGTGCCTTGGTGCGCAGCTCATGAAAGAGCGTGGAATCGCGCCAGATGTCGCCAAACGATTGCTTGCGCAGGTCGCCGGCGGCCAGCGGCAGGTAGGGACAAGGGGTGAGCTTTCCGTCGGGCGTGATGCGGCAGTACTGCACGCCGCAGGGACAGCGGGTGGAGTAATTGAGGATCGGCGACTCCGGATCGTCGCGGTGCACGTGGCGCATGAAGTGCGGCGCGCACTTGGCGCGCACGAGCATGCGGCCCCGGTAGTGTCGCTGGTGCTCCACCAACTCCGCCAGCAGCGACTCGTACTCCTGGGGCGTGAGGTCGGTGAGACGGGCGCCCCGTCCTGTCGCCACCAGGAAATACAGGTTGAACGACACCGCGCCCTGCTCGGCCGCCCACTCCGCCAGCCCGGCGATCTCGTGCCGGTTGCCGCGGTGCGCCGTCGTCTGGATAATGAAGTCCATGCGGCGGGCGCGTAGGCGGTCGAGGGCGTCGACGGTCGCCACGCGCGCGCCGGCCCCGTGCCGGAAGTTGTCGTGATGCTTGTCCACCAGCGAGTCCACGCTCACCGCGACGCCCGTCACTCCCGCATCGGCGAGGCCGGCGATGCGCTCGTCGGTGAGCAGCGTGCCATTGGTGCCCACCACCACGGTGGCGCCTCCGCGCGTAGCATGCGCCGCGATACTGTGCAGGTCGTCGCGCAGCAGCGGCTCGCCGCCCGAGAGGATGAACATCGGTGACGCGTTGATGGCGAGAATCTCGTCGATGATACGCCGGCACTCGTCGGTGCTCAGCTCATCCTCCGCCGATTCGTGCGGTCCGGCCGAGATGTAGCAGTGCGCGCATTCGAGGTTGCAGCGCCGCGTGAGATTCCAGGCGACCACGTGCGGCAAGTGGTCGCCTCGGCCCATTGCTCCGGCAGCAGTCTCCAGCAGTTCCAGCGGAGCTACCCCATGGACTTCCATCTCCCGAAGCGATCGTCGTCGCTTCCTCGCCTGCTCACCTCACGTACCACCGGCTGTGTCGGCTGCCGGCCACTCGCTCGGGTCGGACGCTGCGGCGGCGTCAGTCGCCCGCCGCACCCTCGTGCATGAGCTTTTCCACGGCGGCGCGCGCCTGCTCTGGCGTCGTCGTCTTCATGTCCACCGGACACTTGGCAATCTTCTCCTCCACATCACGAATCGGGCAACGCGTCATGCCCGAGGCCTTCGCTTCCTCGATGAAACGCCGCATCTCCGGAGACATCACATCGCCGCCGCCCTCGGCGTCGGCCCTGATCTGCTTCGCGCGCAGCTCCGTGAACATCACCATCATCGTGTCCATGTCGAACTCGTCGGCCTCGATCATGGCCTGCTTGTTGTCGTCCATCACCGGCGTCGTGATGCGCCACATGTCGTGCGCGCGAGCGAAGCGCTCCACCGTGTTGCGCGCCAGCGGGCGTGCAATGAGCGGCACCAGCCGCAGCCGGTTCCACGCTTCCTCCGTCCACACGATGGGGTCGGTGGCAATGCGGGGGCGCATGCTCACGTTGCCGGTCACCGGACACCGCACCTCGGTGAGCGATTCGGCCGGCACGGGATCATCGTCATGTCCGCTGACCTTTGTGCGAAGCATCTGTTCTTCGGCCTTCGTCTCGGCGAGCGCCATCTCCTCCGCCGATCCGATGCCCATGATGAGCTGCATGTGGGTGGGCAGGAGCTTGCGAATCGCCTCGTCCAGCCTGGGGTTGGTGACGATGTCGCCCCCCTGCTCGACCACGAACTCCTCCACCGCCTTGCGCGCGATGCCCTGGGCGAACGGCGGCACGCGCAGGATGCGCACTTCCGCATCGGGCGACCAGGGAATGGAGACCATGCCGTCTTCTTCAATCCAGGGAATGTCTTCCGGCCGTATTCCCGCCACGCCGGTGAGCAGCACGTTGCACGGCGCGAGGCGCACGAGGTTCTCTGCCTGCGAGCCCAGCTCCGTGCCATCGATGCGGTGTGACCCCAGGCGCGCCATCACGAGCAGTGACGGCTCGAGCTCCTCCAACCATTGCATGACCACCTGAAAGGGCTTGCCCACCAGGATCTGCGTCTTGATCGGGACGTCGGGGAACTCCTCCGCCATGACCGCGGCGCGCTTGAGGTTCGCCTGGCAGAGCTTGAGCAGTCCCTTGTCGATGATGTTGTTGTGCAGCTCCTCCTGCTCCTCGAACTTGAAGACCTTGGAGGCCTGCGCCGAGAGCACGTCCTTGATGTTGTTGAAGACGATGTGGTGGTACTCCACGTCGAATGCACTACATACAAACAGCGAGCCGCCAAACGCCTGCGCGAGCTCGAGTGCCTGCCGCATGGCGCGATAGCTGTACGAGGAGCCATCGATGCAGACGACAAAACGACCGCCAGCGAGAGGACGGTCGTCACGAACGATGAGCATGTCCTTTTGGATCCCGCGCAAGGCCCTCGCCACGACTCCCCCAAGTTGGCTGAAGTGCTGGCGTCCGAGCCCGTGCGCGCCGATGGCCACAAGGTCGTACTGCCGTCCGGAACTGCCCACGAGCCTGGCCGCGGCATCTTCTTCCTCTGCCACGATGCGGCCGTCAGCGCCGAGCTTGACGTCGCCTCGTACGCGATCGCCGCCATCGTAGCGCGAGGCGGAGTTCGGGTCGAAGCCGATGAGCCCCGGCAGGTGTCCCGCGCCGCGATTCACCTCGCTCACGATCTCTTCGAAGTTGATGCCTTCCAAAAGCTGGCGCGTGAGGGGCACGCCGGCAGCCTCGCATCGCTTGCCTAACTGGTCGAGGAAGGAATCCGCGATGAGCTGCAGGCCCTTCTCGATGAGTTTGTCGTGGATCTTGCGCTGGCGCTTGATCTCCTCCGCTGACTGGAACTGCGCGGGCAGGCCCGTCTCGAGCTGCCGGAAGCGCACGTCGTGGAGGCGCGCGGCGTAGACATGATTGCCGGTGATGCGTCCCTGAAAGTGCCGCCCGAGCTCGAGTGCCCGGTCCACGGCCCAGTCGGAATGCTGCGAGTTGTCGACGGGGAGAAAAATTTCCCGATACATATAGCTCCGCCTTCGGCCTGGCTAACGGTCGGTGAATCGAACGTTGACGTTGTACGTGCAAACCAATGCGCAAAAACCTGCACAGCTGGAGGTGCGCGAACGGCTGCGCACCAGCACCGTCGTACTCGAAATTCAACACGAAACTTCCGAAGGCGAGCGTGGGGCTCGCGGCGGCGAACATGAAAGCGGGCCTCGCCGCTGTCAAGTTGTCAGGAAGGGATTATCTGGTTTTCTCCGTCGTCCCAGACTGTGATCGCATCCACGGGACACTCGTCGCACGCGTGCAGCAGCACTTCGCGAGTGACCCGGTCGGGATGCAGGAACACCGCCACGCCTTCCTCGTCCAGCACGAATGCATCTGGCGCTTCTGTAATGCAATCTCCAAAACCCACACACAGGGTGCGGTCGATGCGCACCCGGAGTCCGTGCACAAGCAGGTCGTCCGCGTCAGGCGTCACATGCCCTCGAGTCCCAGTTCGGTGCGTGCGCGATCCATCACTTCCGGGCTGATGGCCGCGATGCCGCGCTCGACGGCATAGTCGGTGTAAATGCGCTTCACCATGCCGCGCACGAAGCTTGGCACGCGCGACAGTCGTTCCTTCGCCTCGGCAGACCACACGGGCCTGCCTGCCGCGCCCGCAGCCGCTGGCTCATCGTCCACAAAGGCATCGGCGCGCCCATCGATGGAGGTGCGAACCAATTCCATCGGCTGTTCGTCCAGGGTCCGTCCACCGATCTTCACCCCCAGCGCTCCCACCAGCTGCGTTTCCATCTCGTTGGCCAGCATGGCGATGCGGCGTCCACAAGATGGACAGGTGAACGAAGCGGCGAAGGTCCCGTCTCCGGGAACGGCGCGTTCCTCGAACCCCATCTGCGTGTCGCACTCGATGCAGAGAAACTTCATGGGACGGCGCGCTCCATGGGAAAGAGCGCCGAGATCACCGCGTCACTTATCTCGTCGCCTGTGATGGGGGCAGCCTCATCGCCCGCTCCCGCCCGAAAGGGAATGCGGGCCAGCAGCGGCACCGCGAATTCCTCGGCCAGTTCGACGCCGGCATTCCCCGCGAAGAGGGGGCGGGTGGTCGCACACCCGTCGCACGCGTAGCCGCTCATATTCTCGATGACGCCGAGCAACGGAACGCCGGCGCGTTGCGCGGCCAGCATCGCCCGCCGCACCGACGCGTGTGATTCCGCGCTCGGGATCGTGACCGCAATCGCGCCGGCGAGCAGCGGATACAGCTCAGCGAGGTCGGACAGCCGGTCCGCGCCCGGGGGCAGGTCCACGAGCAACAGGTCGAGCGCGCCCCACTCCACGTCTCCCAGGAATTCGCGCAGGGCGCCGGCCTCCAGCACGCCGCGCCACACGAAGCGTTCGCCCGGGTGCTCGCGCCATGTGAGAGGCTGGCCGTCCTCCAGCAGGAACGCCGAGGACATCACGCGCACGCCTCCCGCGCCCTCCGCGGGCTGCACCCCCGATTCCGACACGTGAATGGGCCCGCGAGCGCCGAGCAGGTGGGCCATGGTGGGGCTCTTGAGATCGGCATCCACCACGCCCACCCCGCCCGATCGGCGGCGCGCAGCACCTAACGCCAGCGAGGCCGTCACGAAGCTCTTGCCCACGCCTCCCTTGCCGCTCATCACCGCCACCGTGGACAGCACGGGGGCCAGGCGCTCGGTGATACGGGCGCGCTGTGCCCCCACCTGGGCGCCGAGCTGCGAGCGATCGGGCCCGGTGACGTCGCGATAGGTGCGGAAGCTCACAGGTCCCACACCGCGCGCGCGAGCATCCAGAGATTGATCATCACGACCACCATCGCCGTCAGGTAGAACGTGGAGTCGATGATGGCTCCCCGCTCCGGGAAGAAGGCGCCCTTTATGAGGGTGGGAAGACGCAGGCTGTGAATCGCCCAGATGGCGCCCGCGAACCAGACATTCTGCCAGCGCAACAGGCCGAAGAAGATGAGCAGGGCCACGGCCGCGCCAAGAATGAGCCACAACCATGCGGGGCCCATCGACGTGCCCGGCAGCAGGTTGCGTCGCCACATGGCGTACGCGGCAGCTTCGTACAACAGCGCCACGTGCAGGTAGACGAACGCTGCCTGTCGAAACTTCGCCCCGCGCGGTCCCTCGCGCACCGGCATTCGCGAACCTCGGAGTCTGGGTGCGCTACATTGGCGGACGGCTCGACGCTTTCGCAAGACCGTCCACAAGTCCGTCCACAGGACAGTACCCGGACGTCGCGCGTTGACAGGCGCTCGTCGCGCAGCTAACAAGGGCATCCATGGTCATCTCCCTGCCGCGTGAGCGCGCGACGATCGTGTTGGCGGTGGCGCTCGCGCTGTTCGTATCGGTACTGGGCTACCTCATCGTCAGCTCGCTCGGCACTCGCTCGGCGGCGGAGTTCGCTCCCACGACGCCGGGCCGCGCGTTGCACGCTGCGGCGGTGCGTGCGAATCATGCGCGGGGTGTGGACACGCTCACCCTCGACGCGCGCGACGAGAAACAGTGGCGCTTCGCGACGCTGCGCGAGGGGGTGGTGCTCCTCACGCCCGATACCGCAGGCTGGGAACTCGCGACACGGCGCCATCACATCATCGCCAGCGGAGGGCTCGCCGATCTCGGCGCGGTGCACTTCGACAGCGTGTCCCGCGCTCCCGCGAATGGATACCAGGCCAACACCGTGAGCAGCGACACGACCAATGCGGCCACGAACCACTGGTATCGCTACGGGATGCTGTCGCACCTGCTCGAACCTAACGGTCACGTCTTTGCGCTGCGCACGAGCGATGGCGGCTACTTCAAGTTCGACGTCCTGAGCTACTACTGCCCCGGGTTACAGGCCGGCTGCCTCACCATCCGGTTTGCCGCGCTGCCGAGCCCATGAAACTTGACGCCCTCCGGTGCCCGGACTACGATGGCGCGTGAAGCGCCGGCCGTGAGTAGCGAGGCACGATGACAGTTCTGTGCGTCGGAGTGGACCATGCGAGTGCGCCGCTCGCGCTGCGCGAGCGACTCGCGTTTGCGACGGCGATGGTGGACGACCTCCTTGCCGCGGCAGACGAGGGGATGCCGCTCGTGCGCGAGTGCGTGCTGCTCTCGACGTGCAACCGCGTGGAGCTGTACGGTGCGCTCGACGGAAGCGCCGACAACATGCGCGCGGGGGCCGAGCAGATGGCCGCCTTTCTTACGCGCGCCCGCGGCATTCCCCTGGCTGACGTGACGTCTGCCCTGCGCTGTCACGAAGCGCAGGCCGCGGAACGACATCTCTGCCGCGTCGCGGCCGGGCTCGAATCGGTCGTGATCGGGGAGGCTGAGATCCTGGGTCAGGTGGTGGACGCCCTCGATCGTGCACAGCGCCGGGGTACCGCGGGGGACGCGCTGACGTCGCTGTTCGAGACCGCCATTCGTGCGGGCAAGCGTGCCCGCGCGGAAACGGCGCTGGGGCACAACCCGGCCAGCGTGAGCTCCGTTGCCGTGCTGCTGGCGGACGACGTCGCGCCCCGCGCTTCGGGCAATCGCGCGCTGTTCGTGGGGGCGGGGAAGATGGGGCGCATCGGGGTCGCGCGCCTGTGCACGAGCGGCCGCTGGGAGGTCACGGTCACCAGCCGCACGGCGGAACACGCACAGGCCATGGCCGCGGGACGTCCGGTGCGGGTCGTGCCGTTCGACGAGTTGGGCACGGCCATCGCTGATGCGGACGTCGTGTTCACCGCCACGAGCGCTTCCCAGCCGATCATCGACCGCGACCTGGTGCAGCGCTCGTGCGCCGGGCGCGCGATAGTCTTCATCGACGTCGCGGTGCCGCGCAACGTGCATCCTGATGTGGGCACGCTGGAGGGAGTGACGCTGTACGACATGGATCACCTGCGGGCGCGGGTTGACCGGACGTTGGAGCGCCGCCGTGGGGAGATTCCCGCGGTGGAGGCCATCATCGCGGAGGAGCTCGCGGTGCTGGGGCAGCGCACGCGCGGCGCCGCGTTGCTGCGCATGGTGCATGCGTGGCGGCGCGGGGCAGAGGAGATACGGCGCGGAGAGGTGGGTCAGCTGCAACGGGCCATGCCGGGTCTGCCGCCGGAGCTGTTGCCGCATATTGAGCAGCTGTCCATCACGCTGGTGAACCGCCTGCTGGACGAGCCGGCACGCCGGTTGCGCGCGGAGGCCTCGAACGGCCACGCGGAGGACTACGCCGAACTGGTGGCGCGCGTGCTGCTGCCGGGCGGCGGCCCGCGCCCCGGCGCCTGATGCCGCCGCGCACCATGCGACGGCCGCTCAGGCGACGGGGATGGCCGTCAGAGAGTCGGCGTCGGCCACCACAGATGCCAGCACCGCCACGAACTCCTCCGAAGCGTTAGGCATCTCCGTGCGGCGCAGGGTGATGCCCAGTTCGCCGGCCCGCTCCTGCGCCTCGATGTCCACGTCGAAGAGAATCTCGAGGTGCTCGGAGACGAAGCCGATGGGCACCTGGAGCACGCGGCGGGCGCCTTCGCGTGCCAGCGTCGTGAGCATGTCGAGAATGTCCGGTCCGATCCACGGCTCGCCGGTGGCGCCGGCACTCTGCCACGCCACGCGCCACGCGTCCAGCTGCAAGCCCGCCGCCACCGCCGCCCCGCTGCGGCGCACTTCGTCCTCGTACGGGTCGTTCCACTGCCGGATCTTCTCGGGCAGGCTGTGCGCCGTGAACACCGTCGTGACCGGCCCGCCGTCGCCAGCGGGGAAGCGTTCCAACGCCGATCGCACGCGGTTCGACATCAGCTCCACGAAGGCCGGATGAGAATGCCAGCTCGAGATGAAGCGGACCTCCAGCGCGGCCTGGTGCTCAGCCAGCGCCTGCTCCACGGCCTTGCGGTAGCCGCCGATGCTCATGCGCGAGTAGTGCGGCGCCAGCGGCAGCGCGGTCACGTGGGTGATCCCGTCGGCCTGCATCACGCGTATCGTGTCGCCGATGAAGGGATGCCAGTGCTTCATGCCGATGTAGACGCGGGGCGCATGTCCGTGGCCGCCCATCAGCCGGTGCTGCAGCGCGGATTGCACCTGTCGGGTGATGTCGAGCAGCGGGGTGCGGCCTCCTACGCGGCGATAGCGCTCCCGGAGCCCGGCCACCGCCGCTGCCGACGGCTCGCGTCCGCCGCGGATGTGCGTGTAGTATGCCCCCACGTCGTCCATGGAATCGGGCGACCCGTAGGCCATGAGCAGAATCGCGTCTGCACGGGCCATGCGGCTCAGCTGGCGGACGCCAGTTCGCGCGGGGCCGCGCGCTCATGGTCGTACTGTCGCACGGCATCCAGCACGCGATGTACGCTGTCGGTGGTGGTCTGCGGGAAGAGTCCGTGGCCGAGATTGAAGATGTGTCCCGGCCGCCCTCCGGCCCGGCACAGCACATCGCGCGTGCGGGCCTCGATCACATGCTCCGGCGCAAGGAGCACGGCGGGATCGAGGTTGCCCTGGATGCCGACGTCGTGTCCCAGGCGGGCCCACGCGCAGTCGAGCGGCACCCGCCAGTCCACGCCCATGATGCTCGCGCCGTCGCGCTTCATCTCGTCCAGCAGCGCCCACGTGTTGGTGCCGAAATGGATGGTGGGCCGCTTCCACGGCGCGATGGCGGCGAAGATCTGCCGCGTGTACGGCGAGACGAACTCGCGATAATCGTCAGGCGAGAGGCATCCCACCCAGCTGTCGAACAACTGCACCACGTCCACCCCCCGCTCGAGCTGCGCGATGAGGTACGCGCTCATGTCGCGCGTGAGGCGCTGCATGAGGTCGTGCCACACCGCCGGCTGTCCAAGCATGAAGGCGCGCGTGCGGGCAAAGTCGCGCGAGGGACGTCCCTCGATGAGGTAGGCGGCGAGCGTAAAGGGCGCCCCGGCGAAGCCAATGAGCGGCACGCGGTCGCCCAGTTCCGCCTTGAGGATCGATACGGTCTCGAGCACCATGTGCACGTCAGCCTCCGGTTCCAGCGGGCGCAGCTGGCAGAGATCCGCCGCCGTCGCGATGGGGTGCCGGATGACCGGGCCGATCTCGTCCACCAGGTCGAGTTGCACGCCGACGCCGATGAGGGGGAGCATGATGTCCGCGAACAGGATCGCCGCGTCCACGCCGAAGCGGCGCACGGGTTGCAGCGCCACTTCCGCGCAGAGGTCAGGCTGCGCGCAGATCTCCAGCAGCGACCAGCGGTCGCGCACCGCCCGGTACTCCGGCAGCACGCGACCCGCCTGCCGCATGAACCACACCGGAGTGCGCGTGGTTGGGTGACCACGCGCCGCCAACATGAACGGGTTCTGCTGCGTCATGAGCCGTAATCCTCACGCGATGCACTACCCAACGATCTACGCCGGCCACGCGGCCCGCCGGCGCCCACCGCTTCACCACGACCGCATCGCGACGAAAGGAGGGAAGGGCACGGACCTGCGGAGCAATCCTACCGCCCGGTTCCGGCGAGCGCGAGAGAGTCCCGGGGACGAAGGGGATTGCCGGACAAGCGGTCGGCGTCGGCGAACCGTGAGCGGCGGACGCCGGCTGGGCGCCTCACGCCGCGAGAAGGTCTGGCCTCAGGCGGCGGAGTGCGTGGAGGCGAAGGGTCTGTCGCATTCGCCGCGCGCCAGCGCCACGTAATCCGGGCGGTCCGCCACGCTTTCATGGCGGAAGGCGCGCAGAATCCTGCCGTGCGACACCACGAAGGCGCCCGGCATCTGCAAGCCGTCGCCGCGCAGGTTGCCCAGCATGTGCCCTTTGAGCGTAGCCGCCATCCCGCGCACCAGCACGCGCGGCCCGAACAGTTCGCCGAAGCGGCCCTGCTGCAGGCGGAAGGCCTGGTACAGTGAGCGCAGCGGATCGCTCAGCACTTCCACGTCGCGCAGCCGGTAGCGCGCCATCAGTTCCTCGCTCTCGTCGGGCATGCCCATGTGCACGACGACCATCCGAACGCCCGCGCGTTCCACGTCCCGCTGGCATCCACGCAGGTCGGCCAGCGTCTCCCGGCAAAAAATGCACCCTTCGTGCCGGAGAAAGACGACGAGTCGTGGGGCGGTCTCCGAAAGCTCCAGCAGCGACTGGCCGTCGTTGGTGAGCGCCTGGGCCATCGCGTCGAGCGGCGTGTCCACATGCGATGAGCGCGGATACTCACCCGCCGCATAGTCGCGCGCAGCGTACCAGAGCAGCATGGCGAACGGCACCCACCAGACCACGTCGTTGGCCAGGGTGAAACCGGCGGCCCGCCACGGCAACTCCCCCTGCATGGCGCCCCACGCGACTCCGGCAGGCGCAAGCACCTTGCCCAGCAGCCCGAGAAAGACGATCGGCCAGTGACGCACCGGATTACCTGCGGCGATGAGATAGCCGCCGCCATGGATGGCCACCAGCAGGCCGATGCCCTGCCACATCAGGGGGTAGTTCGGCTGCGCGAGATCGAGGGAGGTGAAGATCCACGCCGGCGCCGCGATGAGCCACGCGCCCCACAGCAGGTTGAACACCCCGGCGGCCACGAGGGTCACCCGCAGCCAGCGGGGAACGCGCAGGCTCCGCGTCACGCGGTCCTCCGCGGACGCGACGGCGCAACGTGTCGGGCCGACCGTCCCGGATGGGGGGACGCGATCATCGGGACAAGCACCACATGCTTCCTCCTGCCGGTTCGGGCGACCACGCGCGGCCGTCTCCGTGACATTAACAGCTGAGGGGGGAGAGGTGTTTCTGGATTCTTTGCGAGGCAACGCGGCCAGGACACGGCGTCGCTGACACATCGCTCCGGCGCGAGACCGTACGATCATGAGGTCCCGCGGCACGCTCGTGCCGCCTGTCAGGCAGACTCGACATAGCGGCGCTCAACATCGCACGCAACAACCCCGCTGGCCGGCGGGTGCTGCCGCTCCTGAACTGGAACCTTCGGTAGATTCAGCGCATGCCGGTGCGGGACCCTCCCCGCGCACGCCACTGAACGAATGTGGTCGCGTTCGCGTAACGCCCATCGGCATACCGGCGCGGCTCCAGCCCGCCACGCCGGTACGTGAACGACATCCGACCGCAACGAAGGGACACGCTCATGAGAGTGAAGGGACTGATCGCCGCGGGGCTGCTCGCGGCCGCCTGCACCAACGGCCCGCCAGACGCCGATTCGTCCGCGGTCCAGGACACGTCCGCGCCGGTGGCGTACGGGACGGCATCGCCGGAATCGCGATCGTTTGCCGCGCTGGCGGACGAATACCTCGACGGCTGGGCGCGCTTCTATCCCTCCATCGCGGCCGGCAACGGCCTGCACGAGCACGATGGTGCGCTGGAAGATTTTTCGGCGGAGGGGATCGCACGGCAGGTGTCGTGGTTCCGCGGGATGAAATCCCGACTGGGCGAAATGGATCCTGCCACGCTCACGCCGGATGAACGGGTCGATCACCGTATCCTGAATGGCGTGATCGATGGCTGGCTGCTCGATCTCGAGGTGGCGAAGAGCTGGCAGCGCAATCCGATGATCTATGCGTCCGCCATTGCGGACGGCGTGCACAATCTCATGACGATGGAGAGTGCCCCGGCAGAGCAGCGCATGGCGAAGCTGCAGGAGAAGCTGCGCCAGGTGCCACGCTTGCTGGACGCGGCACGGGTCAACCTCGTGAATCCGCCACGCATTCTCGCCGAGCGAGGGCTGGGGATGTTTCGTGGCGCCAGCGGCATGCTGGCCAACGACCTGCCCCTGGCCCTTGCGAGCCCGTCCGGCCCCGAACAGATCCGTATGCTGGACGAGGCAGCGAAGGCGCGCGCGGCCCTGGACGCCTTCATCGCCGAATACGAGCAAACCATCCTGCCGCGGGCGAATGGCACGGTGGCGCTCGGGCGCGACTACGTGGAGGCGCGCTATCGCGCCGAGGAGCTGATCGATATTCCGACCTCGACGATGCTCGAGATCGGGCTGCGCGAACTCGCCCGCGAGCAGGCGCTCTTTATCGAGAAGGCGCGCGCCGTGGACAGCACGCGCGACGCGATGGACGTGTGGCGTGACGTGCTGCGCGACCATCCCGCGCGCGGCGAACTGGTGGAGGCCACGCGGAAGACGGTGGATGAGCTGCAGCGCTTCGTGGTCGGGAAGGACCTGGTGCGACTCCCCA